>DATEML010000289.1:0-8092 GCA_035275585.1 Steroidobacteraceae bacterium | reverse complement strand
CTGCATTTGCGCGAACCCGGCTGCGCCGTGACGGAAGCGGTTGCTGCCAACCGGCTTCCGCCGCGGCGCTACGAGAGCTACAAGCGTCTCGTGAACATCATGCGCGGCCTCGCACCGGAGTACGAGCGACGTCGCTGATGCGCGATCCGCCTGCTCAGTGCACGGGCGTGAGCAGGTACGTGCGCAGCTCGTTCGGGAATCGCGAATCCCGGCCCGCTGCGACAATCGCGCCGTGATCGTTGATCGACTGCGCGCTTTCCAGGTGCACGAACGGCTGCTGCGGATCGCCGGTGCGAATGAGGTCGTTGAGATCCAATGCCTGCTCGTCCTCCCACAGCGTCGCCAGCGGTCCGTTTGGCAGGTCCGACTCACCGACAACCTCCCCGGCATTGTTGATGCTGACCGCCTGAGTGATCACCGCGCCCTCGAACGTCGGCAATTGCGTGAGAGTCCCGCGCTCCCACAGGAAGCCGCGCCTCTGCACAGTGCCCACGACCTGCTCTCGATCGTTGACGTCGCGCGGAATGCCGCCCGCGATCTTCAGATCGACTGGCGCACCCTCCTCCCAGATGACGACGTGGCTCGTGGCTCCGGCGCTCGTGCCAACTGCCTCGCCGCGCTCATTGAGCGCCGCGGCTGCGGCGCTCGCATCGCCGGCGAGCGGCGGTAGCGGCATCGCGTTGCCGTCCTCCGAGATGAATGACTGTGACGTCCCGTCTTCGAACGAGGACGACGCAAGGATCTGTCCGCGATCGTTGATGTCCTGAGGGCCGGTGTCCGTCGCGCCCGGCAAGCCATCGATGTGCGTGACCTCTCCCTTGCGACTCAGCAGGAAGGTCACACCCGTGAAGTTCTGCGTCTCGAGGAAGAACCCTACGATGTCGCCGTGATCGTTGAGGCCAATCGCCCGCGATTCCGGCGACCCGTTGGCGACGAGCGAGCTGAGGTCGGTCAGTGTTCCATTGCGCCACGTGAAAGGCCGCGCGCGGCCGTTGACGTCCTGAATGTTGCCGACGACCTGACCGCGATTGTCGAGATCGAATGCGAGGAGGGTCGATGCCGGCGTATCGGGGGCGATCTGCGTCAGCCGATAGTGGAGGCCGGCGGGCGCCGCCATGCTGGTCGTTGCCACGGAAGAAGCCAGAACTGCGACTGAGAAAATGAACCGCGTCATGTGAGGATCCCTCTTCAATGCGACCCGTGGAAATGGGTCGCACCATGACGCGGAGCTGCCCGCAAAGTTCCAGGCTGTAAGACGCTGTAGGGTGTAAATCCGGCTCAGCCGCTCAGCACGTGACGGCCGGCGAGTGCGTGCGCAAGCGTGCCACCGTCGACGTATTCGAGCTCGCCGCCGACCGGCACGCCGTGCGCGATGCGGCTCGATTTTATTTTGTGACGCTGCGCGAGCTCTGCGATCACATGCGCGGTCGCATCGCCTTCAACCGTGGTGTTCGTCGCGAGGATCGCTTCTTTTACGCTGCCCTCCGCGAGCAGCGCTTCGAGCTGCGCGAATCCGAGCTCGTCGGGACCGATGCCGTCGAGCGGCGACAGATGGCCCATCAGCACGAAGTACGTGCCCCGATAGCTGCCCGATTGCTCGATCGCGGCGACATCGGCGGGCGACTCGACCACGCACAGCAGCGATTCATCGCGCGACGCAGTCGAGCAGATCGGGCACAGCTCGGCGTCGGCGAACATGCGGCAGCGCTTGCAGCGGCCGACGCCCTCGACTGCTTTCTGCAGCGCTTCGGCGAGCGAGCCCGCGCCGTTGCGATCCTTCTCCAGCAGATGGAACGCCATCCGCTGCGCCGACTTCGGCCCGACGCCGGGCAGGCAGCGCAACGCTTCGATCAGGCGCACCAGGGACGGCGGGTAGATCATCTAGAACGGCATCTTCATGCCCGGCGGCAGCTGCATGCCGCCCATGACGCTCTGCATCTTCTCCTGCGTCACGCGCTCGACCTTCTGCACGGCGTCATTGATGGCTGCGGCGATCAGGTCTTCCAGCATGTCCTTGTCGTCGCTGCTGACGATCGATGGATCGAGCGCCACCCGACGCACTTCGTGCTTGCCGGTCATCGTAACCTTGGCCATGCCGCCGCCCGACTCGCCCGTGACTTCGAGGGACGCGATCTCCGCCTGCGCGCGCTGCAGATTGGCCTGCATCTGCTGCGCCTGTTTCATCATGTTGCCGATGTTGCCTTTCATGGACGCTCCAGGGACGAAATCATTCGGTCGGGCGCACGGAGTCGGGTTGCACGGTGGCGCCGAACATGTCGCGCATCGCACGCACGTTCGGATCGTTCTCGATCGCCGCCCTCGCCTGCTGCACGCGGTCGTCTGCGGCAGCCTTCTGCTGGCGCGCCAGCGTATCCAGCGCGCGATCCGCGACTGACAATTCGAGCCGCACCGGCTCGCCGAAATACGCGCTCAATGCCTGCGTCAGCTTCTCTTCGAGCTGCGGCCGGCGGAAATGCTCACCGTCGGCGTCGAGCACGAGCTGCACCTTGTTGCCTTGCCTGCCGACCAAGGTGGTGTGCGCAGCAAGCTCCTTCACCATGCCCTGCAGATTCATCTGCGCGACCATCGCCGGCCAATCGCTCGTGGCGGGCGCAGCGGCCGCCGGTTTCGCAGGCGTCGACGGCGCTGTCGAGGGAGCTGCGGCAGACGCTTTGACCGGCGGCGTCGGCTTCGCAGGCTGCGCCTGCGCGCCTTCGGCCACGCTGAACGCCAACATGCGCAGCAGAACCATTTCGAAGCCGCCGCGCACATCCGGCGCAAGCTCCAGGTCGCGCCGGCCGACGATCGCGATCTGATAGAAGAGCTGCGCGTCCTCCGGGCTCAGCGCGCCGGCGAGCCGCTGGTACGTCTCGATATCCTCGGCTTCGTCGAGCTGCAGGTCCGGCACGGCCTGCAGCAACGCCAGCTTCTGCAGAACGGCTGCGAGATCGGCGAGCACTTCGCGATAGTCCGGCGCGCGCTCGTCGAGCTGTTCGACGCACGCGAGCACCTTCTTCGCATCGCGCGCGACCAGCGCCTCGACGATATCGAACACCTGCGCGCGATCGAGCGTCCCGAGCATCAGGCGCGTGTCGGCCGCCGTCAGCTTCGTGCCGCCGAAAGCGATCACCTGATCGAGCAGGCTCAGCGCGTCGCGCATGCTGCCCTCGGCGGAGCGCGCCACGAGCCGCAATGCATCGGCCTCGAAATCGAGCTGTTCCGCCTGCGCGATCTCGGTGAGGCGCTTGTAGATCAGGCCCGGCGGAAAGCGCTTCAGATTGAACTGCAGGCAGCGCGACAGGACGGTGACCGGCAGCTTCTGCGGATCCGTGGTCGCGAGCAGGAACTTCACGTGCGGCGGCGGCTCTTCCAGCGTCTTGAGCAGCGCATTGAAGGAATGCGTCGACAGCATGTGGACTTCGTCGATGAGGTACACCTTGTAGCGGCCGCGGGCCGGCGAGTACTGCACGTTGTCGAGCAGCTCGCGTGTGTCATCCACTTTCGTGCGCGAGGCGGCGTCCACTTCGATCAGGTCGACGAAGCGCCCTTCGTCGATCTCGCGGCACGCGCTGCATTTGCCGCACGGCGTCGGCGTCACGCCGGTCTCGCAATTCAGCGACTTCGCCAGGATGCGCGCGATGGTCGTTTTGCCTACACCGCGCGTGCCCGTGAACAGGAAAGCGTGATGCACGCGGCCGGTCTCGAGCGCGTTGACGAGCGCGCGCATGACGTGTTCCTGGCCGGCCAGCTCACTGAAATTGCGTGGCCGCCACTTGCGTGCGAGTGCGAGATAGGACATGCAGCGAAGTCTAATTGGAGGCGGCCCGCGCCGGCACCTCTCCGGCGCCCGATATCACCGTTACCGTTGCTCCCTTCCGGGCCTGGCGGGATTCGCGGCTGATCGTCGCGGAGAAACCGACGCGAGCCGCCATAGTTGGGACAGTGGGGGCGTCGCCTATCGATTGAAAGGCGGGCGATATTAGCAGGAAGCGCTCAGCCCCGCCCTCTGTAGGGCGCGACGCCCTGATCCGGGATCCAGAGGTCTGCCGGGGGCTTTCCGGACTGCCAGAAGACGTCGATTGGCATGCCGCCGCGCGGATACCAATAGCCGCCGATGCGCAGCCAGCGCGGCTTCAGAAAGTCGACGAGGCGGCTGGCGACCGCCAGCGTGCAGTCCTCGTGGAACGCGCCGTGGTTACGGAACGAGCCGAGATACAGCTTCAGCGACTTGCTCTCGACCAGCCAGCGCCGCGGCACGTAGTCGATGACCAGATGAGCGAAGTCGGGCTGGCCGGTGACCGGGCACAGCGAGGTGAATTCCGGTGCAGTGAAGCGCGCCAGGTACACCTTGTCCGGGTGCGGATTCGGCACGCGCTCCAGGACCGCCTCGTCCGGCGACTCCGGCCAGGCCACGCGGTGACCCAGTTGCGCGAGAGCCTGCTGCTTACGTTTGGGCATTAAAGGATATCGGACGCGTAGTCCGCCAACCTCGACCGCTCGCCGCGCACCAGCGTGATGTGCCCCGAGTGCGCCCAGCCGCGGAAGCGGTTGACGACGTAAGTCAGGCCCGACGTCGTCTCCGTCAGGTACGGCGTGTCGATCTGCGCGATGTTGCCGAGGCATACGAGCTTCGTCCCCGGCCCGGCGCGCGTCACGAGCGCCTTCATCTGCTTCGGCGTGAGATTCTGCGCCTCATCGAGGATCAGGAAGCGGTTGAGGAAGGTGCGGCCGCGCATGAAGTTCAGCGAGCGGATCTTGATCCGGTTGCGCAGCAGGTCGTTGGTCGCGGCGCGACCCCAGTTGCCGCCTTCCTGGCTCTGCGTCAGCACTTCCAGGTTGTCCATCAACGCGCCCATCCACGGCTCCATCTTCTCTTCCTCGGTGCCGGGCAGGAAGCCGATGTCCTCGCCGAGCGGGATCGTCACGCGCGTCATGATGATTTCGCTGTAGCGGTTGCTCTCCAGCGTCTGCGCCAGCCCCGCCGCCAGCGTCAGCAGCGTCTTGCCGGTGCCGGCCGGGCCGAGGATCGTCACGAAGTCGATCTCCGGGTCGAGCAGCAGGTTGAGCGCGAAGTTCTGCTCGCGATTGCGCGCCGTGATGCCCCAGGTGCTGTGCCGCTCGTTGCGGTAGTCGCGCACCAGCTCCATCACCGCGCCGTTGCCGTCGATGTTGCGCACCAGCGCTTCCAGGCCGTTCGAGTCCTTCTGGTACAGGAACTGGTTGACGTGCCACTCGCGCACCATCGGCCCCTGCACGCGATAGAACGTGCGCGAGTGCTCCTGCCACGAGTTGATGTTCTTGCCGTGGCGCTCCCAGAAGTTCGCCGGCAGCTCCTGCACGCCGGTATAGAGCAGATCGGCGTCCTCGATCGTCTTGTCGCTGGAGTAGTCCTCGGCGTGCACGCCGATGATCGCCGCCTTGATGCGCAGGTTGATGTCCTTCGACACCAGCGTGATGCGCGCATCCGGAAACTCTTCCTTGAGCGCGAGGGTCTGGCCGAGGATCGCATTGTCCGCGCCGTGGCCGGGCAGCGTGTCCGGCAAACCGCCGATCAGCGCCTTCGTCTGGAAGAACAGACGGCCGCTCGCAGGCTGCTTCTTGGTGCCGCCGTTCATGTATTTCGCGGCCGGCAGCTCGAGGCCGCGATCGATCTGCGCCTTCGTGGCGCTCGCCATCAGCTCATCGAGGAAGCGGCTCACCTGGCGCACGTTGCGCGCGGCCTCGGACAAGCCTTTCTTTCCGGCGTCGAGCTCTTCCAGCACGATCATCGGGATGTAGATGTCGTGCTCGTCGAAGCGGAAGATCGCCGTCGGATCGTGCATCAGCACGTTGGTATCGAGCACGAAGATGCGGCGCTGCTGACGATCGCGCGAAGTCGCGCGCCCGCGCCGGGTCTCGGGTAGTTCGCCTCTGGGCATGGCGTTACAGCGCCTTCGCTGCGGCGAGAACTTCGTCGGCGTGGCCCGGCACCTTCACCTTGCGCCATTCCTGCCGCAGGACGCCGCCGCCGTCGATCAGGAACGTGCTGCGCTCCACGCCCATGTACTTGCGGCCGTACATGCTCTTCTCTTTCCACACGTCGAACATCTCGCACACCTTCTTGTCCTCGTCGGACAGCAGGTCGAACGGGAACGACATCTTGTCCTTGAACTTCTCGTGCGAAGCGACACTGTCCGGCGATACGCCGAGCACGAGCGTGCCGGCCTTCTTGAACGCGGCGTGCAGATCGCTGAACGCCTTGCCTTCCAGCGTGCAGCCCGTGGTGTTGTCCTTGGGGTAGAAATACAGCACGAGCTTCTTGCCGGCGGCGTCGCTCAGCTTCCAGGTGTTGCCGCCGGTCGTCGGGCGGCTGAATGCGGGGACTTTCTTGTTCAGGGAGACGGTCATGCCTTCACCGGTTCGAGGATTGCATCGAGGTTCAGCTGGTCGCACAGATCCATGAATTCCTCGCGCAGCGCCGCGATGTGGATCTTGGCAGGGATGTGCACCACCATCTGCACCGAGAACATCGGCGCGCCGGTGTGCGCGGCGGCGTAGCTGCGCGTGCTGAGCTCCGCGATGTCGATACCGCGCGAGCTGAAGAATCCCGCCAGGTTGTGCACGATGCCGGGCTGGTCGAGCGACACCACGTCGACCGAGTAGGTCACGACGTCGGGGCGGGCCGCGCGCGGCTCGGTGCGGCGCACGCTGATCGTCACGCCGGTGGAGTCGCCGAGCTTCTTCAGCTCGGTTTCGAGCTTGGCGAGCGTGTGCCAGTTGCCGGACACCAGCAACAGCATCGCAAACTCGCTGCCGAGCGCCGTCATGCGACTGTCGACGATGTTGCCGTTGCAGTCGAGCACGATGCGCGTGAGGTCGTAGACGAGGCCGGTCCGGTCGCTGCCGAGTGCGCTGATGACGATGAATTGCATCGAATGGGAGAGCGGGAAAGACTAAGCGGGGGGCGCAAGTCTACAGGCTCGGCCCCCGGGTGAAAACGTGCCGGCGAGGCTGATTTTTACCCCTTGCGCCTTGCACCGCGCCGCTCGCGGCCAGTACGATCCGGGCACCCCCGAACCCCAGGATTTTCCCAAGGATCTCCATGTTCAGCGGCAGTATCGTGGCGCTCGTCACGCCCATGCAGGTGGACGGCGCGGTCGATCACGAAGCCCTCGCTCGGCTGGTCGAATTCCACGTCGCCAACGGCACCAACGGCATCGTCGCGGTCGGCACGACCGGCGAATCGCCGACGCTGAGCGTCGAGGAGCACATCGACGTAGTGCGCACAGTGGTACGACGCGCTGCCAAGCGGATCCCGGTCATCGCCGGCACCGGCGCGAACTCGACGCGCGAGGCCATCGAGCTGACGCAGCTAGCGAAGGACGCGGGCGCGGACGCCTGCCTGATGGTGACGCCGTACTACAACAAGCCGACGCAGGAGGGCCTGTATCAGCACTACAAGGCAGTCGCCGAGCACGTCTCGATACCGATCGTCCTGTACAACGTGCCGAGCCGTACCGGTTGCGACCTCAAGCCGGAAACGGTCGAGCGACTCGCCATGGCGGTGCCGAGCATCGTCGGGATCAAGGAAGCAGGCTCGCTGGAGCGCAATCGCGAACACTTCGCACGCGTCGGTGGGCGCCTGGCGCTGCTCAGCGGCGACGACGATCTCGCGTGCGAGTGCGTGCTGGCCGGCTACCAGGGCGTCGTGTCGGTGAGCGCCAACGTCGCGCCGCGTCAGGTTCGCAATGTCATCGACGCTGCACTCGCCGGCAATCGGGAGCTGGCGCGCAAGCTCGATGCGCAGATGCAGCGCCTGCACAAAGCGATGTTCCTCGAAACGAACCCGATCCCGGTCAAGTGGGCCGTCGCCCGCCTCGGCCTGATTCAGGATGGCATCCGGCTGCCGCTCGTGCCGCTGTCGAAGCAGTTTCACGCCCCGGTGCTGCAGGCGATCCAGTCGGCCGGTATCGGGTTTGCCTGACGGGCACCGGGCCTGTAACCTGCGCCACCGGAAACGGAGAGGTGGCCGAGCGGTCGAAGGCGCTGGACTGGAATTCCAGTTACATCTTCACCGGTGTACGTGGGTTCGAATCCCACCCTCTCCGCCAGA
>DATEML010000288.1:0-15056 GCA_035275585.1 Steroidobacteraceae bacterium | reverse complement strand
TCGGTATCATCGCGCCCCATGGAACAATTCGACGTAGTCGTCATCGGCACCGGTCCGGCGGGCGAGGGCGCCGCCATGACCGCCGCCAAGCATCACAAGAGCGTCGCGGTGGTCGAGCGCTATTACGAAGTCGGCGGCGGCACGACCCACTGGGGCACGATCCCGAGCAAGGCGCTGCGCCACGCCGCGAAGATCCTGCACGACGTGCGGCGCAATCCGCTGCTGAGCGAGTTCAGCGAGTCTTCGAGCCTGACCTATCCGCAGCTGCTGTCGTCGGCGAACAAGGTGATCGAGACGCAGGTCGCCACGCGCCATCGCTTCTACGAGCGCAACCGCGTGCCGCTGTATTCCGGCGAAGCGTCGTTCGTCGACCCGCACACGCTCGAAGTCCAGCCCGCGAACGGCAAACCGGTGCGAGTCGCCGGCAAGTACGTCGTGATCGCCGCGGGCTCGCGGCCGTATCACCCGCCCGAGCTCGATTTCACGCACGATCGAGTCCGCGACAGCGACACGATCCTGCACTACGGCCAGCATCCGTTCTCGGTCACGATCTACGGCGCCGGCGTCATCGGGTGCGAGTACGCCTCCATCTTCGTGAACCTCGGCGTCAAGGTGACGCTGGTCAACACGCAGGACCGGCTGCTCTCGTTCCTCGACGACGAGATCGCCGAGGCGCTGTCCTACCACTTGCGCGAGCAGGGCTGCGTGATCCGTCACAACGAGCAGTTCAAGGAGCTCGAAGCGCGCGAGCGCGACGTGGTGCTGCACCTGGAGTCGGGCCGCAAGATCAAGTCCGATGTGCTGCTGTGGGCGAATGGCCGCACTGGCAACTCCAATGCACTCAAGCTGGAGAACGCCGGACTCAGCAGCAATCAGCGCGGCCAGATCGCAGTCGACCGTCAATACCAGACAGCGGTGCCGCACATTTATGCCGTCGGCGACATCGTCGGTCCGCCGGCGCTGGCGAGCGCAGCGTATGTGCAGGGCTCGCACGCGGTCGCGCACATTCTCGATCCGAACATCGCGCCGCATCGGCTGGAGATGATCCCGAGCGGGATCTATACGATCCCGGAGATTTCCTCGATCGGCCGCAGCGAGCGCGAGCTGCAGGAGGCGAAAGTGCCGTACGAGGTCGGCCACTGTGCGTTCAAGAACCTGGCGCGCGCGCAGATGACCGAGGAGCGCGTCGGCATGCTCAAGATCATCTTCCACGCGGAGACCATGGCGGTGCTCGGCGTGCACTGTTTCGGCGACGGCGCCTCCGAGATCGTGCACATCGGCCAGACCGTGATGGCGAGCGCGGACATCAACGACATCCGCTATTTCACCGGCACGACGTTCAACTATCCGACGATGGCGGAGGCGTATCGCGTCGCCGCCTACAATGGCATCAACCGACTGACCTGAAAGGGGCCTGCGATGAGCATCGTAAAAGAATTCCGCGAATTTGCGGTCAAGGGCAACGTCGTCGACATGGCAGTCGGCATCATCATCGGCGCTGCGTTCGGCAAGATCGTCAGCTCGCTGGTCAGCGACGTGGTCACCCCGCCGCTCGGCTACATCATCGGCGGCGTGGATTTCACGAAGCTGGCGGTAACGCTACCGCCGATGCTGGAAGGCGCCGAGGCAGTCACGATCCGCTATGGCGTGTTCCTGCAGGCGCTGTTCGATTTCATCATCGTCGCGTTTGCGATCTTCATGATCGTCAAGGGGATCAACGCCCTGCGCCGCAAGGAAGAGGCAAAGCCTGCGCCGCCGGCCGCTCCGCCGCGGCAGGAAGTGCTGCTGGAAGAGATTCGCGATCTGCTGAAGCAGCGCTAGCGGCTCGCTACGCGAGCGCGGCGAATGCGTTGCGCGTGAGGTTCTCCGGCGCGTCGGCGGTGCAGGCGACGTTGTCTTCGACGCGGATTCCGCCGTAGGGCCGGAATTCCTCGACCCGGCGCCAGGCGATGTGCCGGCCGTGCGCGCCCTTGCGTGCTTCCTCGAGCAGCATGTCGATGAAGTAGAGACCGGGCTCGATCGTCACGACGAAGCCGGGTTCGAGCGTGCGCGTGAGCCGCAGGTACGGATGGCCCGGCGGAGCGGCCTTGCGCTTGCCGGTCGCGTCGACGCTGAAGCCCGCGACGTCGTGCACTTGCAGGCCGAGCAGGTGACCGACGCCGTGCGGGAAGAACACGCCCGACAGGCCGCTCGTCACCGCATCCGCAGCCGACAGCGTGATGACGCCTGCTTCATGCAGCAGAGCGGCGATGCGCATGTGCGCATCGAGGTGAATCCTCGCGTAGTCGACGCCGCTGCGAACCTGCGCGCACAGATGCAGTTGCAGCGACTCCATGCCGGCGATGAGCGCGGCGAAGTCGCCATCGGCGGCAGCGTACGTCCGGGTGACGTCGGCCGCGTACGTATGGAACTGCGCGCCGGCATCGATCAGGAACGAGTAGTGCTGCGCCGGCGCCTCGCGTTCCTGGTGCTGATAGTGCAGCACCGAGGCGTTCGTGTTGAGCGCCACGATGTTCGAGTAGGGCAGGTCCCTTTCCGTGTGCCCCGTGGCGCGCACGTACGCCATGTGAATTTTGTACTCCGACTTTCCCGCACGGAATGCAGCTTCGGCTGCCACGTGCCCGCGCGCGGCGGCGTGCGAAGCGTGGCGCATGCACTCGAGCTCGTATTCGGTCTTGATCGCGCGCGGATAGTGCAGCCGGTGCAGCAGTTCTTCCGGGTTGCTCTCCGCGAAGCCCCAGTCCGCAAACGGCTCCTGCCATTCGCCAATGAACGCGCAGCGTCCCAAGTGGGTCAGATGACGTCGCGCTTCTCCCGGCTCGCGAATCACCTCGATCTGGAAGTGCCGCGTCCAGAAGCCGGTCGGCAGCGAGGGCGGCTTGTGCCAGTAGTCGGCCGGCTGCAGAAAGATCAGCCGCAGCTTCTCGCCGGGCCGATACAGGAGCCAGCAATCGACGGCACCTTCGAGCGGCACCCACAACTTGAAATGCGGATTCGGCTTGAACGGATACGGATGATCGTCGAGGAACAGCATATGCGGACTGCCCGCGTGGATCGCGAGCGTGTCGAAACTGCAGGTCGCCATCGCCTCGTCGGTGCGCTGACGCTGGATGCGGACGTGATCGTCGAAGAGTGAAGCGAGCATGGCCGTGGGGCCTCGTCGAGATGTCAACGTTTCGTCATGTCAATGTTTCGTCAATGTCGCCGCGTGCACACAACGCACGAAACACTGGAATTTCCAGGTTCAAAACGCGGCGCAAACACACTAGAATTCCGCGCGGCAAGCAACGAGGGAACTGTCGAACTGTCTCCCAAGTTGCAGTCACTGTCCACCTTCATCAGTCACATTCGGGGTGATCATTCTCATGAACACAAAAATGATTCTCGCCGCTATCGCGCTGTCGCTGTCGTTGGCTGCGTGCGCGAAGAAGGAAGAGCCCGCCGAGGCTGCGCAGGACGCAGCTGCAACGGCTAGCGACGCTGCTGGTCAGGCTCAGGAAGCTGCCGGCGACGCGCAGCAGGCTGCTGGCGACGCTGCCAGCGCTGCTGGCGATGCCGCTGCTCCGCCCGCCGAGACGCCGCCTGCGGATCAGCCGGCTCAGCCGCCGCAGCAGTAATCGTCCTGATATCGACGAGCAATCGTCGAGCTAGGATACCGGGCGGGAGTCCCCGCCCGGTGTCCCCCACCGCGGAGGTTCCCCTGGGAGGTGGGCCGTGACAGTCAGCATCCGCGACGCGCAGAACTCTCCGCAGGATCGCACCTGGATCCAGGCGCAGTATCCCGAATATCTCGAGGATCTCTCGCAGCAGAGCATGAACACCGGGATGTTCCCGGCGCGCGGCGAGTACGGCGAGCGCGAGCAGGAGCTCATGGCGCGTTGGTTCGCCGACGATACCTCCCACCCGCTGGTCATCCTGAAGAACGACAAGCCCGCAGGCTTTGCGCTGGTGAGCCGTCCGCCGCGTCATCAGCGGGCGCAGGTCGACTTCCGCATGGCCGATTTCTTCATCACGCCGCGCTCGCGTCGCCTCGGCATCGGCCGCGACGCCGCCGCGCTGATCTTCAATCGCTTCGCCGGAACGTGGGAGATCGTCGAGTTCGTCTACAACAAGCCGGCGGTGGCGTTCTGGCGTGCGATCGTCGGCGGCTACACGGGCGGCAAGTTCAAAGAGTCGATCTCGCAGGGCGAAGTGCACCAGGTGTTCGCGTCGGGCAAGCCGAGACCCGGAGGAAAGTGACGAGAGTGACGGCGTGACGAAGATTCCGCGTCACTTCGTCACTCACGTCACTTCGTCACTTACCCCGTCGCCCGCTTCTTTCGCTGCGCTGTCACCTTTCGCTGCAGCACCGGCCGCAGGTACTGCCCGGTATACGAGCGCTCGTTCGCTGCGATGTCTTCCGGCGTGCCCGTCGCGACGATCGTGCCGCCGCCGGCACCGCCCTCCGGCCCGAGGTCGATGACCCAGTCCGCCGTCTTGATCACGTCGAGGTTGTGCTCGATCACCACGATCGTGTTGCCCTCGTCGCGCAGCCGGTGCAGAACGCCGAGCAACTGCTCGATGTCGTAGAAGTGCAGTCCGGTCGTCGGCTCGTCGAGAATGTAGAGCGTGCGTCCGGTGGAGCGCTTCGACAGCTCCTTCGCCAGCTTCACGCGCTGCGCCTCGCCGCCCGACAGCGTCGTCGCGTTCTGTCCGAGGCGGATGTACGAGAGGCCGACGTCCATCAACGTCTGCAGCTTCGGCGCAATCGCCGGCGCATGCCGGAAGAACTCGAGCGCGTCCTCGACCGTCATCTCCAGCACTTCGTTGATGTTCTTGCCCTTGTAGCGGATCTCGAGCGTTTCGCGGTTGTAGCGGCGGCCCTTGCAGACGTCGCACGGCACGTACACGTCCGGCAGGAAGTGCATCTCGACTTTGATCACGCCGTCGCCCTGGCAAGCTTCGCAGCGGCCGCCCTTGACGTTGAAGCTGAAGCGGCCGGCCTCGTAACCGCGTGCGCGCGCTTCCGGCACGGCGGCAAAGATGTCGCGGATCGGCGTGAACAGGCCGGTGTAGGTCGCGGGATTGGAGCGCGGCGTGCGGCCGATCGGACTCTGGTCGATGTCGATCACGCGGTCGATGTGCTCCAGGCCCTCGACGCCGTCGTTCGGCGCCGGATCCGTCGACGCGTCGTTGAGCTTGCGTGCGACGAACTGGTACAGCGTGTCGTTCACGAGCGTCGACTTGCCCGAGCCGGAAACGCCGGTGACGCACGTCATCACGCCGAGCGGGATGTCGACGCTGACGTTCCTGAGGTTGTTGCCGCGCGCGTTGATGATGCGCAGGAAGCGATCGTCCTGGCGCGGTATGCGCATCGGCGGAATCGCGATCGCGCGAGATCCCGCGAGATACTGCCCAGTTATCGAGTCCGCGCAGGCGGCGATGTCCTCCGGCGTGCCCTGCGCGATGACGCGTCCGCCATGCACGCCGGCGCCGGGTCCGAGGTCGACGACGTGGTCGGCGTGACGGATCGCATCTTCGTCGTGCTCGACGACGATGACGGTGTTGCCAAGGTCGCGCAGGCGGTTGAGCGTGCGCAGCAGCCGGTCGTTGTCGCGCTGGTGCAGGCCGATCGACGGCTCGTCGAGGATGTACATCACGCCGACCAGGCCGGAGCCGATCTGGCTGGCGAGCCGGATGCGCTGCGCCTCCCCGCCGGAGAGCGTGTCGGCACTGCGATCCAGCGTCAGGTAGTCCAGGCCGACGTCGCTGAGGAATCGCAGCCGCTCGTGGATCTCCTTGACGATCTTCGCGGCGATCTCGCCGCGCCAGCCTTCGAGCCGCAGGCTGTCGCTGAAGCTCAGCGCGTCGCTGACCGCGAGTTTCGCGATGTCGGGCAGCGTGCGCTCCGCGACGAACACGTTGCGCGCCGCGCGATTGAGGCGCGTGCCGCCGCACTCGGGGCACGGCTGGTTGCTCAAATATTTGGCGAGCTCCTCGCGCACCGCGAGCGACTCGGTTTCGCGATAGCGGCGCTCAAGGTTCGGGATCACTCCTTCCCATTTGTGCGCACGCCGCATCGTGCCGCCGCGCGCGTCGACGTAGCGAAAGTCGATCTTCTCGTCGCCGCTGCCGTACAGCACCACCTTCTGGTTCTTCGGCGCCAGGTCCTGCCAGGGCTCCTCGACGTCGAACTTGTAGTGACGTGCGAGCGATTGCACCAGCGCGAAGTAGTACGCGTTGCGGCGATCCCAGCCGCGAATCGCGCCGCCGGCGAGCGACAGGTGCGTGTGGTGCACGACGCGCGCCGGATCGAAGAACTGCTGCACGCCGAGGCCCGAGCACGTCGGACACGCGCCCGCCGGATTGTTGAACGAGAACAACCGCGGCTCGAGCTCGGACAGGCTGTAGCCGCAGATCGGGCAGGCGAACTTGTCGGAGAAAACCAGCTCTTCGCGCGCGGCCTCTTTCTTCGACCTGGCCTCGTCCATGAAGGCAACCCGCGCCACGCCGTCCGACAGGCGCAGCGCCGTCTCGAACGACTCTGCGAGGCGCTGGCCCACGTCGGCGCGCACTTTCAGCCGATCCACGACCGCTTCGATCGTGTGCTTCTTCTTCGGGTCGAGCTTCGGCGGCGTCTCGAGCTCGGCCACGATCCCGTCGATGCGCGCGCGCACGAAGCCCTGGCCGCGCAGTTGCTCGATCACGTGCGCGTGCTCGCCCTTGCGTGCATCGATCAGCGGTGCGAGCAGCAGAATCGGCGTGCCTTCCGGCAGGCGCAGCACCTGATCCACCATCTGGCTCACCGTCTGCGCCAGCAGGTCGAGGCCGTGGTCCGGGCAGCGCGGAATTCCGACGCGCGCGAACAGCAGGCGCAGGTGGTCGTAGATCTCCGTCACCGTGCCTACGGTCGAACGCGGGTTGTGCGACGTGGACTTCTGCTCGATCGCAATCGCCGGCGACAGGCCCTCGATGGAATCGACGTCGGGCTTTTCCATCATCGACAGGAACTGGCGCGCGTAGGCCGACAACGACTCCACGTAACGGCGCTGGCCCTCCGCGTAGATCGTGTCGAACGCGAGCGAGGACTTGCCCGAGCCGGACAGGCCCGTGAACACGATCAGGCGGTCCCGCGGCAGCTCGAGGTCGATATTGCGCAGGTTGTGGGTCCGCGCGCCGCGGATGAGGATCGAAGGCATTGGGCCTCAAAGTTGAGGGCGTTTCGGGACCGATCAATATACGCAAATTGGCCGTCCGGCCTGAAATCGTCCTGTCCGCCGGGCCCGCACCCGCTACAATCCCGCCCCTGAATTCACGAGGGGTCGGTCATGGCGCGCGGCATCAACAAAGTCATCCTGGTGGGGAATCTCGGGGCCGATCCCGACACGCGCTATATGCCGAGCGGCAAGGCGGTGACCAACATCCGCGTCGCCACGAGCGAGTCCTGGAAGGACAAGCAGACCGGCGACATGCAGGAGCGCACGGAGTGGCACAGCATCGTCATGTACGACAAGTTGGGCGAAATCGCCGCGGAGTACCTGCGCAAGGGCTCGCAGGTCTACATCGAGGGCAAGATCCGCACCCGCAAATGGCAGGACAAGGAAGGCAAGGACCGCTATACGACCGAGATCATCGCGGACCAGATGCAGATGTTGGGTGGCCGCGGCGGCGGCGGTGGGGCCTCCAGCGAGCCCCGTGAGCCGCGCAGCGCGTCCCGTCAGGCTCCGGCCGAGGACCGCACGGACCGCTCCACGGCGCCCGTGGACGAGGCGGGCGGCGGCGAATTCGACGACGACATTCCTTTCTAGCGGTTATTTCGTCAAATCAGGCGGTTAGGGCACATAGCTGGACCTCTTGTCGAGGAACGGCCGCCCGCCGCATCGTCTATTCTTAGCGTCCCATGCCGCTCCTCTATATCCGCACCTTCGGCTGCCAGATGAACGAGTACGACTCCGCCAAGATGGTGGACGTGCTGCGGGAGTCGCAGGGCTACGAGCTGACGGACGATCCGGCGCAGGCCGACCTGCTGCTGCTCAACACCTGCTCGGTGCGCGAGAAGGCGCAGGAGAAGGTGTTCTCGCAGCTTGGCGGCTGGAAGCAGTTGAAGAAGGCCAAGCCGCACCTGCTGATCGGCGTCGGTGGCTGCGTCGCGAGCCAGGAGGGCGACGGCATCACGAAGCGCGCACCGTACGTCGACCTGGTGTTCGGGCCGCAGACGCTGCACCGCCTGCCGGAGATGATCGACGAGCTCAAGACCTCCGGCCGCTCCGTCGTCGACGTGAGCTTTCCCGAGATCGAGAAGTTCGACGCGCTGCCCGAGCCGCGCGCCGAGGGCGCAACCGCGTTCGTGTCGATCATGGAAGGCTGCAGCAAGTACTGCACGTTCTGCGTCGTGCCGTATACGCGCGGCGAGGAAGTGAGCCGGCCGTTCGAGTCCGTCATGACGGAGATTCGCAGCCTCGCGCGCCAGGGCGTGCGCGAGATCACGCTGCTCGGCCAGAACGTCAACGCGTACAACGGCCCGATGGCGGACGGCACGCTGTGCGATCTCGGCACGCTGATTTACTACGTCGCCGAAGTGTCCGGCATCGAGCGCATCCGCTTCACGACTTCGCATCCGGTGGAGTTCAAGGACTCGCTGATCGAGGCGTATCGCGACATTCCGCAGCTCGCCAACTACCTGCACCTGCCGGTGCAGTCGGGCTCGGACCGGATTCTCGCGGCGATGAAGCGCGGCTACACCACGCTCGAGTACAAGCAAAAGATCCGCAAGCTGCGCGCCGTGCGGCCCGACATCAGCCTGTCCTCGGACTTCATCGTCGGCTTCCCCGGCGAAACGCCGCGCGACTTCGAGTCCACGATGAGCCTGATCGCGGAAGTCGGCTTCGACCAGTCGTTCAGCTTCATCTACAGCCGCCGGCCGGGGACGCCCGCCGCCTCGCTGCCCGACGACGTGACCCACGAGGAGAAGCAGCAGCGTCTCGCGGCGCTGCAAGCGCGGGTCGATGGCCAGGCGCAGGCAATCAGTCGCGCGATGGTCGGAACCCGGCAGCGCGTGCTGGTCGAGCGGCCGTCCAAGAAAGACGCGCAGCAGCTCGCCGGGCGCACCGAGAACATGCGCTGGGTGAACTTCGACGGCCCACAGGCGTTGATCAACCGCTTCGCCGATGTCCTGATCACGGAGGCAATGCCGAACTCGCTGCGCGGCCGGCTTGCATGAGCGCTTCCATCGCAACGCGCGATCTCGCGTTCGAGCCGGTCGACAATGCGCGGCTCGCGAATTTCGTCGGCCCGATGGACGAGAATCTGCGGCAGGTCGAGCAGCGCCTGAACGTGCAGGTGCGCCGGCGCGGCGGCTGGGTCGAGGTCTCCGGCACGCCCGAGGCGACGGTAATGGCCGAGCACGTACTGCGGCACCTGTTCGAGCTCTCCGCAAGCGAATCGCTGACACCTGATCGCGTGCACCTCGCGGTGCAGGAAGCGGGCATGGAGCCCGCGCCGATCGTCGTCACGCGCGCCGCGGACGAGGTGACGATCCACACGCAACGCGGCGGCGTGCGCGGCCGCGGCGCGAATCAGCGCCAGTACCTCGCGAACATTCACACCTGCGATCTGACTTTCGGCATCGGGCCCGCCGGCACCGGCAAGACCTATCTCGCCGTCGCGTGCGCGGTCGAAGCGCTGCAGACCGATCGCGTGCGCCGCATCGTGCTGGTGCGTCCGGCGGTCGAAGCAGGCGAGCGCCTCGGCTTCCTGCCGGGCGACATCGGGCAGAAAGTCGATCCGTACCTGCGGCCGATGTACGACGCGCTGTACGACATGATGGGCTTCGACCGTGTCGCACGCGCGGTCGAGCGGCAGGTGATCGAGATCGCGCCGCTCGCCTTCATGCGCGGCCGCTCGCTCAACGATTCGTTCATCATTCTCGACGAGGCGCAGAACACCTCGGTCGAGCAGATGAAAATGTTCCTGACGCGCATGGGCTTCGGCTCGAAGGCGGTCGTGACCGGCGACATCACGCAGACCGACCTGCCGAAGCAGCAGCTCTCCGGCCTCAGGCACGTGATGAACGTGCTGCCGGGCGTGGAGGGCGTTGCGTTCACGCAATTCACGTCGAAGGACGTCGTGCGTCATCCGCTCGTGCAACGCATCGTGCAGGCGTACGAGCGTTCCGGTGTCGACAAGGGCGAACACAGTTGATGGTAACTGTGCAGATTGCAACCAGCAGGGCTGGAGTGCCGCACGCGCGCAGTTTTGCGCGTTGGGCGAACGCTGCGTTCGCGGGCGGCAGTGCGCGCCGCGGGCCCGAGCCGGCGGAGCTCACGATTCGTGTGGTCGGCGCGGCGGAGAGTCGCAGGCTGAACCGCACGTGGCGCGGCAAGGACAAGCCGACGAACGTGCTGTCGTTTGCGGCGGAGGCGCCGGTGCTCGGCGACCTGGCGATTTGCGCGCCGGTCGTGACGCGCGAGGCGCGCGAGCAGGGCAAACCGCCGGCGGCGCACTGGGCGCACATGGTCGTGCATGGCGTCCTGCACCTGCTCGGCTACGATCACGAGAACGACCGCGACGCTGCGCGCATGGAAGCGCGCGAAACGAAGATCCTGGCTCAACTCGGAATGCCGAATCCCTATGTCTGAAGACCAAGGTTCGACCGGCCGCTGGCTGCGGCGGATCACCGACACGCTAAGCGGCGAGCCGCGCGACATCGACGGCCTGATCGAGACGCTGTCGCAGGCGCGGCAGCGCGGCCTGATCAACGCCGACGCGTTCGAAATGCTCGAAGGCGTGCTGCGCGTCGCCGAGCTGCAGGTGCGCGACATCATGGTGGCGCGCTCGCAGATGACGATCGTCAACCGCGACGACCCGCCGGAGGACATCCTGCCGGTCGTGATCGAATCGGGGCACTCGCGCTTCCCGGTGATCGGCGAGGACCGCGACCAGGTCGTCGGCATCCTGCTCGCGAAGGACCTGCTGCGCTATTTCGCCGAAGGCGGCCGCGACGACTTCGACATCAAGGAAGTGCTGCGCCCGGTCGTGTTCATCCCGGAGAGCAAGCGCCTCAACGTGCTGCTCAAGGAGTTCCGCGTCAGCCATCATCACATGGCGATCGTCGTCGACGAGTACGGCGGCGTCGCCGGCCTGGTCACGATCGAGGACGTGCTCGAGCAGATCGTCGGCGACATCGGCGACGAGTACGACGTCGAGGACGATCTCGACATCCGCAAGGAAGGCGAGCGCCAGTTCACCGTCAAGGCGCAGACGCGCATCGATGAGTTCAACGGCTACTTCAACACCGAGTTCAGCGACGAGGAGTTCGACACGATCGGCGGCCTGGCGATGAACTATCTCGGCCGGCTGCCGCGGCGCGGCGAGTCGTTCGTGCTCGGCGGCCTGGAATTCAAGGTGCTGCGCGCCGACCGTCGCCGCCTGGACATGCTGCGCGTCATCACGCCGCGCGACATCGTGCCGAAGGAAGAGTGAAGCGCTTCCTGCAGACGCGCGGGGCGGCGTGGCTGGCGTTGCCGGTCGGCGCTGCCGTCTCGTTCGCATTCGCACCCTTCGGCTGGTGGCCGCTCGCGATCCTGGCCACTGCGTATCTTTTCGCCGTATGGCACGACGCGACACCGCGTCGCGCGGCGTGGAGCGGCTTTCTGTTCACGGCCGGGACTTTTCTCGCCGGCACCTACTGGCTGTATCACAGCGTCTACGAGATCGGGCATGCGCCGATCGCGCTGACGATTTTCGTGATCGTGACGATCGCCGCGGTCATGGGCACGTATACGGCGCTGCTGGGCTACGTGCTCACGCGCTGGATTCGTGTGCAAGGGCCAGTGCGCTGGCTGCTGGTGCTGCCGTCCGCGATCGCACTGGTCGAGTGGTTCCGGGGCTGGTTCCTCAGCGGCTTTCCGTGGCTCCAGCTGGGCTACACGCAGACCGACGCGCCGCTCGCAGGCATCGCGCCGCTCGGCGGCCTCTATGCGGTGTCTTTTGCGGTGGCGCTCTCGGCCGGCGCGCTCGTCGCGTTCCTGTTCGGCAACTCTCGTGCACGCATGATTGCCGGCGGCGCTGTCGTCGGCGTGTGGATCCTCGGCTTCGCGATGTGGGGTCGCGAATGGACCCAGCCGACTGGCACGCCCGTGACGGTCGCGATCGTGCAGGGTGCGATCCCGCAGGAAATGAAGCTGGATCAGTCGCAGTTCGAGCACATCCTCGAGGTCTACGGCACGCTCACGGCGCCGCACCTCGGCGCGAAGATCATCGTGTGGCCGGAGTCGGCGCTGGCTGCGCCGGTGGAGTTCCTGGGCGGCTTCCTCGGCCCGCAATGGGACGCCGCGAAGCGCCGCGGCTCGACGCTGGTACTGGGGCAGCTGCGACGCGACCCGCGGCGCGACGTCTACTACAACGCGGTGCTCGCGCTCGGCGACGAGCCGCAGTGGTACGCGAAACGCCGGCTCGTGCCGCTCGCAGAATTCTTTCCGGTCCCGGAGTTCATGCGCGACTGGCTCAAAGGCATGGACCTGCCGTACAGCGGCTTCGAGGCGGGCGGCGACTCGCAGCCGGCGCTCGATGCGGCAGGCCAGAAGCTCGGCGTCACGATCTGCTACGAGGACTCGTACGCGTCGGATCAGCTCAAGGTGCTCAAGGAGGCGACGTTGCTCGTCAACGTTACCAACGACGCCTGGTTCGGCGATTCGACGGCCGCAGGTCAGCATCTGCAGATCAGCCGCATGCGCGCCCTCGAGGCCGGGCGCACGCTGCTGCGCGCTGCGAACGACGGCATCTCTGCGATCATCGGTCCGGACGGCCGGGTGACATCGACGCTGCCGCGCTTTCAGCCGGGCGTGCTCACTGGCAGCGTTCAGCCTCGGACCGGACTGACCCCTTACGCCAGGCTCGGCAATTGGCCGGTCGTAGTATTCAGCCTTGCGATTTTGCTCGGCGGCCTCGCGCTCAACCGGGGGACGGCGCTACGATCCCGGCGGGGAACCCAGGGTCAGTCGTTGCAGGGAGATGTGCCATGACCGTTTCATTGCCAGGCAAAGGCGTAGTGGCGGTGCTCGTCGTCGCGGGCGCTTTGTGCGCATGCACGCCGGTCAAGAAAGACGCGTCCACGCAGCCGATTCAGCGGGAGACCTACAAACCGACCGGATCGCACATCGTCGAACGATCGGACGGCCGGCGCTCTCCCAAGAACAGCAGCAGCGCTCCGGTCAGGGATCTCGAGGATGCGCCCGCGGTGACGATCATCCCGAACCAAGCGCCGAAGTGATCGATGAAAGTTGCTCTAGTCACTGCGGGCGGCAGTGGCATGGGAGCCGCGGCCGCGCGCAAGCTGGCGCGGGATGGATTTGAGGTCGCAGTCCTCTCTGCGTCGGGCAAGGGCGAGGCGCTCGCTGCCGAACTCGGCGGCATCGGCGTAACGGGATCGAATCAGTCGAGCGACGATCTCGCGCGGCTCGTCGCTCTGACGATGGACCGCTGGGGTCGCATCGACGTCCTGGTCAACAGCGCCGGCCATGGCCCCCGCGCTGCGGTTCTCGAGCTGACCGATGAGCAGTGGCATCAGGGCCTCGACATCTACCTCATGAACGTGATCCGTGCGACGCGCCTGGTGACGCCGATCATGGTCCGCCAGCACAGCGGCGCAATCATCAACATCTCCACGGCCTGGGCCTTCGAGCCCAGCCCGATGTTCCCGACGTCGGCGATATTCCGGGCGGGACTCGCCGCGTTCACGAAGCTGTTCGCCGATCAGTACGCGGCCGACAACGTTCGGATGAACAATGTCCTGCCCGGCTGGATCGACAGCCTGCCGGCCACCGACGAGCGGCGGCAGAGCGTGCCGATGCAGCGCTACGGCACCAGCGAAGAGATCGCTGCGACGATTGCCTTCCTCGCTTCCGGGGCTGCGGCCTACATCACCGGGCAAAACCTGCGCGTCGACGGTGGGTTGATGCGCTCGATCTGAAGCGGCGAGCCGCCGATTTGCCTATCATTGGCCGATTGGCTTCCGCAACGATGGTAGGCGCGTGGAAAATCTGCTTCAGGTCATTCTGCTCGGGGTCATCGAGGGCATCACCGAATTCCTGCCGATCTCCAGCACCGGCCACCTGCTGATCGCCCAGCATTGGCTCGGCCCGCGCTCGGAGCTGTTCACCGTCGCCATCCAGGCGGGGGCGATCCTCGCCGTCGTCGCCATCTACTGGCAGCGGCTGTGGGACCTGACTTTGAACCTCGCGCTGCCCGCCAATCGTAGTTATCTGTTCAAGCTGCTGACTGCGTTCGTCATCACCGTCATCGGCGGTTTCGCGGCCAAGCTCATGGGACTGGAGCTGCCGGAGAACGTGGCGCCGGTCGCCTGGGCGATGGTCGTCGGCGGCCTCGCGATCTTCGTGATCGAGGCCTACACGGAGCGCAAGCCGAAGAGTGAGGAGTTGACGTGGAGCGTTGCGAACTGGGTCGGCATCGCGCAGATCGTCGCCGCGGTGTTTCCCGGCACGTCACGCTCCGCGGCGACGCTGTTCGCTGCGATGCTTGCGGGCATGACCTCGCGGCCGGCGGCGGCGGAGTTCTCGTTCCTGCTGGCGATCCCGACGATGTTCGCGGCCACGGCGTACGAGCTATTGAACCTTTACCGCCACGATCAGCTCGCACAGGAGCACTGGACCGACCTCGGCGTGGGCTTCATCGTGTCGGCGGTCGTGGCCTTCATCGCGGTGAAATGGCTGCTGACCTACATCCAGACGCATCGCTTCACCGTATTTGCGTGGTACCGGCTCATCGCCGGCGTCGCGTTGCTGGCGCTGGTGCGCTGACCTTGCAGGAGTATTGATGTCGACACGCCTGACCCGCTACATCCTGATCGGCCTGGTGCTCGGCATCGTCGCCGGCTACGTCGTCAATACATCGTTCTCGGGGTCGGCGGAGGCATTCGCGGCGCGCGTCGAATTGCTGCCGTTCGCGTTCCTGCGCCTCATCAAGATGATCATCGCGCCGCTGGTGTTCTCGACCCTGGTGGTCGGCATCGCCAAGATGGGCGACATCGCCACCGTCGGGCGCGTCGGCGGCAAGGCGCT
>DATEML010000287.1:0-12952 GCA_035275585.1 Steroidobacteraceae bacterium | reverse complement strand
GCTGCATGCGATGAGCGGCAATATCCGCAAGACGCTCGAGATGCAGGCGAGCAAGAACGAGCGCAACCAGGAAGCCATTTTGCGGCTCCTCGACGAGCTGTCGAGCCTGGCCGACGGCGATCTCACGGTGCAGGCGACGGTGACCGAAGACATCACCGGCGCGATCGCCGACTCGATCAACTACGCGATCGAAGCGCTGCGCGAGCTGGTGACCACGATCACCGAATCTGCGGTTTCGCTCGACGCCTCGGCGCGGCAGACGCAGGGATCTGCCGGTCACCTGGCGAAAGCGTCGGTGGCGCAGTCGAAGCAGGTTGCGCTCGCGTCCGAGTCCGTCGCCGCCATGGCTGCGTCGACCGAGGAAGTCTCAGGCAACGCCGAGCGTTCCGCGGACGTCGCGCGCCACTCGGTCGACGTCGCGCACAAGGGCGGCGAGGCCGTGCGCCGCACGATCGACGGCATGAACGCGATCCGCGAGACGATCCAGGAGACCTCCAAACGCATCAAGCGCCTCGGCGAGAGCTCGCAGGAGATCGGCAACATCGTCGAGCTGATCAACGACATCGCCGAGCAGACCAACATCCTGGCGCTGAACGCCTCGATCCAGGCCTCGATGGCCGGCGAGGCCGGCCGCGGCTTCGCGGTCGTCGCCGACGAAGTGCAGCGCCTGGCGGAGCGCGCCGCCAACGCGACCAAGCAGATCGAAGTGCTGGTGCGCACGATTCAGGCCGACACCAACGAGGCGGTGGTCTCGATGGAGCGCAGCACGACCGACGTGGTCGGCGGTGCGCTGCTCGCCGAGAACGCGGGCGCGGCGCTCGAAGAGATCGAGCAGGTCTCGAATCAGATCGCGAGCCTGGTGCAGAACATTTCGGCGAGCTCGCGCCAGCAGGCCTCGGCCGCACAGAACATCTCGCGCACCATGGGCGTGCTGCGCGAGATCAGCTCGCAGACCGCGGAGAACTCCGCCGCGACGTCCGGCTCGGTCGGTAAGCTCGCCGAGCTGTCGGCGCAGCTGCGCAAGTCCGTCGCCGGCTTCCGCCTGCCGGACAGCGCCTCGGGGGGCAGTTCAGTGCTGGCTGATCCGAACAAGAAAGCGGCCGCGCCGCCGCTGGTCACCGCGACCGCCACGCAGGTTCGTCCTGCGACGCCGCCGGCGCCGCCGAAGAAAGTCAGCGGCCTGAGCGCTTGAATCCCGCATCGGACGAGCTGAGAACGGCTTAAGAAGACATGGCCGAGCTGTCATCGCAAACACTGCACATCGTCGCGCGCGAGCTCAATAGCGAGCTGAACGACGCACGGACTGCTCTCGAAGCATTCGGCGAGCAGCAGGACAACGTCGCGCTGCTGCGCAAGTGCGGCGAGCACCTGCGCTCGGTCCATGGCGCGCTGCGCATCGCCGAGGTCTACGGCGCCGCGCTGCTCGCGGAGGAGATGGGCCAGGTTGCGCGCTACCTGATCGATAACTTCGGCGAGCGGCGCCATCTCGCCGAGGGGCTCGACGCGCTGATGCGCGCGATGGTGCAGCTGCCGACCTACCTGGAACGCGTGATGAGCGGCGGGCGCGACATGGCGCTCGTATTACTGCCGCTGCTGAACGATCTGCGCGCCGTGCGCGGCCACGCGCTGCTCTCGGAAGGAACACTGCTGCTGCTGAACCTCAGCTCGGATCAGCAGGCGAATCCGGTGGCGGCGCCGGGCGAGGCGCTCACGATCGGGCAGTGGGCCCGCAAGCTGCGCACTCGCTACCAGCTCGGCCTGCTCGGCTGGATCAAGGGCGAGCGGGTCGACCAGAACCTCGAGATCCTGTCGCGCTCGGCCGAGAAGCTCGAGCAGGTCGCGACCACGCAGCCGGTCTTCCAGCTGTGGTGGGTGGTCGGCGCAGTGCTCGAAGCGTTGCGCGAAGGTGGGCTCGAAGGCAGCGCGTCGATCAAGCGCCTGCTCGGCCACGCCGATCGCGAGATGAAGCGGTTGTACGAGCACGGCGAAGGCCGCTATGCCGATTCGCCGCCGCTCGAGCTGCTCAACAATCTTCTTTACTACGTGGCGCGTGCGCGCAGCTCCGGGCCGCGCGTCGCTGCAGTCCGGGCTTCGTTCCGCCTGACCGAGCTGCTGCCGGTCGACGATCACATCGAGCAGGCGCGCGAGAGCCTGTCGGCGCCGTCGGTCAAGCTGATGAAGACGGTCGCCGCCGCGATCAAGGAAGACCTCGGCCGCGTGAAGGACGCGCTCGACATCTTCGTGCGCCAGGGCGGCACGCAGGTCGACGAGCTCGCGCCGCAGCTGGAGTTGCTGAAGAAAATCGCCGACACGCTCGGCGTGCTCGGTCTCGGCGACCTGCGCGACAAGGTGCAGGGCGAGACCACCGACCTGCAGACCATCGTCAATCAGCGCTCGGGCGCGAGCGAAGGCACGCTGCTGCGCATGGCCGCGACGCTGATCAAGGTCGAGGACAGCCTCGACGAGCAGCTGGTCGGCATGATCGTCCCGAGTGGCGACGGCAGCAGTGCGCCGGCCAAGCCGGCCGGTCCGGAAGACATCGAGTTTCGCCAGGTCACCGAGGCGGTGCTGCGCGAGTGCATCGTCAACATGGCGCGCATCAAGGAAGCGGTCGCGCTGTCGTTCGAGAAGCCACGCGAGGCGCAGTCGGTCGAGCAGATTCCGCAGCTGATGCGCGGCATGATCGCCGGCCTGCTGATGCTGGGCAAAACGCGCGTCGTGGAGATCATGGAAGGCGTCGATCGCGCACTCGGGCAGCTGTTGCGCAGCGACGGCATGACGTTGCCGCAGGAAGCTGTCGATCGGCTCGCCGACGCGATCGTCGCCGTCGAGTACTACATGGAGACGCTGCAGGCCGGCCGCACCGATCCGTGGTACATGCTGGACAACGCGGAGAACTGCCTGCGCTTCCTCGCCGAAGCGCAGCCGATCCCGCGCGCCGAGGTCCTGCCGCAGACGGCCGATCACGCGCGCACGGTCGTCATCGAGCCGCTGTCGCAGTCTCAGACGGTGGCGTCGCCGACCCTGCCGACCGAGCACGAGCCCACCGCGGTGCTGGATCAGGCGAATGCAGTGCGTCCGTCCGGTACGATCGCCAGGCCGCCATCGCAGCCGGTGCCGCCCCCCAAGGCGCTCGATCGCGAGATCGACCCGGAATTCCTCGAGCTCTTCATCGAAGAGGCGAAGGACGAGATCGCCAAGCTCAAGCGGCTGTTCCCGCTGTGGGACGAGAATCCGCAGGACCAGGACTCGCTGGTCAACGTGCGCCGCTCCTTCCATACGCTCAAGGGCAGCGGCCGCATGGTCGGCGCGCAGCTCATCGGCGAGTTCGCGTGGTCGGTCGAGAATCTGCTCAACCGCGTCATCAACAAGACGCTGGAGCGCAGCCCCGAAATGATGACGCTGCTGCGCGAAGCGGTCGCGGCCGTGCCGGAGCTGGTCGAACAGCTGGAAACGGCGCGTGCGCCGCAGGCGAACGTCGCGCGCATCATCGAAGGTCTCAACACCATCGCCGGTGTGCGCCCGAGCGCGCCGTCGGCGCGAGCCGCGGCGCCGACTCGCGCGCCGGAGACGCCGACGCCGTCGCACACGCAGACCACCATGGTGCTGCCGTCGGTTCCGCCCGCCAGTCCGCAAAAAAAAACGGCCCCCGCTCAGGACATAACGCCGGCGCCCGCGCAGATGGATCCAGGCCTGCACGAGATCTACGCCAAAGAAACCGCGGGCCATCTCGCGACGCTCCGTGAGTTCATCGCGGCGTGCGATCTCGCGACGCCGCCGTACGTCATCACTGAGGACGTGCATCGCTCCTGCCATACGCTCAGCGGCACTGCGAAGACGGCCGGTGCGCGCCAGGGCATCAAGATCGCCGAGCCGCTCAATCGCTACGTTCGCAAGCTCTACGACAACTCGATCGGCATGCCGGCCGCGGGACTCGCGGTGCTGAAGGACGCGAGCGCCGCGATCCAGCAAGTGGTCGATCACATCGACGAGAACACCGGCTTCTTCCTCGATCATCCGCGCATCGCCGCGCGCCTGGGCGAGCTGGAGCGCGCGCTCGACGACGAAATCTCACGGCTCGCGGAAACCGTGGAGTCGACCATGCAGGTCGCATCGCTCGCGCCGGCCGTTGCGGCCGCAGCGCCCGCGGCGTCTGCAGCGTCCGCCGAGGAAGGCGGCGTCGACGTCGTCGAGCTGGAGCCGACGGACGCCAACGCGCTCAGCATGCTCGACTGGAGCTACGACAACTTCCCGCCGGCACCCGTCATGGAGTCGGGCTCGCCGTCGCACGACATGTCGCCGACGATGATGCGTCCGAGGCCGGTGTTCCACGACGATCCGACCGCGAAGTCCGAAGCGCTCGAGGACGAGGCGCCGACGAACGTGCAGCAGGCGCTGACGGACGGCGATCCGACGAACGTGCAGCCCGCGCTGGTAGAGGGCGACGTGCTCGCCTCGCTGACCTACGAGGCGCCCCAGGACGAGAACGGGCAAGCCGGCGGGATCGTCGTCGAGGAGGCCGCGGACGACGCTTCGGTGGAGATCGAGATCGACGCTTCGGCATTCGAGCAGGAGCCGCCCATTGCCATGGTCGAGAACGTGCTCGCCGAACAGGACACCGACACCGTTCGCAGTCCGGAGTTGTCGGCGGTCGCACCGCCGCCTGTGGTCGCGCGTCCGCCGGTCGCCGCGCCGCCGCCGGTCGCTGTGGCTGCGCCAGTCATGGCCGCGTCGCAGCCGGTCGAGGCAAGCGCTGAAGACGATACCGAGTTCGATCCCGAGGTCGCAGCGATCTTCAGCGAGGAAGCCATTGAGCTGCTCGAGACGGCCGATCAGGCGCTGACGTCCTGGAAGCAGGATCGCGCGAACACCGCGCTGGTGTTCGAGCTGAAGCGCGTCGTGCACACGCTCAAGGGCGGCGCGCGCATGGCGGGCATTCGCGCGATGGGCAATCTCAGCCACGAGCTGGAGACGCTCATGCAGGGCGTCGAAGCTGGCACCGTGCCTGCCGCCCCCGAAGTGTTCGATGCGTTCCAGTCGAGCCTCGACGAGCTGCATCGCATGCGCGACATCGTCAATCGCGGCGAGCGTTGCCCGCCGGCGCATGAGCTGCTGAACCGCATCCGTGCGCTCGCCGGACAAGCACCGCTTGCCGCGCCGGTTGCCGCTGCGGCGCCTGCAGCAGCCGCGGAACCGGAGCCACGGGAAGACTTCGGCAGCGCCACCGGCGTCGTGCCGACCCTGACGGATTCGTTCACGACGGAAGTACCGCACGTGCAGGCAGCCGAGGAAGCGGCGCCGGCGTTGGACGAGACCGATTTCGACATCGAATTCGATGCCGACGAGCTCGGTGCCGCTGCGCCGCGTGAAGCAGTGCGTGTCGAAGAGCACGCTCCAAGCCAGCAGGCCGCGGAGCAGGCGACGCTCGACATGGCCGCACAACAGCCCGAGTTGCCTCCGGACGCGCCAGAAGCGCCCGAACAGATCGTGCTGGAGCACGCTGCGCCCGCGCTGCCGGGCCGCGAGCCGCAAGTCCAGGAGCGGCAGGAATTCGCGCGCGTCGATGCCGATCTGCTCGACACACTGCTCAACAACGCCGGCGAAGTCAGCATCTTCCGCTCGCGCCTCGAGCAGCAGGTCAGCTCGATCGAGTTCAACCTCGCCGAGCTGGGCCGCACGGTCACGCGTCTGAAGGAACAGCTGCGCAAGCTCGAGCTCGAGACCGAGGCGCAGATCCTGCACCGTCACGAAGAGGAGCATCCCGGCCGCGCCGACTTCGATCCGCTGGAGCTCGATCGCTATTCGACGATCCAGCAGCTGTCGCGCGCATTCGCCGAGTCGGTCAGCGACGTCGGCAGCATCGAAGGACTGCTCGAGAACCTGACGCGCGAGGCGCAGAACCTGTTGCTGCAGCAATCGCGCGTGGTCACCGAGCTGCAGAACGGCCTGATGCGCACGCGCATGGTGCCGTTCCAGCGTCACGTGCAACGTCTCAGCCGCCTCGTGCGGCAGGTCGCGACGGACACGAACAAGAAGGCGGAGCTGGTCGTGGTCGGCGCCTCCGGCGAGCTGGATCGCCAGGTGCTGGAGCGCATGCTGCCGCCGTTCGAGCACATGCTGCGCAATTCCGTCGTCCACGGCATCGAGACGCCCGAGGAGCGCGTGGCGCGCGGCAAGCCCGAGAGCGGCACGATCCGCGTCGGCCTGCATCGCGAAGGCTCGGAAATGGTCATCGTGCTCGAGGACGATGGCCGCGGCATCGACGTCAGCGCTGTGCGCGCCCGTGCGCGCGAGCGCGGCCTGCTGCATCCCGGCCGCGTGCTGTCCGACGAGGAAGCGTTGCAGCTGATCCTCGAACCCGGCTTCAGCACCGCGAGCAGCATCACCCAGCACGCCGGTCGCGGCGTCGGCATGGATGTCGTGGTCAACGAGATCAAGAAGCTCGGCGGCGCGTTGTTCACGGAATCGCAGCCGGGGCTCGGCGTGAAGTTCACGATCCGCCTGCCGTTCACCCTGGCGATCACGCAGGCGCTGATCGTGCGGACCGGCGAAGAGCTGTACGCGCTGCCGCTGCCCTCTGTCGAAGGCGTCGCACGCGTGCCGCGCTCGGAAGTGGAGAAGCACCTCGCCGAGGACTCGGCCACGTTCACGTACGGCAAACAGGTGTACCGCTTCCAGCACCTCGGCGCGTTCGTCGGCGGCGGGGCTTCTGTGCTGCCGGAAGCGGACGTGTCGATGCCGGTGATCCTGATCCGCGCGGGCGAGCATTCGACGGCGGTCGTGACCGACGAGCTGGTCGGCAGTCGCGAGATGGTCGTGAAGTCCGTCGGCCCGCAGATCGCCGGCATCCGCGGCATCGCCGGCGCGACGATCCTCGGCGACGGCCGCATCGTCATCATTCTCGACCTCGGTGCCCTGGTGCGCTCCGAATGGCGCGGCCGCAAGCAGCTCACCGTCGAGGGTCCGACGCAGGACCGCCGCACGTTCGCGCTGGTCGTCGACGATTCGATCACCGTGCGCCGCGTGACGCAGCGCCTGCTCGAGCGTCACGGCATGCGCGTGATGACCGCAAAGGACGGTGTCGACGCGCTGTCGATCCTGCAGGACCACCTGCCGGACGTGATCCTGCTCGACATCGAAATGCCGCGCATGGACGGTTACGAGCTGGCGTCGCAGGTGCGCGCCGATGCCCGCCTCGCCGACATTCCGATCGTGATGATCACCTCGCGCGTCGGCGAGAAGCATCGCGCCCGCGCGATCGAGCTGGGCGTCAACGACTACCTCGGCAAGCCCTACCAGGAAAATCAGCTGCTGGATGCGATCGAGCCGCTGGTGGAAGCGCGGCGCCGTAAAGCCGCGGCGCCGCCGCCCGGTCGCGAGTCCCGTGCATGAGCGCGTCATCCATGAATGAAGTCCTCGCCCACGAGCTCTACAGTCTGCTGGTGCCGCTGGCGCAGGAGCGGCTGATCGTGCCGCGCGCGTGCGTCGCCGAAGTCGTCACGTGGCAGGCGCCCGAAAAGATGGAAGGCGCACCCCCGTGGTATCTCGGCACGATTCATTGGAGCGGCCGCGCGGTGCCGGTGATTTCCTTCGAGGCCGCATGCGGGCAGTCGCCGCCGACGCCGGGCACGCGCACGCGCATCGTCATCTTCGTCGCGCTGTCGAGCCAGATCGCCGGCGGCTATTTCGGCGTGATCACGCAGGGCTTCCCGCAACTGGTGCGCGTCAACGGCGACGTGGTCAAGCACGATCCGAGCCGCAACTTCCCCGAGCGCGGCCCGATCCTGTGCCAGGTGCGCATGCTCAACGAGTCGCCGCTGATCCCGGACTTCGAGTGCCTGGAGCAGATGATCTCGGAAGAGACTCGAGCCAGCTGACAGCTACTGCAGATCTCCCCACAACGCCTGCAACACCGTCAGCGCCACGACAGCCGCCGTCTCCGTGCGCAGCACGCGCGGTCCCAGGCGCACTGGCATGAACCCGGTCTTCTGCGCGGCCAGCAGCTCGTCATCGTCCAGGCCGCCCTCGGGGCCGATCAGCAGCTCCACCTTGTTCGGCAGGCTGGTCAGGCCGGCGAGCGATCCCGGCGCCGCAGGGCTTAGAACCAGGCGTAACCCTTCCCGACGCGTGTTCGCCAAGTGATCGCGCAACGCGACCGGCGCTGCGACGTGTGGAATCTTCGAGCGGCCGCATTGCTCGCACGCGGCGATTACGATGCCGCGCCAGTGACCCTGCTTCTTCTGCGCCTGCTTCTCATCCAGGCGCACGACGCTGCGTGCGGTGAGTACGGGTGCGATGGCGGCGACACCCAACTCTGTCGCCTTCTGCAAAGTCCAGTCCATGCGCTCGCTGCGCGACACACCTTGCAACAGCGTGATTCGCAGCGGCGACTCCGCCGTGCCTGCGGTCTGCTCGTTCAGACGGACGGTGACGTCGTCGCCGGCGACGCGGGCGATCTCCGCGCGGAATTCCTGGCCGCTGCCGTCGAAGACTGCGAGCGGCGCGCCTTCGCGCATGCGCAGGACGCGCGCAACGTGATAGGCGCCGGCCGGAGGCAGACGCAATTCGGCACCGCTCGCCAGCGGTCCTTCACAGAAGATTCGATTCGTTCGCATGCTCGGGGCATCATGGCGCATCGTGAGCGCCACCACCACCAGGTCCGAGCGGCCGTACCGGCCGCCTGAAACGTCGGTCGATCGCAGCACCGGGCTGATCCAGCCCGCGCGCCAGGTCGTCTCGCCGAACCGCGACGAGCGGCCGCCCGGTACGCTGCCGGAACTGATCGTCGTGCACGGCATCAGCCTGCCGCCCGATGAATACGGCGGGCCGTGGATCGATCGCCTGTTCACGAACACATTGCCGCCGGACGCGCCGGACGTGCATCCGTTCTTCGCAACCGTCATGAGCCTGGAGGTTTCGTCGCACCTGCTCATCCGCCGCGATGGCGAGTACGTGCAGTACGTGCCGTTCCATCTGCGTGCGTGGCACGCGGGTGCTTCGAGCTACTGCGGCCGCGAGCGCTGCAACGATTTCTCCATCGGCATCGAGATGGAGGGCAGCGACGAGCTTGCGTACGAGCCGGCGCAGTACCGCGCGCTCAGCAACGCGATTCACGCGTTGTGTCGCGCATATCCGTCGCTGTCGCCCGAGCGGGTCGCCGGCCACAGCGACATCGCGCCAGGCCGCAAGACCGATCCCGGACCGGCCTTCGACTGGTCGCGACTGCGGGCCTTGTTGAAGCTGCCGCGCGGATGAGGCTGGCACTTCTTCTGTTGTGGTTTACGGCTGTCGCGGCGCACGCGGCGCCTGCGCAGCGCATCGTCAGTCTCGCGCCGCATCTCACCGAGCTCGCGTTCACCGCGGGGGCGGGCGATCGCATCGTCGCGACCGTCGAATACAGCAATCATCCGGACGCCGCGCGCAACATTCCGCGGATCGGCGATGCGTTTCGCGTCGACCTGGAGCGGCTCGTCGCGCTGCAGCCCGACGCAGTACTGGTGTGGGAATCGGGTAACCCCGCGCCAATCATCGAGCGCATTCGCGCGCTGCATTTGCCGGTCGTTGCGTTCCAGACGCAGCGGCTGGAACACGTCGCGACGGCGCTGCGCGCGATTGGCCGACTCGCGGGAACGAGCGCGACGGCCGACCGCGCGGCGGCTGATTACGAACGCCGCATCCAGGAGCTGCGCGATCTTTACCGCGAACGCACGCCCATTCGCGTGTTCATCGAAGTGGACGATCGGCCGCTGTACACCGTGAACGGCAAGCAGATCATCAGTGAGATCGTCGAGCTGTGCGGCGGCCGCAACGTATTCGCCGATCTCAACGAGTTCGCGCCCGCGATTGGCATCGAAGCGGTGATCGCTGCTAACCCGCAGGCGATCATCTCCACCGACGACACCGTGCCCGATGCTGCGGCCACCTGGGAACGTTGGCGCCACATCGAAGCCGTGCGCACCGGCAACGTCTATACGCTGCGCTCGGACGACATCGCGCGCGCCACGACTCGCCTGACGGTCGCGGCGGAGTCGGTCTGTCGCACGCTGGATACAGCGCGGCAGCGGTTGCGGGCCGCAGCGCCACACTGATTTCTGCGGGTACCCGCGCGCCGGCCTTCTCGTGTAGCATCCGCGCACTCCCATGACGCGATCCGCCACGGCTCTCCTGACCCTGCTCGCGTTGCTGGCGGCGCTCCTGGCGGTCATGGCGTGGGCTGCCCGGCGCACTCACAACGCCGCGGACTTCGCCATTGCCAATCGCCGCCTCGGCCCCTGGCTGGTCACGCTCAGCTACGCCGCAAGCGCAGTGAACGCCTGGATGCTGATGACAGTCGCGGCCGCTGCGTTCCTGTGGGGCGTGTCCGCCGCCTGGATCTGGGCCGCGGTCGTCTTCGGTTGCGTAGTCAACTTGTGGTTCGTCGCGCCGCGTCTGCGCGCCGCGTCGATCGGCTCCGGCGGCATCACCGTGATCCATCTGCTCAGTGCCGATGCGGGCGATCGGCTGCAGCCGCTCGTAGTGCGCTCGGCGGTCTTCATCGCAGTGGTGACTCTGTTGATGCAGCTCGCCGCGATCCTGCGGTTCGCGGGCGTCATGCTCGACGACGTGGGCCTCGATCCGAGCAAGGTGCTCGTGTTCTCGCTCGCGATGATCGCCGCGACGGTGTTCGCCGGCGGCATGCGCGCGGCGAGCGTGATCGACACGATTCAATCCGTCGTGCTGATCGCCGTGGCTCTGTTCCTGCCGCTGCCGGCTCTGATCGCCACCGGCGGGCTCTCCGAGCTGCAGATTGCGTTTACGACGATCGGGCCGGACGCGACCGACTGGTTCGACGGCAAGCACGGCGTGGCCGCGATCGCCTTCGCGGCCGGTGTCGTCGGCCTCGGTCTCGCGATGTGCGGCCAGCCGCATGCGTTGTCGCGCTTCATGGCCGCGAAAGACGAGACGACATTGCGCATCGCACGCTGGGCGGCGCCGGTGTGGATCGCGATCCTGCTCGCAGCGGTGGTGTTCTGCGGCTGGTGCGCGCGCGTGCTGTATTCGGGCCTCGAACATCCGGAGCAGTCGCTCGCGGTGATTGCGAGCCGCCTGCTGCCGCCGTGGCTCGCGACGCTGATCGTCGTCGGGCTCGCAGCCGCCGTGATCTCAGCGATCGCCAGCCAGCTGCTCGCTATTGCTACCGGACTGGCGGTGGATCTGAAGCGACCGACGGCTCCGCCTTCGCTCACGTTGTTGCGAGGCATGCTGCTCGTCACGGCCGTGCTCGCCTGCATCGCCGTGTTGTATGCGCCGGGTTCGATCGTCGATCACGCGATGTTCGCATTCACGGCGCTCGGCGCGTCGCTCGGGCCGCTGCTGCTGGTGCGCTTGAGCGGCAAGCGGATCCGGCCGGGCTCGACTTTGGGCGCGATGTGGGCCGGCTTCCTGCTGTCGCTGGTGTTCCATTTGTTGCCGGACTCGCCCGGCGATTTTCTGGAGCGCGTGTTGCCGTTCATCGCGTCGCTCGGTATCGCGCTCACCGGCGGCGAGCGGCGGCGCAATCCGGATCGCGCCGACCGGTCGGAAGAGACGATGCACGACCGGGTGCCGATTTGAAGCGGAAGAAGACGAAGAAGACCGCAGCGCGTGCAAAGCGAGCGCCGGCAGCAGTCACTGAGTCCGTGCCGGAGATGATTCTCGCGGCGGTGCGCCGCATTCCGCGCGGCAGAGTTTGCACCTACGGCAACGTCGCAGAGGTGGCAGGGCTGCCGCGGCGAGCGAGGCTCGTCGGAACTGTGCTGCGCCAGACGCCAGCGGGCCGCGGGCTGCCGTGGCATCGCGTGATCAATGCCGGTGGCCGTATCTCTTTCCCGGTCGGCAGCGATGCCTACGCGCGTCAGCGACATAAGCTGGAAGCCGAAGGTGTCGTATTCGTGGGCGGCCGCGTCGATCTGCGGCGTTATGGCTGGCCACCGCGCGAGGAGCGCCTCGACGAGCTGCTCTGGGCCCCCCGGTAGGTCGGGCCTCAGCCCGACTCCCTCTAACCCGACTTCCCCCTTCCCTCGTTAATACCTGCACCTGGACGCACCTCGCGCGTCCGTAACGAGGATCCTCCATGAACCGTGTCGTGCGCGGCAGCTCCCTGCTGATCGTGACCGCCATCGTCGCTGCGTGTGCCGCCAAGCGCGACGAAGGCCAGCCAGTCTTGGGCCGCCAAGGCCCCGAGGCGCAGCAGCCCGCGACGGAGGAGGACGCACGGCGCGACAAGGCCGCGGCAACTCGCGAGGTCGTGATCGACATCCAGCAGGTCAAAGTCGCACCTCCGCTGGCCGAGCCCCCTGCGTTCAAGGACGAGGCGGCGCTTGCGACAGCAGCTGCTCCTGCGATGCAGGCACTCGTCGCTGGCAGCGTCTCTGGCAACGTCTGCTGCGTGCCGGTGTATCAGCAGCCGACCAACACCGAGCGCTACCAGCACCTCGACGACAATCCCGTGCACCTCGTCACGGAGCAGCCGGTCTCGACGTTCTCTATCGACGTCGACACCGGTGCGTACGCCAACGTGCGCCGGTTCCTCAACGCAGGCCAGCTACCGCCGCAGGACGCCGTGCGCGTCGAAGAGATGATCAACTACTTCGATTACGACTACGCGCCGCCCGCCGACCGCGAGACGCCGTTTCGTGTTTCCACCGAAGTAGCCGCGGCGCCGTGGAATCCGTCGGCGTTGTTGCTGAGCGTGGGCATCAAAGGTTTCGAGATCGAAGCGAAAGAACGGCCCGCCGCCAATCTGGTGTTCCTCATAGACGTGTCCGGCTCGATGAACTCGCCGGAGAAGCTGCCGTTGCTCAAGAACGCATTTCGTTTGTTGACCGATCAGCTCACCGCGCGCGATCGCGTGTCCATGGTCGTGTATGCGGGCAGTTCGGGCGTCGTGCTGGAGCCAACGCCGGGCGATAAGAAACATCTCATTCAAGATGCG
>DATEML010000286.1:0-7121 GCA_035275585.1 Steroidobacteraceae bacterium | reverse complement strand
AGGCATCTCGCTCGCACGCTGCAAGTGTGGAATTTCGCAGGCGAATTTAACCGGCCGTTATCGATTATTGGATCGTTCGCAACGTTGCACGCGCAAGACGCAGCGTGCACGGGACACACTTGCTCACACGCTCGGCGGCTCGTTCAGCAGCGCGGCGAACGCCGGCTTGATCTCGGCGAGGATGTCGTGGATCGCCGCGGGAACGAGGCTGCTGTACACGTCGAGCAGCACGATCGCGTTCACGATAGCGTCCTGGCGCGTCGCGGCGCGCAGGCGTTGCGCCATGCCGCGGTTGACTGCGTGCACACCGCTGTAGACGCGGCCGAGATCTTCGAGCGTTAAGTCGGCCTTGCCGCCGTCGCGCGCGATGAAGTGCTGCGCCACCAGATACATCGCAGCGACCCGGTACGCCGTCTCCGATTCATTCGAGAACGGCAAGTGGAAACGCGCCATCGGCCGGAACACAGCCGTGCGCGGGCAGCCGCTCGACGCCATGATCAATCCCATCAACGACGCCAGCGCCTGCTGCGCGGACAGTGTCGCAGCCACCGAGCGCTCGTCCGTCTCGACCGCCACACGCACTTTGTCGTACGAGATCAGGTCGGTGAAGCCATCGGTGACCGTGGAAAGGTGCAGTGCTGCCGGGCAATGAGAAACCTCGGCTGCGTTGAGCGGGCATCCGCTGCACTGATGGAAGCCCAGCCGCGTCCAGGCCGGCGGATCGGCGGCGGTCGGCGCGGACAGCTCGGCGGTATCGCGATCGAGCTGCAGTTCGAAGGTGCGTTCCCGCGAATCGGGAAACGTGAAGTGATACTTGAGCGCGACCTTGCTCTCCACGGGGGATTCCCCCGGGCGGCGCTCCTCACCGTCGCGCTTCCGTTGGGTCACGCTACGAGCCGATAGCACGGCCGGTACTCGCCGGCGAGCTTCATGCGCTTCTGCGCCACGAACGCGGACAGCAGGTCGTCCAGCAGCCGCATCAGCTCCTTCTCGCCATGCAGTTCGAACGGGCCGCGCGCCTCGATAGCCTGGATGCCGTGTTCCTTGACGTTGCCCGCGACGATCCCGGAGAACGCGCGGCGCAGGTTGGCCGCAAGCACGTTGGGTTCGAGGTCGCGCCGCAACTCGAGCTTCGCCATCGCCTCGTGCGTTGGCTCGAACGGCCGCTGGAAATCAGGCGGGATGCGCAACAGCCAGTTGTAGTTGTACGCATCGCTCTTGGTGCGGCGGTAGTCGCGCACCGCTTCCACACCGCGCAGCACGTCGCGCGCGGCCTGCGGCGGATCGCCGATCACGATCTTGTAGCGCTTCTGCGCGGTCGGACCGAGCGTCGCGCCAATGAACCGATCGATGTGGCCAAAGTACTCGGCCGCCGAAGGCGGGCCGGTGAACACGATCGGCAGCGGCTGATCCGCATTGGCGGGATCGGTCAGGATGCCGAGCAGGTACAGGATCTCTTCCGCGGTGCCGGCGCCGCCCGGGAACACGACGATCGCGTGCGCGCAGCGCACGAACGCCTCCAGGCGCTTCTCGATGTCCGGCATGATCACCAGCTGATTCACGATCGGATTCGGCGGCTCGGCGGCGATGATGCCGGGCTCGGTCATGCCGATGTAGCGACCGTCGCGAATGCGCTGCTTGGCGTGACCGATCGTCGCGCCCTTCATCGGACCCTTCATCGCGCCCGGTCCACAGCCGGTGCAGACGCTGAGCGCGCGCAGGCCGATCTCGTAGCCGACTCGCTTGGTGTAGTCGTACTCGGTCGAGCCGATCGAGTGGCCGCCCCAGCACACGACCAGGTCGGGCTTGCCGCGATAGTCGAGGATGCGGGCGTTGCGCAGGATGTGATAGACGGCGTTGGTCACGCTCGCCGGATCGTTCATGTCGAAGCGGTGCGTGCCGAGAATTGAGTCGTGGATGTAGACGATGTCGCGCAGCACCGCGAACAGGTGCTCCTTGATGCCGCGGATCATCGAGCCGTCGACGAAGGCGCTGGCGGGCGCGTTCTTGATTTCGAGCTTCACGCCCCAGGCCTGGCGGCCGAGGCGGATCTCGAAGTCCTTGTAGCGGTCGAAGATCGCACGCACGTCGTCGGATTCGAGGCCCGAGGCGAGAACGGCCAGCGCGCAGCGCCGGAACATCTCGTAGACACCGCCGTGGCCGGAGCTGAGCAGCTGCTGCACTTCGCGCTGGGAGAGATTTTCGAGGCTGCCGAGCGGTGAGACCCGCGCATCGACCAGTCCTTCCGCTTCGAGTTGGGTGACCGACGCGGAGGCCCGCACGTCGTTCGAGCTGACGGTCACGGTTTGATCTCGATCGGCGTGTCCGGCGGAGTCATGAGCCAGATTTCGACCATGTCGGAGTTGGACACGGCGATGCAGCCCTCGGTCCAGTCGACGTTGCTGTAGTAGTCGCGCGGCTTGCGCGGCATGTTCGGCTGGCCGTGGATCATGATCGCGCCGCCGGGCCGCACGCCCTGCCGGCGCGCACGCGCGATGTCGCGCTCGTTCGGATAGTCGATCTGGATCGACAGGAAGTATTCGCTGTTCGGGTTGCGCCGGCTGAGGTGGTACACGCCCTCGGGCGTGCGGAAGTCGCCTTCGAACTCCTTGTGCCCCTCGGGGCGCAGGCCGAGCGCGACCTTGTAAGTCCGCAGCACTTCACCGTTACGCAGCAGCTGGAGCGTGCGTTCCGACTTGTTGACGAGCACGCGATCCGCCATCGGCAGCGCCGGCTCGACGCTCGGCGTCAGCAGCGCCGAGCTCGGCAGCGGACTTTCGGCGCGCGCGGCTGTCGAGCCTGCGATCAGCGCAATCGCCAAAAGCAGAGAAGCGGTCAGCGGTTGGCGGTTGGCGGTTAGTGAGATGCCGCAAGACATATGGGCGCAGAGTATAGCTTGCTGCAGTTGCGCGCCCCGCAGGGCGTCATAAATCCACCGTCTGAAGTGTGACCTGCGTGCATTCCCGCAGCCCGGGACCCGTTTCCGCGACCAGCTTGTAGTGTCGCCCGGCGGAGACTTCGACCTCGACCGAGTGTCGACTGACACTCTCGTTCTCCGCAATCCGACAATCGACCAGCAGGCTGTGCTTGCCGGGCAGGACGTCGACGGCGTTCTGCCCGATGGTGAGGGGCGTGTTGTCGACTGCGCGCAGGACGAGCGTCAGTGGCGAGCCGGCGTTGATGCGCAGGTCGCCGGTGATGCGAGCCACCTCGTCCGCGCTGCGTCGCGCGCCGTCGTAGACCTGCGCAGTCCCGCAGCCGCTGCAGGCAACGACGAGCGCGAGCGCGATCAGCCGCCGTTTCATGCCGGTGTCGGATCCGCGGGGGCTGTCGGCTCGACGATCGGAATCACGAGCTTCGTGCCCGGGCGAATGTCGCCCAGATCGAGATCGGGGTTGTACTGCCGCAGCAGCCAGATCGGGATGTTGTAGCGCTGCTGCGCCAGCACCCAGATCGACTCGCCCGGCTTGACCACGTGCGTGGTCGTGTCCTTGATGCGGAACTGCGTGAAGAACGCTTCCTGCAGCTGGCGGTGATACTCCATGCGCCGCGCCTCGAACTGATCGTGCGTGACCTTGGCGAACGACAGCTTCACCTTGCGGCCGACGACGACCGGCGTCGCGAACGACATCTTGTTCAGGCGGCGCAGGTCGCTGGCGCGGACGTCGAGCCACTCGGCGTAGTGACCGAGCGTTTCCGCCGCCTGCACCAGCACCATGTCGTCGTCGCTGACCGAGTAGTCGGCGGGATCCGCGGAATCGGCCGCTTGCGTACCCGCCACCAGTGCCGGACCGATCTCCTCGGCTTCGCGCTCCGAGGTGGGCTCCGCAGCTTCCGTATCCGCCGCGGGCTCGGGCACCGGCGCGGAGGCGACGACTTCCACCGGCACTTCCGCCTCGACCGGCGGCGCGGCGCGTGCAGAGCGCGCCAGCGCCAGCACCTGGCCTTCGTACAGGAAGTTGCGGTTACGGATGTCGTTGAGCTCCATCAATGACTCTTCAGTCATGCCATGTTTCGAAGCGATCTTTCCCAGCGTGTCGCCGCGCTTCACGACGTAGCGCTCTTCCGCGCTGCCCACGACGCCCGTTGGCGGCGTCGGCGCCTTCGGTGGCGGCGCGGCGGCTTCAGGCCTGTTGGCCGACGCGACCACCGCAATGGGTGCCTGCTGCCCGCGCGCGCCCGGCAAAGCCAGCACCTGGCCGGCCCGAATACGATAAGGACGATCGAGGTTGTTGAGTTCCGCGATCGCATTCACGCTCACGCCGTAGCGCGACGCAATCGCCGAAAGGTTCTCGCCGCTGCGCACGCGATGCTGAGTCTCCGCAACCTGCGCGTCGTAGTGCTCGCCGGACGAGAGCTGGCTGAGCACTGCGGTCAGGTCGATGGTGTTCGGCACGCGCAGCTCGAATCCACGCGGCACGTGCCGCGCGCCGCGCCATACGGACGGCAGCAGCGAGGGATTCAGGCGCTTCAACTCGTCGCGATCCAGCTCGAGCACCGTCGCAAGGCGGCTGGCGGGCAAGAACGCGGGCACTTCCAGGACGAGGCTGGTATCGGTCGCGTTGCGGCGGATCGCGCCGAAGAACTTGTCCGGATCGCTGTCGATTTCCAGCGCCGCCAGGAACGCGACGTAGAAGTTGCGCGACGCGAAGCCGAACGAACGGCTGTTGTACTTGCGTACGATCGTGACGATGTCGCTGGTGCCGAGTTGCTCCTGCGCACGCTTCATGCCGCCCGGACCGTGGTTGTACGCCGTCAGCGCCAGCGGCCAGCTGCCGAGCACGATGTAGTTCTGCTCCAGGAAGCTCGCCGCGGCTTCAGTCGAGCGGTACGGATCGAGCCGCTCGTCGACCGCCGCATCGATGCGCAGGAAGCGCCGGCCCGTGCCGCGCATGAACTGCCACATGCCGGCGGCGCCGACCTTCGAATACGCATACGTGTTGAAAGAGGACTCGACGTGCGGCAGTGCTGCGAGCTCGGTCGGCAGACCCATCTTCTTGAAGGTCGCCGCGATGTGCTCGCGCCAGGCACCCGAGCGCACGACGCCCTCGCGGAACCGATCCGACTGTCCGAGCTGGAAGCGCACGCCTTCAGCGGCCTCCTCGAAACGCGAGCGCCGCGTACCTTTCGGCCAGAGCTCCAGAACGCGCTGCTCCTCCTCGCTCAAGTCGGTGGCACCGGCGGCGAGACGGTCGAGGATGTGCGCGTACTTCTTCTTCGCTTCTTCGATGCGCTTCTGGCGCTGCCGCTGCGACAGATCCGAGGGCAGCTTCATGACTTCGTAGACGACGCTCAGATCGTCCTGGTCATGCAGCAGACCGCCCTCGGTCGTGACTTCGGTGTAGACCCGTCGCCAGAACGCGATATCCGGTTCCAGCTCCGCGGGGCGCACGAACGGGTTTTCGTCGGCGACCGCGCTCAGCGGCGGAACGGTGAAAGCACAAGTAACGACGAGCAGGGCGAAGCAGCGCCGGATCTTATTCATTGACTGGAACAGACCATCGAACGGACCGGGAGTGCCGTCAGACTATGTAAAGCCGGTCGGGCTCGGGAGTGCCCAGTTCGCATTTGGTGCGCTGGCCGAGGCAATGCAGGCGATGTCGTAGCGGCTACTGAATCCGAAAGACAAGGAACGATCGCGAACGGTGACAGTGGAGCCGGGCTTTCGCGGGATCGACGGCGCCCGGACCCCGGGCGAAATCCAGGGAGCAGGCGCGTCGGCAAGTGGCGCGACGCGCGCGACCTGCCGGGCGGATTGACCCGCCCGGAGTGCACGGCGGTAGCGGCGTCATCACCCGCACTTCGAATCGCCGCAGTTGAGACACGTCATGCAGCCGTCCATGAGAACGACCGCGGCGGTGCTGCACTTGCCGCACAGCTGCGCGCCTTCCGGGAAGTGGCTCTTGGCGAACGCGTCGGTTTGCTTGTTGCGCGCCTCGAACTCCGCCTTCTTCTCCTCGATGAGCTTCTTGCGCGCGTCGTCGAGCTCCGGCGCCTTCAGCAGGCCGATCATCTGCAGGTGCTTCTCAACCACGTAGCCGAGCTCGGCGATGATCGACGGCATGAACGTGCCGCCCGCCTGCCAGTAGCCGCCGCGCGGATCGAACACGGCTTTCATCTCGTCCACCAGGAACGTGACGTCGCCGCCCTTGCGGAACACGGCCGAGATGATGCGCGTCAGCGCGACGATCCACTGGAAGTGATCCAGGTTCTTCGAGTTGATGAAGATCTCGAACGGCCGGCGCTGCTCGTACGGCGTGCCTTCGTTCAGCACGATGTCGTTGATCGTCACGTACATCGCGTGATCGGACACCGGCGTCTTGATCTTGTAGGTCGAGCCCAGCAGCATCTCCGGCCGCTCGACCTTCTCGTGCATCCAGACGACGTTCGATTCTTTGCGGGCCTCCGCCGGCGCCGCTTTCTCATTTTCATTTTTGGGCGCCTGGTCGCCGGGCTTCTCGACCCGGTACTTGACGATGCGCTTGTCGATTTTCGTGGTGCTCATGGTCGCCATTCCGATCAATATGTCCGATTCTCAGAACTTCCCGTAGTAGCCTTCTTTCAGCGCATCGAAGAGATTCGCGGCGGTGTGCATCTCGCCGTCGTACTCGATCTCCTCGTCGCCCTTCACTTTCATCTCCGTGCCGTCTTCCAGCGTGAAGACGTAGGTCGTGTTCTTCAGGTCCTCTTCCTTCACGAGCACGCCCTGGAACGCTTCGGGATTGAAGCGGAACGTGGTGCAGCCCTTCAGGCCCTGCTCGTACGCGTACAGGTAGATGTCCTTGAAGTCCTCGTACTTGTAGTCGGTCGGCACGTTCGCGGTCTTGGAGATCGACGAGTCGATCCACAGCTGCGAGGCGGCCTGGATGTCCACGTGCTCACGCGGCGTGATGTCGTCCGCGGTCGTGAAGTAGTCGGGTAGCTTCTCCGCCGCATTGGTCGAGTTGGGCATCGCGCGCGGATTGATCAGCTCGCGGTACGCCAGCAGCTCGAACGAGAACACGTCGATCTTCTCCTTCGACTTCTTGCCCTCGCGGATCACGTTGCGGAAGTAGTGATGCGCGAACGACGGCTCGATGCCGTTCGAGGCATTGTTCGCCAGCGACAGCGAGATCGTGCCG
>DATEML010000285.1:0-5214 GCA_035275585.1 Steroidobacteraceae bacterium | reverse complement strand
GCAAGAAGTAGCCGCTGATGTACGGAGGCGTGGGTGCTTGGAGCTGATGCTTGTCCGAGTTCCCGGGTCGGCCAGGGGCGGTCGTGCAGCGGGAGCCCCTGACCTGCCGAGACCTCCCGTCTCGCTTTGGCTCAGCCACCGACGTGGGTTTGCAATCCTGGCGGTCCTTCCGCCGCCTCACCAGACCTCGCAGCGCTCCTCGGGCTTGCGCACCATCGGTGAGCCGGCCTTGCACTGAAACGCCTGCTGGAACTCCGGCAGGTTCGAGACCGGGCCGATGACGCGATACTTCGCGATCGGGTGCGGGTCGCCCTGCACCATGGTGCGCGCGAACTCCGGGCGCAGCTCGTCGCCGCGGAACTGACCCCACGCGATGAAGAACTGCTGGTCCGGCGTGAAGCCGTCGATCGTCGGCGCCGGTTTGCCGCGTTGTGCGATGTGGAACGCGCGATACGCGATCTTCGCGCCGGCCAGATCGCCGATGCTTTCGCCGAGCACCAGCTTGCCGTTGTGATGCACGCCGGGCTCGATGAAGTAGTTTTCGAACTGCTTCACGACGCACTGGCCGCGCTCCTGGAATTTCTTCAGGTCGGTGTCGGTCCACCAGTTCTTCAGGCGTCCCTGCGCGTCGAACTGCGCGCCCTGATCGTCGAAGCCGTGGCTGATCTCGTGGCCGATCACCACGCCGATCGCGCCGTAGTTGATCGCGTCGGCGGCCTGCACGCTGAACGCCGGCGGCTGCAGGATGCCTGCCGGGAACACGATCTCGTTCAGCGTCGGGTTGTAGTACGCGTCCGATGTCGGCGGCGTGAGCAGCCAGCGGCCGCGATCGATCGGCTTGTCGATCTGGCGGTGATCGTCCTGCACGCCGAAGCGGCGCGCCGCGATCACCGACTCCCAATACGCGTCGCGGCGTACGTCGACCTTGCTGTAGTCCTTCCACTTGTCCGGATAGCCGATCTTCGGATTGAAGGTGCCGAGCTTCTCCAGCGCGCGGGCCTTGGTCGGCGCGCTCATCCATTCGAGACCCTCGATCGTCTCCTTCATCGCGAGCAGCAGGTTCTTCACCAGCTCCTGCATGCGCGCCTTCGCTTCAGGCGGGAAATACTTCTCGACATATTTGCGTCCGAGCGCTTCGCCGAGCAGCGAGTCGGTCGCCTCGGCGCAGCGTTTCCAGCGCGGCTTCATCTCGCGCGCGCCGTTGAGGAACTGCTCGCGGAATTCGAATTCGGCCTTGACGAACCCGGCGGACAGCGACGGCGCCGCGGAATCGAGCACGCGCGAGCGCAGGTAGGTGCGCCAGTCGGCAAGCGACGTCGCGCTCAGCTGGCGCTGGAACTCCTGAATGAGTTTCGGCTCGGTCACGTTGAGCTCGCCCTGCGGCAATCCCGTCGCGACGTAGTAGCGGCTCCAGTCGAACCCCGGCGCGAGCTTCTGCAGCTCCGCGAACGTCATCTTGTGGTCGGTCTGCTGCGGATCGCGCAACGCGACGTTGTCGAGCGACGCCTGTGCGTACTGCTTCTCGATGCGCAGGACGGTTGCCGCCGCTGCCTTGGCCTCGGCCTCGTTGCTCCCGGCAAGCGCGAACAGCCGCTGCATGTACGTCAGATACTTCTCGCGCGCCTCCTTGAAGCGTGCGTCGTCCTTCAGGTAGTAGTCGCGATCGGGCATGCCCAGCGCGCTGGCGTAGTACTGCGCGATCACGAAGGACGGATTGTGTACGTCGGAATCGCCGGCCACGACGAACGGCGCCGCGATCTGCACGGCGTGCAGGTCGCCGATCGTCTTTTGCAGATCGGCGGTCGTGCGGATCGCATCGATCTGGGTGAGCAGCGGCGCGATCGGCTTCGCGCCGAGGCTGTTTGCCTGCTGCTCGTTCATGCAGCCCGCGTAGAAATCGCCGGTCAGCTGCTCGATGCTGCCACGTTGCGCCTTCATGGCTGCGGCCTGTTCGAGGATCCCGCGCAGCTGATCTTTGTTCGCCTCGCCGGCGGCCCAGCGCCGGCTCCAGCGCCCCATCGATGCCGGAATCGGATTCTCGGCGCGCCAGCGGCCGTTGGAGTACGCGAAGAAGTCGGTGCACGGATCGGTCTTGCGGTCGATATCGCCGACCTGTACGCCCTGCAGCCCCTTGCTGTCAGCACCCGTGCTGTCTGCGGCGGTTGCGGAACACGCAACGAGCAACATCAGCACCAAGTGTCCGCTACGCACGATTCGCATGGAAACCTCCGCGCCGCCTTCTCATCCGGGGCGCGTATGGTAGCGGAAAAAAGCAGGCGGTTAGCGATGGGCGGCTCTGCACTGACCGCCAACCGCTAACCGCCAAACGTTTCTTGTCGTTCTTACAGCGAGCGCAGGAAGTTGAGAATGTCCTGCCTGCTGCCGCTACTCAGCGAGTTGTAGCGATTGATCGTCTCGTTCGCCTCGGAGGGACCGAACTGCGAATTGCCTCCGCTGCGATGAGCCGCGATCGCCGACCTCAGGTCGGACGTGCGGCCGTCGTGCAGGAAGAAGATGCGCTGGCCCAGGCCCCACAGCGGCGCGGTCCGGAACTCATCGCCGCGTGCCGCGCCTTGCAGGACGTTGTCCGCCAGCCCCGGCCCCATCGCGTGCAGCGCCAGGTCGGAGAACAGGTTGGCGTCCTTGTTGCTCAGCGCAGCGACCGTCGTCGCGCCCGTGCGCAGCGTCGGCGTGTGGCAGAGCGCACATCCGACCGAGCTGAACAGGGAGCGACCGCGTCCGATCGAGTTCGAGCCGCCCGGCGTGCTGATCGACGGCGTCGGCGGCGCCAGGAAGCGCATGAAGAACGCGAACTTCTCGATGGCGCTGACCGTATCCGTCGGCAACGGTCCGTCGACGTTGGTGACGTCGTTCGGCAACGACGCGAGCTGGCAGCGCGAGTTCTGGTCACGCTCGACGTGGAACAGCTCGTTCGAGATGCCCATCTCGACGTTGTACGCTTCTCCCGAGAACAGCAGCAGCGACTGGTTCTGCGCCTTCCAGCCGAAGCGCGAGATCGTGCCGTCGTTGCCGTTGCGGTTCAGACGCCCGCTGATGCCGAGCGCCGCCTTGGTGTTCGGGCTCGCGTTGACGTTGTTGATCAGCGTCTGGTCCGGGATCATTTCCATCAGGCCCGCGCCGAACGTCGGCGTGGGAATGCGGAAGATGACGTTGTTGCGCGATACCTCCCTGGCGAAGTCGTCCTGCACGGCGTTGCAGTTCGTCGCATCGCCGGTGCTGTCGACGCGGCCGCGGATGGTGAACAACGCGTGCACGCCGCCGTCGCGGCTGCCGTCCGGGTTGAACTTGAAGCGCGCTTCACGCACCGGCCCGTTCAGCGTAATGAACGCAGGCACGGTGTTCTGCGCGCCGAACGCCGTCGCGACCGCGACCTGCGGATTCACCGCCGGCGAAGTGCCGCCGACGGCAGGCTGCAGGTGACAGCCGGCACAGCCGTCCAGGTTGAAGCGCGGGCCCATGCCCTCGCCGACGCCTTCCGCTTCCTCGAAGTCTTCCAGGCCGACGTCGAAGAACGAATGCTCGTTGTCCGTGAGATCCGGGAACGGCAGACCTGCTCCCGGGTCGCCGCCGCGCACGCCCGGATCCACTTGTGCGTGCGCGGTCGTTGCCAGTGCGGCCGCGGCCAGGCCAGCCCACACGGCCCTCCTCAACAAATGATGAGCTTCCATAAGGCAAACCCCTTTCGAGTCTCGTCGATGTTGGTTGTGTCGATGACCCGCCCGGAGTTGGCATCCCCATCGGGCAACTGCCACGCGCCGACGGTGAGGAACGGAGGGCTCGCGAAGAGAGAGGAGGTTTCGGCAGATCGCGCGTGCGCTCGTATTGCCTGTTGGATCTGCCGGCAACCCCGCTATCCACGACCGTTGTTCGGGACCGGAGGCTTTGCGTCCCCATCTTTCGATGGGTTTGCCAAAACGAGCGCGCGCAGTGTGCGCCGGAGACCCAAGTCTACCCATCTATATTTACTTCGATATTGCTGCTGCTCCTGCTCTTGCCTAACGCTGCAGCAGCTTCTCGACGAGTGCGAGCACGCGCGCGAGCGCGCCGCGATTGGCCTGCAGAATCGCGTGAGCTTGCGCGATCATCTGGTCGCGATGTGCAGCACTCGTCAGCAAATCCAGCACGGCCGCGGCGAGCTGCGTTGCTGACTCAACTCGCAGCGCCGCGCCACTCTCGAGAAACATCTGCGCGATGTCCGCCGCGTTGAAGTTGTACGGGCCGACGATGATCGGCCGATTCAGCGCCGCCGGCTCGAGCAGATTGTGCCCGCCGATCGGCACGAGACTGCCGCCGACGAACGCGACGTTCGCGGCAGCGTAGAAGCTCAGCAACTCGCCGAGCGTGTCGACCAGCAATACCGACGTGTCCGCCGCGACCGCCTCATGCCTGGAGCGCGTGACGAAGTGGACATTGCGCGCGCGCAGCCACGATTTCACGGCGTCGAAGCGATTCGGATGTCGCGGCACGAGCAACAGCAACGCATCGTTGCGTGCAGCTCGCACGCGCTCGTGTGCATCGAGCACGATGTCTTCCTCGCGCTCGTGCGTGCTTCCCGCGATCCATACCGGCCGGGAGCCAAACTCTGCGCGAATGTGCGTACCGATGCGCCGCGCCTCCTCCGGCACCTCGAAATCGAACTTCACGTTGCCGGTGACGTGCACCGCCGCGGCGGGAGCTCCGATCGCGCGGAAGCGTTCCGCGTCGGCTTCGGTCTGCGCCGCGATCGTCACGTCGCACGCGAGCGCTTCGCGAAACAAGCCTGCGAACCTCCGATGCCGTTGGCCGGAGCGCTCGGAGATGCGCGCACTCGCAAGCAAGATGGGAATGCGGCGAGCGTGGCAGGCACGAAACAGGTTCGGCCAGATCTCGCGCTCCATGATGATCGCCAGTTGCGGCGTCACGCTGGCGAGAAAGCGGCGCACGGCTCCCGGCAGGTCGTACGGCAGGTAGGCGTGACGAACCGAATCGCCGAACAGCGCACGCACCCGCTGTGCGCCGGTCGGCGTTGCGGTAGTGAGCAGGATGGGATGCTGCGGATAACGTTGCGCCAGGGCACGCACCAGCGCCGCCGCGGCCTGCACTTCGCCGACGGAAACGGCGTGAATCCACAGCGGCGGCGTCGCGAAGCGCAGTTGCGTGAAGCCCAGGCGCTCGGTCAGGCGGTCGCGATAGGACGGGTCGCGCAACCCGCGC
>DATEML010000284.1:0-11910 GCA_035275585.1 Steroidobacteraceae bacterium | reverse complement strand
GCCGGCTCGGACCTCGCGTCGCTGAAGACGCGCGCCGTACGCGAAGGCGACCACTACGTCGTCAGCGGCCAGAAGACCTGGAACACGCTCGGGCAGTACGCCGACTGGATCTTCTGCCTGGTGCGCACCGACCCGAACGCGCCGAAGCAGCAGCAAGGTATCTCGTTCCTGCTGATCGACATGAAATCTCCCGGCATCACCGTGCGGCCGATCATCACGATGGAAGGCGCGCACGAGGTCAACGAGGTCTGGCTGGAGAACGTCAAGGTGCCGGTCGAGAACCGCATCGGCGAGGAGAACAAGGGCTGGACCTACGCGAAATTCCTGCTCGGCCACGAGCGCACCAACATCGCGGGCGTCGGCGCGTCGAAGCGCGAGTTGCAGCGGCTCAAAGACATCGCGCGGCAGGAGACCAAGAACGGCCGCCCGCTGAGCGAGGATCCGCTGTTCGCCGCGCGCATCGCACAGGTCGAGATCGACCTGATGGCGCTCGAAATGACCGCATTGCGCGTGTTGTCGGCGGAAGCGCAGAAGCGTGCGCCCGGGCCGGAGGCTTCGATCCTGAAGATCAAAGGCACCGAAGTGCAGCAGGCGCTGAGCGAGCTGATGATGTACGCGGTCGGTCCCTATGCCCTGCCCTTCGAGCGCGGCTCGCGCGAGGAAGGCGACCTGCGCAGCATCGCCGGCCCGGCGTACGCCGCACCGCTGGCCGCGACCTACTGCAACTATCGCAAGGTCTCGATCTACGGCGGCTCCAACGAGATCCAGCGCAACATCATCTCGCAGATGATCCTGGGGTTATAGGTTCATTCATGGATTTCAATTTCACCGACGAACAGCAGCTGCTCGCCGACACAGTGCGGCGCTTCGTGCGCGAGCATTACTCGTTCGAAGCGCGCCGCGAGATCCTGAAATCGCAGGACGGCTGGAGCCGCGACCTGTGGCAGCAACTCGCCGGTCTCGGCCTCACTGCGCTGAACGTGCCCGAAGAGCACGGCGGACTGGGCGCAGGTCCAGTCGACACCATGCTCGTGATGAACGCGCTCGGCGAGGGACTCGTGCTCGAGCCTTTCCTGAGCGCGGCGGTGATCACGCCGGCGCTGCTCAGTCGCATCGACGATGCGAAGGCCGCGTCGGACCTGTTGCCTGCGATCGCGTCCGGCGAGCGCATCGCGATCGTTGCGCATCAGGAGCCGAAGACGCGCGGTGAGCTCAATCACGTCGCGACGCGTGCCGAAAAGAGCGGTGACAGCTACGTGCTCGACGGCCACAAGAGCGTGGTGATGCACGGCGGCGCTGCGGACGAGCTGCTCATCAGCGCGCGCACCGGCGGCAAGACGAGCGATCGCGATGGGATTTCGTTGTTCCGCGTCGCGCCCGGCGCGAGCGGGCTGAAGCTGAAGGCGTATCGCACGATCGACGAGCAGCAGGCCGCCGACGTCGAGCTGACGAAAGTGAAAGTGCCCGCGACCGCGCTGGTCGGTGCCGAGGGCCACGCGTTCCCGGCGCTCGAAGCTGCCTACGATCTGGGACTGAGCGCGATCTGCGCCGAGGCGGTCGGCATCATGAAAGCCGTGAATGCCACGACGCTCGAGTACACCAAGAACCGCAAGCAGTTCGGTCAGCCGATCGCGAAGTTCCAGGTGCTGCAGCACCGGATGGCCGACATGTTCCTGAACGCCGAGCAGGCAACGTCGATGAGCTATCTCGCAGCGATCAAGTGCACCGATCCGGACGCAGGCGAGCGCCGCCGCTCGTTGTCAGCGGCGAAGGTCGCGGTCGGTCAGGCCGGGCGCTTCGTCGGGCAGCAGGCGATCCAGTTGCACGGCGGCATGGGCATGACTGACGAGCTGATGGTCAGCCATTACTTCAAGCGCCTCACGGCGATCGACCTGACGTTCGGCGATACGGACTTTCACATCCAGCAGTTCATCGCGCAGAGCCAGCAGCCAGGCTAAAGCCTGACCTCACTATTGGTGTGGGTCAGGGCGCTCAAGCGCATCCTGCGCCCGCGCCATTCGCACATCCCTGCGCAGCAGCTTCAGCCTGACTCTTCTGCTCAGCTTGGCTTCTTCTCCGCCTCGTTCTTCTTCTTCGCGGCGTCGCACTCTTCCTTGCTCAGCATCACGTAGCCCTTGCCCTTGCAGCTGTTCTGCCCCTGGCAGGAGCTCGTCGCCGTTGCGCACGCAGACTTGCCCTTGCAGGCGTTCGCGCCCTGGCACTTGACCTTCGCATCTTCGGCGTGCGCCGTCGTGACCGCGACGCTGCCGAACAACAGAGCAGCAGCTGTCGCCAGCGCCATGCCCGTGGTCTTCAGATTGGCCATCGAGAGATCTCCTGTACGCTTGGTCCCGCCGCGGATTGTAGCCGCTCGTGCATTCAAGGTCGCGAGGCACGCTTCGCCAGATATTCCCGCGCGGCCAGCATTGCAGGTCGCTCGGTGTCGGCATCCTGCGTCAGTGCCAGCAGACGTTCGTAATAGGCGCGCGCATCTTCTTCATGCTTCAGCAAGACTGCGGCGCGCGCGGCGCCCGCCAGCGAGCGGAAACGATTCGGTACTATTTGCAACGACGCAGTGAACTCGCGTTGCGCCTGCGCCGGCTGGCGAGCCTCGAGCAGCAGCTCGCCGAGCAGTTCGCGCATCGGCGACAGCCGATTCTCCATCGCGACGTTCTTCTCCTCGTGGTCCTCGCGGTCCGCGGCGGCGCGCATCGATGTAATTGCCTTGCGCGGCCGACCTTCGGCCATCGATATCCATGCCTCGGCCGCCAGTGTGTAGATATCAACTTGCCCGGCCCAGTAGGTCTCGTTGGCTGCGACGAGTTTCGCGCGCAACGGTGCCAGCTCGGCGAGGCTACGTCGCGCGGCCGCAGGATCGCCGGAGCGCGCCGCTCCGAGCGCGCGGCCGAACGACGTGATCGCCTGCGCCTGCGGATAGGGCGACGGCGCGGCGCCCAGCGCGGCGGCTTCCGCCCACTCGCCTCGTTCGATGGAGTAGCGCACTGGAATCGCTGCGAACGCCGTGTGCCCGGAGAGCCGATAGTCCCCCGGCAGCTGGCTCACGGAATTGCGCTCGTCGACGATCGCCTTCGCCTGCTTGTCCTGACCGAGCTGCAGATAGGCGTTCATCAGGAAGTCGAGCGAATGATAGCGGGCCGGATTCGCGGCAGCGTTGGCGGATGCCGTCGCCGAGCGCGCTGCATAGGCCTTCGTCGCAGCATCGGATGCCAGGTCAGCGGCGATCGCTTCGTGCCACATGCCGAGCGTCGAGAAAATATGCGACGGCATGTGAAGCGCGTGCGGCGCAGACGGGGCAAGGGCTGCGTAACGCCGCGCGGCAGGCAGACCTCGCGCCGCAATCGGTGCGTAGTCGTAACTGTGGATGATGAGATGAGCGATGCCGGGATGATCCGGCAACTGCTGTGCGAGTGGCTCCAGGATCGCCGCGGCTTTGAGCTGTCGGTAATAGGTCTTGTCCGTCAGGTCGACCGCTTCGTTGAGCGCGAGCGCGTAGAACACCGCGATCTCGCTATCGTCCGGGTAGCGCTGGTGCAGGTTGCCCATCGCTCGCTCATAGCGGGCTGTGCGAGTCTTCTGGTCGACGGTGTCATAGCCTTCATAGAAGAACGCTACCGCTTCGATCCAGTCGCGTTCGCGTTCCGTCGGTGCGTTCGCCGCGCGTGCCTTCTGGATTGCCTGCCAGCCCGCCTGCAACAGCTCCGTCGAGAACGGCGGCACCAGCGGGTTCGGTCGCTGGCTCATCGCGATGCCCCAGTACGCCATGGCGCACGCAGGCTCTGCCGCCGCGATAGCGGTGAACGCCTTGACGGTCTCTGGAAAGAAGAACGAATGCAGCATCGCAACCGCGCGATCGAACTGCGGCTGCGTGTCGGCACTGCACGAGGTTGCGAGGTGCGCGCTGCCGAAATGCTCCGCCGCGTGCTCCTGCTGCGCCCGACAGCTCACGCTGGCCAGCAAGAAGCAGGTACCGACTACGGATGCGACGTGCGCATGCGCTGGTCGTTTCATGGCAAGCGGCTCAGCGGCAGTCGCTGCGGATTCTCCAGGTGACCTTTGCCGGGCACGAAATTCACTTCGAGGCGAATCCCTTCGGGATCTTCGAAAAGCAGCGAGTAGTAGCCGGGCGCCCAGGTGCCTTCCTCGGGCGGGTGCACGATTCTCACGCCACGCTCGCGCAGGAAGACATGGAGCGCGTCGATGTCCTCGCGCGATCGGGCCCGAAAGCAGACGTGGTGCAAGCCGATGCGGCGTTGATCGAACTCCGCAGCGCGATTCTCGGCCGACGAGCGTGTGATCGCGACCGCCGTCCGCCCGCCGATCATGTAGAGGAACTCGGGATTCTTGACGACCGCCTGCATGCCCATGAAGGCGAGCACTTCTTCGTAGAAGGGCATGGCACGCTGCAGGTCGTTGACCGTGAGCTGGAGGTGAGCGATTCCGTTGATTTCCATGGCAGGTCACGCTCCCCCGAAATCAGATTCGGGGACACATACTATATAGACGCCGTTCACAGATTTCGCGTCGCGGCCGGAGGACCCTCATCCAGATGCGGGTTGCCTGCGTAGAAGGGGCAACGACGCTGGAGAACTACAATGCGCAGGCTGCTGGTCGCCCTCCTACTCCTCTGGACTGTCCCCGGCCATGCGGCCGAGTCGAAGACCGGCCGGATCGCCTGGGAGCCGTGGTCCGACAGCGTCTTCGAGCGCGCCGCGCGCGAGAACCGCTTCGTGCTGCTCGACCTCGAAGCCGTCTGGTGTCACTGGTGCCACGTGATGGACGAGGTGACCTACAGCGATCCGAAGGTGGTCGAGCTGATCAAGTCGCGCTACATCGCGGTACGCGTCGATCAGGATTCGCGGCCCGACATCTCGCGTCGCTACGAGGACTACGGCTGGCCGGCGACGGTCGTGTTCAACGCCGAGGGCGGCGAGATCGTGAAGCGGCGCGGCTACCTGGCACCGCCGGTGATGATCTCGATGCTCGAAGAGATCATCGTCGACCCGAGCCCGGTCGACTACGGCGATGATCAGCCGATCGCGAAATTCGCCGACAACCCGCTGCTGAGCCCGAGGCTGCGTCAATCGCTGGAGCGCGCCTTCTACGACACGCATGATCCGAAGCTCGGCGGTCTGAAGCAGTTCCAGAAGTTCATTGACCACGACACCACCGAGTACGGCCTGTTGCGCGCCGCGCAGGGCGACGCGAAGGCCGAGGAGATGACACGTCGTACGCTCACTGCTGCGCTCAAGCTCGTCGATCCGGCGTGGGGCGGCGTCTACCAGTACTCCACGGACTCCGATTGGGATCATCCCCACTACGAGAAGATCATGTCCATGCAGGCCGAGCCGCTGCGCCTGTACTCCCTCGCCTATGGCCAGTTCGGCGATCCCCGCTACCTGCAAGCGGTGCGCGACATCCATCGCTACGTGATCACATTTCTGCGCAGCCCTGAAGGTTCGTTCTACACGAGCCAGGACGCCGACCTCGTCAAGGGCGAGCACTCGGAGAAATACTTCGCACTGGACGATGCCGCGCGCAGGAAACTGGGCGTCCCGGTCGTCGACAAGCATCGCTATGCGCGCGAGAACGGTTGGATGATCCACGCGCTCGCCACTGCCTACACGGCGACGGGCGATCGCGTCTATCTCGACGACGCACAACGAGCTGCCCGCTGGATCGTCGCGAATCGCTCGCTGCCGGGCGGCGGCTTCCGCCACGACGAACGTGACGTCGCGGGTCCGTACCTCGAAGACACTCTCGCGATGAGCGAAGGTTTCCTGGCGCTCTACACCGCGACTGGTGCCCGTGAATGGCTCGCGCGCGCTGAATCAGGCGCCGCATTCATCGAGCAGCATTTCCGCGGCCAGCAGCCTGGCTATGTGACGAGCGCGCCGCGCGCGGGCTCGCGCCTGCAGCCGAAGTCGAACATCGATGAGAACATCCCGCTGGCGCGCTTTGCGAACCTACTCCATCGCTACACGGGCAACGCGCGCTATCGCGCCATGAGCGACTACGCGTTGCGGATGCTCGTAACCGAGCAGGTCGCGGACTCGCAGCTCACGGCTCCCGGCATCCTGCTCGCTGCATTCGAATCCGCGAACGATCCGCTGCACATCACCATCGTCGGCGGCAAGGACGACGCCGCAGCGATCGCGCTGTTCCAGTCCGCGATTCGCTACGCTGCCGTGTATCGCCGCGTCGAGTGGTGGGACCGTCGCGAAGGCAATATGCCGAACCCCGACGTGCGCTATCCACAGCTTCCGCGCGCCGCCGCCTTCATCTGCACGGACAGCACCTGCTCGCTGCCGATCTTCGATGCAACGAAGATCGTAACGGAGGTTCGGCGCTCGGTGCGCAAGGTCGCGAAGAACTGACGCCCTGGCGCGGGCCTACTGCTTCTTCTGTTCGATCTCCAGCTTCGGAACGCCGAACCGCCCTTCCAGCTCGTGCAGTTTGCGCATGTCGACCGAGCCCACGATGTTCACGATCGTGAACTCGCGCGGCTTGCTGGCGATGATCGCGAGCCCGTTGGCGCGCTCCTGCTCGACCAGCATGTAGATGTCCACATTCTGCTGCTCCTTGCTCTTGCGGACCTCGACCAGCCGCTGCCAGCCCGGCGCACCCAGCTGCTTGCGCACCATGTCGACGTCGGCCTTGGGATACGCGAAGTCCTCGTCGAACTTGTAGCTGCGAACGTAGATTCCCTTGATGCCGGTGATCGCCTCGCGCACCGCTGCATCGTCCGGATCTTGCGGGTCCAGGAAGCGCGCCGCCAGCCCGAGCAACGCCGGATCGAGCGTGATCGTCACGCTTTCGCTCGCCTTGTCGGCCAGGCTATCGAAGTTCGGCAGCTTCAACTGACCGTCGGCGGCCAGCGTCGCAGCGCTCGCGCAAAGCGCCAACGCCCCGCTGAGGATCACGATCGAGTGCTTGAAGAATGCGTTCATGATCAGGCACCGTTCCCATCGTCTGTCGGCGGCGATTCGCGATTCACCGCCTGGTACGCAACATCCAGCTTCTCCCCTGTCACCCGCAGCGCTTCGAGCAACTGCCTGCGCGCTTCCAGCCCCTCTTGCTCGCGGTGATCCTGCCACTGACGAACACCGAGAATGGCAGCGAACGCCACCGACGCTGCGAGCGCGAGCGACGCCGCCCACCGCGTGACCTTCGCGCGGGAGCGCGGCGGCTCGCTTGCGACACGCGCCATCACGCGCTGCTCGAAACCCTCTTCGGGGTCGACAGGCCGCAAGGCGTCGCGCAGCTGCTGTTCGAAATCTTTGCTCATCGTGAGGGTCCGCTCATGCTCGGTTGAACGTCATCGACGATCGCCGCGCCGAGCACGCGCGCTCGCAGCGACGTCAAGGAGCGCTTGAGATGGCTCTTGACGGTATTGATCGGCATGTCGAGCGTGCTCGCGATGTCGACCGGATCCAGATCCTCCTGGTATCGCAGCACGACCACGGCCCGCGCCGCCGGCGGCAGTTGCGCCACCAGCTCCGCCAGGTGCCGTTGCAGGAGCGGATCGACATCGCCGATCTCATCCGCAACGCTGGCCGCCTCTGTCAACGGCTCGTTGTCGTAGCGTGACTCCTGCCGCATGCGATCGATGGCGCGGTTCACTGCGACCTTGCGCAGCCAGAAGGCAAGATGGGTGTCGGAGCCGATGCTATCGAGTGAGCGATACAGCTGCAGAAACACTTCCTGCGCGAGGTCTTCCGCCCGATGGCGGTCGCCCAACATGCGTAACGCGATGCTATACACGGTGCGCTGATAGCGGCGCACCAGCGCGGCGAACGCAGCGGATTCGCCGGCGCTGGCGCGGGTCAATAACTCGTCCGGCGACCATGCCTCGCTCGCTTTCACGTCGCGACGCGGCTAGGGCGTGGATTCCAATGCGTCGTCCAGGTCGACATGCAGGTCCATGTGGTGCTGGAGCTTTGCAACCTGATCGAGATTGATCGTCCCAACGATATTGAGGATCGTGAATTTGCGCGGCTCGCTGGCAACGATCGCAAAACCCTTCGCTTGATCCGCGTCGAGCGCGATGTACACGTCCAGGTCGACTTCCTGGTCTTTGCCGCGCTTGCGGACCTGCGCGAGCTGCGTCCAGGCCGGCGCCGCCAGCTGCGCGCGCACTGCTGCGACGTCCTCTTTGGAATAGGCGAAATCCGAGTCGAACTCATAGCTGCGTACGACGATGGACTTGATCCCGGAGATGAGCTTCTTCAGCTCCACGCCCTCGGCATCATCCGCTTCCATGAACTTGCTGGCGAGCGCCAGCGGCCAGGCGCCAAGCGTGACGTCCACGACCTCGGTCGCCTTGGATTGCAGGTGGGAGAAGGAAGGCAAATCGAGTCGGCCCGGGTGCTCGGCAGCGGCCGCCTGGAATGGCGAGGCCAGACCGGCCGCCAGACAGGCCGTGAGGAACCCGGCCGCCGCAAGGGAACGCAGACGCATGGTGTTCTCCTGTCCGGGACCGGGGCGAAATGCCCGGTCCTCTACAGGAGAATACGGAGGAGCTCGCGCCGCAGGGTGCAACGGCGAGATTCGAACTCACGACCCCTTGCACCCCATGCAATGCTCGCATCCTGCTGGCATCGGCTCCGGTTCCAGAACATGTCGCCCCGAACGGGTGCGCGAGTCCCTCCATGCCCACCACCTCCAGTTAGCCCATGCAATGGCGCAAGAGATCGCCAACCACGACAAGAGGATCAGGACTGCTGCTTTCATGGCAGCAGGTTCGCCGACGGCGGTTCGCAGTTCTGTCAACACACGGACACAGCATCCATCAACGTTAATTGTAAGGACGCAGACATCTGGGACAGACACTGCGGCCGACCTGCGGGCGCTCGATTGTGATCTTCGCTCCGACATAGTTGCACTCCTTGCAGCGCAGCCGCTTGCCCGCTTCTTGGACGTTGGCGCGCCAGCCAACGTGCCGTGCAATGTCTTGCAGATGTGCAACGACAAACCGATTGCAGCGATTGCAGACGATGTAGACAGTTCGGCCGCACTCAGCGAGAAATGCGAGCGTCCCGACTGGCGGTGGGTGCTTCGCTGGCACTGGTCATCACCTCGATTCGTTGTGGCTGTATTGATATACAGCCGCGGTCGAACGGCAAGCGGGTCGTTGTAAGTTCTTGAACCGTCAGTCACCCGTAGCCGCCCGACATGACGCCGGGGCGCATCGACGCGCAAGAACGCTATCCCCATGGACTAGAATCGCGCTTCAACTACCGGACGCTTCCATGTGCTACTCATCCAAGGTCGCGCAGAACATCAAAGACCTGGCGCGCCAGTTCAGCGCGACGATGGATTATTCAGAGGTCGAACGCCTGATGATGGAGCGCCTGGCCGGCAGACCCATCCGCTTGGCGCGTGGCTTCGAATGGAATTTCGCCAAACCTCAGAGCGCGGAGGAGCGGCGCATCAAGGAACTCGATGACGAGTACCGCGGAAGGAAGGTCGCGGAGCTCGAGCAGGAGATGTTCAAGCAGAAAAAGCGCCTTGGCGACGCCGAGCGGAAGCTGAAGGTCAAGGAGACAAAGGCAGCGCTCAACGATCAGCGAGTAGCAACGTCCAAGATCGATGCGTCTTTGGAACGGATCGCGCTGCTAACCGGCACTCAGCCGCACGAGGATGACCACCGCATCTTCCCGCTCACTTATGCGCCGATCATTCTGAAGCGTAACGGACAGAACACGATCACGCTTGCGCGCTACCACCTGCGACAGAAGGGAAAGCCGCCTTTCACCGACCAGAAGTTTCCCGGTCTCTACAACGCACGCCGCGACAACCTCGATCGATTCTGGCGCAGCGAGTTTGGGCACACCCACGCGCTGATGGTTGCTGATTCGTTCTACGAGAACGTCGACCGCGAGGGCAGGAACGTCGTTCTGCACTTCACCCCTCGTCCGGCCTACCCGATGCTGGTTGCGTGTCTCTACGCCGAATGGAGCGACCCGAAGGAAGGGAAGCTACTCTCATTCGCGGCAGTGACGGACGAGCCGCCGCCAGAGATCAAAGCGGCAGGACATGACCGCTGCATCATCAATCTGCGCCGAGAGAACGTCGACACCTGGCTAACACCCGAGGGACGCAGCGATGACGAGCTGCAGGGGATCTTGAGCGATCGGCAGACGCCGTACTACGAGCACGAAGTCATGGCCGCATGAAGAGTGCCGCAAGCACGCCAGCGTTCCAGCCGCCCTCGCCGCGGTTGCGGTCAAGGCTTTGCCAGAAGGCTAAGGGAAGCGAGACCGATTAAGTTGTTGTTTTATTGGTCGGGACGGCGAGATTCGAACTCGCGACCCCTTGCACCCCATGCAAGTGCGCTACCAGGCTGCGCCACGTCCCGACTTTAGGGGCGCGATGCTAAACAGGTGCCCGGCGAGTTGCAATCACACCGCCGTTCCGACGGCCCGGAAGCGTTGCTTCCCTGAGCGCCAGCGCGAACGTTACGTAATCGACCAGCTGCTCGAACGTCACTATTTCCGCAGCTTCCTCATCATGAACGTCGACCTGGAACCGCTCCTCAATCGCGAGAATCAGCGACACGAAGTCCAGCGAGTCAGCCCCGAGGTCACCGGCGAGAGTCGTATCGGGATGAATCATCGCCTCGTCAACACCCAACGTCGCTGCGACCAGCGACCTGATCTGCGATTCAATCTCGCCGCTCATGTGTCGTCCACTTGCGCACGATTGGTGAAGTGTGCATTGCCGAGGCCGGTACCGATCGTCATGACGCCCCAGTGCTTCACATCCTGCATCCACGGCAGCTCGCTCAGCCCCTGCACGACCGCATCGTTGTGCATGACGACCACCGTGTCGTGATCGTCGATCGTCGGCAGCGCCTCGCGCAGTCGCTGTGGCAGATTGAACGCTTTCGCTTCCCAGTTGCCTGGCAGGTTCTGGCCGCCCCGCTCGATTGAGCCGTCCGCCCGGATCACGCCGGGACAGCCGATGCCGATGACCGGCGCCAGCGTCAGTCCATCCTTGCCAGCGCGTTTCACGAGATCGAGAAGGAACTCGATGAGTCGGGCGACGGCATCCTCGCGCTTCGGCGCGTCGTCGCAGTGCCGCCAGAGCTCCAGGCGATGCACGCTGGCGTCGGAAAGATCCCGGTTCTTCTTCGCGTGGAACTCGACGATGCCCGCGCGGATGTTGCTGCCGCCGATATCGACAGCCAGGATGCTGTCATGGCCGGCCAGGACCCACGAGGGAACCAGATGGATGCATCCGATGAGACCGGCGTGATCGGGCGCGTGACGGATGGGGCGCAACTCGACCGCGTGGCCTCTCGCCTTCAGGGCGACGCTGGTGCGGCCGATGGCGAGCTCGCCGATGCGACTCTGGCGCAGCCCGCCGCCCACCACGATGCGCTCGACGTCCTTCCACTCCTTCAGGCGCAGGAAACGGCGAATGACGGCGGCGAACTCTTGCGCGAACTCTTCGATTGCGCTGTGAATCATGCCCGCCGCCTCGGCGTCGCCTTCCAACAGGACCCGGTCGAGCTGCTTCTTGCTCAGATCCTCGCTGGGTTGCTCGCCCAAAGGGTCTTCGCCCATCTTGCGCATGCGTTCCCGCCAGTCATCGAGTATCGACTGAAACGCCCGCTTGCTGGCACGATCGCCCACGAAGCCTTCGGACGTGCGCAATTCGGCGTTGTAGGCATCCACGGAAACGCGGCTCAGTGCCTCGGCTCCGTGTGCGAGCAACGAAGGGCTGGGTGACTCGGCGGTGTTCTCTGCCATACACGCAAAACATACGACCACGGGATGGCGTTCCCCGGTGGAACCCGAACCGCCGTGTTCCGTTTTCTACCTAGCGTAAGGATTCCAGGAATCGCCGGAGTCTGAATGGCCAGAGGCAAGGCAAAGATCCAACTGC
>DATEML010000283.1:0-3315 GCA_035275585.1 Steroidobacteraceae bacterium | reverse complement strand
GCTCGCGTCCGGCAACAATCCTCGTCTGACGTGCGAAGCGTACTTCGCGATCACGTCCAACACGATTCAGTTCGGCGCGCGGGCGGAGCTGTATGCCGCGGCGTTCGGGTTCAGCATCGAAGGCGATGTCGGTTTCGATGTGCTGATTCACCTGCTGCCGTTCCACCTGATCGCGGACTTCAAGGCTTCGGTCCAGCTCAAGCGCGGCTCGCGCAATCTGTTCAAGCTGTCCGTCTCGGGCACGCTGGAAGGGCCACGGCCGCTGCGTATCAGCGGCAAGGCGTCGTTCGAGATCTTCTGGTGCGATTTCACGATCCGCTTCGACAAGACGCTGATCTCCGGCGACAAGCCGCCGCTGCCGCCGGCTGTCGATGCATCCGCGGAGCTGCGACGCGCGCTGACGGCGCCGGATGCGTGGAGCACGCAGATCGCGCTGAACCGGCAGCACGGGGTGACGTTGCGCAAGATTGCGGCGGGTACGACGCTCGTGCTCGATCCGCTCGGCAATCTGGTGGTCAAGCAGCTGATCGTGCCGCTCAACACGTCGCGCGATCTCGACACCTTCGGCGGCGCGCCGATCGCCGGCGCGAAGCGCTTCAAGCTGGAGGCGAGGATCGAAGGGGTCACGCAAGACGTGAACAACGTTCAGGACGCCTTTGCGCCGGGGCAGTTCTTTGCGATGACCGACGACGAGAAACTGGCGAGCCCGTCGTTCGAGGACATGGATGCGGGCGCGATCTTCGGCAGCGATGCGATTGCCATCGACGACGGCGCCAGCCTGTTCGCACCGCTCGAATACGAGACGATCATCATCGACGAGAAAGGCGAGGCGACCAACGAGCAGGAAGACCGCTACGTCCTGGTCGCGCATCGCTTCTTCGAGCAAGTGCGTTTCAGCGCGGTGGGTATGGCGCCGATCCGCAGTATCGGCGCGGCACGCTTCCGCAACCTGGACGTGCCGCCGGCTGTGGCGGTACGCACCGGGCAATTCGTGATCGCGTCCGTCGCGGATGGCATCGTGCCACCGACGGCGAAGCCGGCAACGTTCGTCGAGACGCAGGCGACCCTGAGCCGGCTCAATCGTGGGGTGTCCGGAGAGGCGGTCTGGCAGATCGTGCCCATGCACGAGACGGCGGGGTAGCAAGCGATGTCAGCCGTTCCGAATGCCAGTGTCGTGTTCCTGCCGTGGGTCCGCCAGGGTGCCGCGGCTGCGATCAACGTCGCGGATACGCTCAACTCGAGCATGCGTGGCGCGGTCGATCTGAAGGCGACGCTGGCGATCAACAGCGTTCCCGGCGATCCGATCACCGTGCGACTGCGCGGTCCGGCGGATGTCGTCGGCATCGACCCGAACGAGATCGTGCGTGTCGACCCGAAGCCGAGCACGACCGACTTCGAACCGAATTACTTCCCGGGCATCGAGTTCGATCGCCCCGATTTCCCGTGGCTGTTCACGCCGGCCAAGGCGGGCGCGAATGCGAAGCTGCGGCCGTGGCTGTGCCTGATCGTCGTGCGCCAGCAGGAAGGCGTGATCCTGACGAGCTCGGCGGATGCGCCGCTGCCGATCCTCAATATCAACGGGCCTGCGAACACGGCCGACGAGCTGCCGGATCTGGTCGACTCGTGGGCGTGGGTGCACGCACAGGTCGCGGCTTCGAGCCTCGCCGAGGCCGATCCCAATTCGCTGAAGAACGATATGCGGACGCGGCCGGAGCGCTCGCTCTCGCGCTTGCTGTGTCCGCGGATTCTGCAGCCGAATACGGACTACGTCGCCTGCGTCGTGCCGACGTTCGAGCTCGGCCGCAGAGCCGGACTCGGCGAGGAGATCAAGGATACGGAGCTGACGGCGGCCAATGCGCTCACGCCTGCATGGTCATTCACGCCGACGCCGCCGACGAGCGTTCGCCTGCCGGTGTACTACCACTGGCGCTTCAAGACGGGTGAGGGCGGCGACTTCGAATCGCTCGTTCGTCTGCTGCGCGCCGTGCCTGCGCCGGACCAGCTCGGCAAGCGACCAATGGACATCAGCGAGCCGGGCTTTGCGTTGCCTGCGACGTTCCCGGATGACGCGCAGCTGTCACTCGAGGGTGCGCTGCGGCCGCTGGAGAAGCGTGAGTTCGCGCCGTGGCCCGACGATTCGCAGGATCCGTTCCAGACGGAGCTGGCGAAGATCGTCAATGCACCGGGCGAAGCGCTGATCATCGATCCGGATTCCGATCCGCTGCTCGCGCCGCCGCTGTATGGGCAGTGGCACGCCGCGCGATCGATCATCACGCCCGGCACTGCGCCGTGGTTCGACGAACTGAACCTCGATCCGCGTCATCGCAGCGTTGCGGCGTTTGGCACCCGGGTAGTGCAGGAGCATCAGGAAGCGCTGATGGCTTCCGCGTGGGAGCAGGCGGGCGATCTGGAGCGCGCCAATCAGCGCATGCGGCAGTTGCAGCTCAGCCTCGCGGCGGGCACCAGTCTGTACGCACGGCATTTCAAGAACCTCGGTGACGACGCGATGCTGCGCGTCAGCGCCCCTGCGCTGGCAAGACTGCGTGCGGTCGGCGCCATGGGCGATACCGGAACACTCGCGGGAGCCGTGGCCGCGAAGGCGCTGCCCATGCAGGCGGCGAGCACGGCAATGCGACGTATCGCGCGCGAGCGCGGACCGATCACGCGACGCATTGCCGCGCAGGGCCTCGTGCGATCTGCAACGCCGAACTGGATGGCGGTGCTCAACAGCAATATCGCGTTCCAGTTCATCACGCCGGTCTTGCCGGACATGGCGACGTTCGGCGTCGTGCGCGAGCGCGTGGCGCAGCCCGCAGTGTTGTCCCAATTCCGCGAGGTGACCGCGGAAGTCGTCGGCACCGGCGTCACGCCTGGTCGGCCGCATTTCCGCATCGCGCCGGAAGGGCAGCCGGTGTTTCATCCCGGTCTCTACCGGCCGGCACTGCCGCCGGTCGACAACCCGACGTCGACGAATTTCCGCGCGGCGGCGCAGGCGCATCTCGCGCGCGTCAATCCGGGTCGCATCGGCATCATCTTCTCGCCGCTGCCGTTCCTGGCCATGGGTGACCTGCGCGTGGCGCTCGAGACGCAGATGGAGCCGCGACGCGCGCTCGTGCCGCTCGCGCAGGCGGTGATCGCGATGAGCGAGGGCTCGACCACCACGTCGCCGACCAATACGGGCATCGTGCCGATCGAACCGATCATGGCGGCGCCGAAATTCCCGCAGCCGATGTACGAGTCGCTACGTGATCTCTCGCAGCAGCTGCTGCTTCCGGGACTCGAAACAGTCGAGCCGAACAGTGTGCTCGGGCTCGA
>DATEML010000282.1:0-3591 GCA_035275585.1 Steroidobacteraceae bacterium | reverse complement strand
CGCCAGCACCAGAACGCCGGAACCCGCGATGAACGCCGCCAGCGCGAACAACCCCGCGGCATAGCTGCCGGTCGCCTCGGTGATGTAACCGACGAGCGTCGGTCCGAGGAACCCGCCGATGTTGCCGATCGAGTTCGCGAGCGCAATGCCGGCGGCAGCTGCGCCCGCAGCGAGCATCGACGTCGGCAGCGTCCAGTAGACCGGAAGCGCCGCGTAGCAGCCCATCGCGGTCACGCAGAGCGCGGCGAGCGCCAACAAAGGTGTGCCGCTGACGTACGCGCTCAATACCAGGCCCACTGCGCCGACGAACGCCGGCAGCGCGATATGCCACGTGCGCTCGCCTGTGCGGTCGGAATGACGGCCCCACAAGTACATCGTCAGCGCGCCGACTGCGTACGGGATCGCCGAGACGAATCCGACCTCGAGATTCGACAGGTTGCCGAAGCCCTTGACGATCTGCGGCAGCCAGAAGCCGAGGCCGTACAGGCTCGTGACCATGCCGAAGTACACCAGCCCAAGTAACCACACGCGCGGCTCGCTCAGAGCCGCGAGGCTCGACTGCGCTTTCAGCGTGCTGCGCTCGCGGGCCAGCTCGCCCCGCAGCCACTCGCGTTCCTCGCTGGTGAGCCAGGCTGCCTTGTTGGGCCCATCGCGCAGGAACACCAGCACCGCGACGCCGCACAACACCGCCGGCACGCCTTCCAGCAAGAACATCCATTGCCAGCCGTGCAGACCGTACGCTTGCAGCGAGAGCAGTGCGCTCGACACCGGATTGCCGATAGCTGATGAAACCGGCAGCGCAATCATGAATGCGCTCAGTATCCGCGCGCGCCAGGCAGCCGGAAACCAATACGTCAGATACAGGATCATGCCGGGGAAAAAGCCGGCTTCTGCGACGCCGAGCAGGAAGCGCAGAACGTACAGCTGGTTCGGCGAGCTGACGAACGCAGTGCCGGCGGACAGCAGGCCCCACGTGAGCATGATGCGCGCGATCCACAGCCGCGCGCCGACGCGCTCCATGACGATGTTGCTCGGCACCTCGAACAGCACGTAGCCGATGAAGAAGATGCCGGACGCGAAGCCGAACATGTGCGGCGTCAGGCCGAGGTCCGCGTTCATCGTCAGCGCGGCGAAACCGATGTTGACGCGGTCGAGGAAGGCGACGAAGTACAGCAGCCCCATGAACGGGATCAGCCGCCACGCCGCCTTGCGCAGTGCTCGTGCTCCCAGCACGGCGCGCGCGGCGTCGTTCACAGGAAGATCTTGCCGGGGTTGAGTATTCCCTGCGGATCCCACGCGCTCTTGATCGCGCGCATCAACTCGACGACGTCGCTACCGTATTCCTCCACGAGCTTGGTGCGCTTGCCCAGGCCGATGCCGTGCTCGCCGGTGCACGTGCCGCCGACCCGCAGCGCACGCTCGATCATCCCATCGTAGACATTGCCGGCGCGCTGCCACTCGTCCGCGGCGGCCGGGTCGAGCAGGAACAGGACGTGGAAGTTGCCGTCACCGACGTGGCCAACGATCGGCGCCAGCAATTGCGCCGCGTCGATCTCGCGGCGTGCGTCGGCGACCGCATCGGCAAGCTGCGAAATCGGCACGCAGACGTCCGCGACGAGACATTCGCAGCCGGGTCGCAATGCCAGCGCGGCGAAATAGGCGGAGTGCCGCGCCTTCCACAATCGCGCGCGCTCCGCGGCGTCCGTCGCCCAGTGGAAAGCCGCGCCGCCGTTCGATCGCGCAATCTCTTCCGCGCGCGTGACCTGACCGCCGACGCTCTCGGACGTACCGCTGAATTCCAGGAACAGCGTCGGCTGCTCGGGCATCGACAGCTGCGAGTGGCGGTTGCAGGCGCGCACCTGCAATTCGTCGAGGAACTCGATGCGCGACACCGACGCGCCCGACTGGATGATCTCGACGACGGCGTCGACTGCGCCGCGCAACTCCGGGAACACGCATGTTGCGCCGACGGTGGTTTCCGGAATGCCGTAGAGCCGCAGCGCGATCTCGGTGATCACGCCGAGCGTGCCTTCGGCGCCGACGAGCAACCGCACGAGGTCGTAACCCGTCGAGGATTTTGCGGCGCGCGTGCCGATGCGCACGATGCGGCCGTCAGCAAGCACTACCTGCAGCGCCAGGACATTGCGAGTCATCGCACCGTAGCGAATCGTCGTCGTGCCGGAGGCGCGCGTCGAAACCATGCCGCCGAGCGTTGCATTCGCGCCCGGGTCCACCGGGAAGAACAATCCGGTGTCGCGCAGATACGAATTGAGTTGTTCGCGCGTGACGCCCGGCTGCACGACGCAATCCATGTCGGCGGGATTCACCGACAGGACTTCGCTCATTCTCGAGCAGTCGATGCAGATGCCGCCGTACGGCGCGCTGACGTGGCCTTCGAGCGAGGTGCCGGCACCAAATGCGATCACCGGGGTCTGATGGCGGGAACACGTCGCGACGATGCGGCTGACTTCCTCGGTGCTCTCCGGCCAGACGACGGCGTCAGGCGGAAGCACGCGGCCATAGGCCTCGCCCCGGCCGTGCTGGGCACGCGCCGCTTCGGCGGTGCTCAGGCGCGTCCCGAGCCATTCGTGCAACTCGGCGATCGTCGTTTGTGCGCGGGCACGGCCGGCCGGTCCGAGAAATTGTTCGGCCCATTCGTCGCTCGATGGCGCTGAGGCGATCACGCGGCCAGTATAGGGCATACTTGAGACTCCGGATCTGAGAGGGCGGCTGCATGCTTTACTCGATACTCATCTACGGCACCGACGCCGACATCGCGAACCTGAGCAAGGCAGAGGAGGAGCGGCTGATCGGCCAGCACATGGTCGTGCAGGGAAAGCTCGCCGCCGAGCGCAAGCTGGGACCGGTCGTGCGTCTGCATCCGAGCACAAAGGCGATGACGCTGCGCAAGGGACCGGAGGCGTACATCATCGACGGGCCTTTCGCGGAGACGAAGGAGCAGCTGCTGGGTTTCTATGTCGTTGACTGCGCCACACAGGAAGAAGCACTGGAGGCGGCGCGCATGATCGGCGGCGCGTGCACTTCACGTGCGCTGGAAGTGCGGCCGATCTCGTGGTTCCAGCTGACCGACAGCATCGATCACACGAAGAGCAAGGTGTTGTCGGGCTAACGCCCGACCTACCATACCGCCGCGACGCGCTGGATCATCCAGAACGCCGCGGCTGCACCGAGCGAATAGCCCGCACCGACCTGGATGCGCCGGCGCAACTCGGCGGTACGGGTTGCGATCCAGCGGACGATCGGCACCGCCACCACGACGATCATCAGCTGACCGGTTTCGACACCGAGATTGAACAGCAGCAGCGCGCCGAGCTTGGCGTCTTGCGGCAGACCGATCTCCGCGAGCGCGCCAGCGAAGCCGAAGCCGTGCAGCAATCCGAAGCCGAATGCGACTGCCCACGGCATCGCGTACGTCAGGCCGGTGTGACCGCGCGACGCTCGCACGACCTCGTAGCCGACGACGAGAATGCTCAGCGCGATCACGACTTCGACGGACGCCTGCGGCAATCCCGCGAAGCCCAGCGCTGCCGCGCCGAGCGTGATGCTGTGCGCGACCGTGAACGCGGTGAG
>DATEML010000281.1:0-72060 GCA_035275585.1 Steroidobacteraceae bacterium | reverse complement strand
GGGCGGCGGGGGCGGACCGCTCGACGTCCCGCAGGGAATGGCACCGATCACGTCGGGCCGCAACCTCGCGCCCACGAATGACGGGCGGCTGTGGCTGAACGTCGGGTCGGTACGGCACGACCTCGCCTATTTCGACCCATTCACCCTCTCTCTGGTGACGGTCGAGTCACCGCTCACGAACTTCGTCGGCGGTCCGTGGTTCGGCGTGTCGCGTAACGGCGAGCGCCTGGTGATTTCGCAGGCCGACAATGCCACGCCTGCACCGCCGCTGCTCTACCTGGACGCGGCGGATGCGGAGATCAAGGTCGCACCGTTCGACCAGGAGACCGGCGACACGTATTCGACCAATGCAACGATGAGCGACGACGCGTCGCGGATGGTGCTCAACAATTTCCGGGTCCGCGACCGGGAGTTCAACCAGATCGGCCACGTGGCCGTGGCGCAGGCCACTGACGACAACTTCATCGGTCTGAACACCAGTGTCGTCGTTTCGCCCGACGGCACCCGCGCCTACGTACTGGCCCAGGAGGCGAGCGATCTCGATGTGCCGACGCCGCAGTTCCTGCCGCGAGTCTATGTCTTCGACATCTCCACGCCAGGACCGGCGGCGCAGCGGATGCCGCTGCTCGGCCACTTCGAGCTGAGCGACTACCCGGCGTGCGTGCGCTTCATCCAGTGCGACCGCAGCGTCGCGGCGGCGATCAGCCCGGACGGCAAGACGCTCTTCTACGGCGGCAACCAGCACATCCTGATAGTGCCGATCCCCGGGGAAGGCACGCTGTCGGCGCTCAGATCGATCCACAGTGCCAAGCCCGGCGGCCCGCTGCGAACGGTGCGTTGGGATCTGAAGGTGAGACGCGACTGAGCCGTCTCACCAGGTGCTGAGCCCAGTCGCCTCCATCAAGCGATAGCGCCAGTAGCGTCCGGTGTCTGCGTCGCGATAGGCGCCGAACGCGGCGGTGTACTCGGTCCCGGGCGGGCCGTCGTTGTTCCACAGGCGGTCGAAGTAAGCCGTCATCTCGATCGCGAGCGGCGACTCGACGCCGGCCTCCACTGCGATGTTCGCTTCGAGGTTGTAGTTGCCGAGGTTGCGGCGCGTGAGATTCGCCGAGCCGAGCGACGCGACGAAGCGGTCGCCGCGGCGGACCATCGCGATCTTGGTGTGGAACTGCTCGCCGTGCGTGCGATACCAGCGGACCTGGATCTGCTCGCCGCTCTTCGTGACCAGCTCGTTCGCGACCGGCCGGTTCGGCACACCGTCCTTCTGCCGGCCGAACGCGTCGCGATTCGGATCGAGGATCACGCGCACGCGCACGCCGCGCTCCGCCGCCTCCAGCAGTGCGTCCAGTACTTTGCGATCCGCCAGATAGAAGGTAGCGATGCTGACGCTGTCGCCGTTGCGCGTGCCGCTGACCGCGTCGACCAGATGTCGCCGGATCGCCTCTTCAGTGATGAACGAGACTGCAATGCCTTGCTCCGCGCTCGGCGTGGGGCTCTCGGCCGCTGCCGCGTAAACGTGCCCGCGCCAGCCGGAGGAGCGCGCGATCGCCATCTCGCTCGCGACGATGTCTTCGGCCACTGCGCCCGAGAAGCGCAGCGCGACGTTCGAATGCGCACTGCTCGCATCGTGCGGATTCGCGGACGTGACCAGTGCCGCGAGCGTCCCGTCTTCGCGATCCGCGACGATCAGCTTGCGGTGATTGGCCTTGAAGTTCAGCAGCGCGAACCAGCTGCGCAGCGTGATGCCCGAGCCGTCGCTCGCGAAGGGATTGCTCATCCCGCCACCGGAGGGCGAGTTGCCCCACCATTGCAGCAGCGTGCGCCAGAGCGACGAGTACAGTGGGTTCGAGTCCCGCAGGGGCTGCAGGTCCGTGACTACGACGTCGATGCCGGCTTTGCGCAGCTCGGCGAGCAACTGCGACGGAGCCCCGCCGTACACGTCGTTGATCGGATCGGTCAGCAGCAGAATCTGCAGGTCCGGCACGGCTTGCTTGCGGGCGATCAGGTGGTCGGCGAGCTGCCGGCTGAGCGGACGATGCACGCCGCCGGACGCGCCCATCAGCTCGTTGACGAGGAAGAAGTCGGCGACGATGAACGAGCGCGACTCGTCGACGATGCGGAACACTTCGTCGAAGATGCGCTGCTCGTAGAGGAGCTCGTCAGGCTGCTCCGGCTGCGCGTGCGTCAAGTCGTAGACGAACTGCACGTCGCTGGCGGGCGTCAGCACGGCAGCGCCGTTGACGTTGGTGCCAGCGGGCATCGGCTTCGTGACGTTCCACGCGCCGACGCCGGCCCAGAGCGCGAGCAGGGCCCAGGCGATCCAGCGCTTGCGGAAACGGCGACGGGGCGGAGTCTCGCTGAGCTCGTTTGCGGTTTCCATTTATTCCCGCCAGCTTCGCTGGCGCGCAATGGCTTCTTCGTCGGCATCGAGCGCCTCGCCCTGCATCCGTTCCGCGATGGCCTGAACGATGGGCGCCGGCAGCTGTGTGCTCGCCATTCTATAGTCGCCGCCGGTTGCCGTGGGCGGCGCCGTCGAGAGCATGTCGACGCGCCAGAGATCGGCATCGCGGCACGCGAAGCCGACCACGTTCATCCCGGCGCGCGCGCCGAAGGTCCGGCAATACTCGCCGGACTTGCTGCGGAACGTCAGCCCGATGTCGATGCCGGAGCCATCCTCCGAGCTGAGCTGTTGCGAAAGCGCCTGGGCGAGCTGTCCGCCGGCAACGATGCGCCCGTCGGTGCCCGCCGCGATGATCCCGCCGCTGACGCTCGGAGGCTGCAACAGCGCGCGGCCGACGAGGACTCCGATCAACAGACTCGCGGCGATCGAGGTCCACTCGGGCCAGGACCAGGTGCGCCGCTGCGGCAGCGCCTTGGCTTTCGTGGCCGCTCGCAGCAATCGGTCGGGCACCGGCTCATCGAGCACGCCGGCGAAGGCCGCGCCGACTTCGGCGCGCATCGCCCGCTGACGCTCGACCGCTGCCGCGACCAGCGGATCGGCGGCCATTTCCGCTTCGATGGCCTGGCGCGTTTGCGCATCGAGCTCGCCGTCGGCGTAGGCCATCAACATTTCCTGCGAGAACTTCATGACCGCTCTCCGGCGCCGTCGCTCAAGGCGGCCTGCAGTGCCTCGCGACCGCGCGCGAGCCGGCTCGTCAGGGTGCCGATCGGCACTTCGAGCACGTCAGCGGCTTCCTTGTAGGAAAGTCCTTCGACCAGCACCAGCGCGACGGCCAGCCGCTGTTCCTCGGGCAGATCCGCAACGGCGCGTTGCACGGCGAGCAGCCGCACCTGGCTCTCGGTGCCATCGTGACCGACGCTCGCGCCGGCTTCTTCCGGCGCGAATACGCGGTCGCGGCGCGAGCGCGAGCGAACTTCGTCTATCCAGGCGTTGCGCATGATTCCGAACATCCAGCCGTCGAACTTCAGCTCCGGCCGCCACTGGTCGTACTTGAGCAGCGCGCGCTCGATCGAGAGCTGCACCAGGTCGTCGGCATCGTGCACGTTGCGCGCGATAGTGCGCGCGAAGCGGCGCAGCCGCGGCAGCAGATCGACGACCTGGCGGCGCACCTGCTCGCTCGCTCCATCTGCTCCACTCATATATACGGCGGCGCCTGTCGTTTTATTCCCGCTGGGGCGGAAGATTGCCCTGCTGCGTATCGTATAGTCTACGGAGGATGAGTGGATCGGCCATGAACCGCCCGCAGTTCCTGTTGCTGTGCCTGTTGCTCGGTTGCGCCGGGACTGCCGTTGGCCAGATCCTGCCGCCGGTGCAGCTGCCCAACGTCCCGGTACTGCCGACCGAGGAGCTCAATCGCACGGTCAACGGCACGTTGCGCAGCGCCGATCCGGACCAGTTGCGCGAGCTGCGGCGGCTGCGGATTCGCGAGCTCCTGCGCACCAATCGAGCTGGACTCGAAGCGGACCCGCGCGGTGCGCCGATCCTGCGCAACGAAGTGGTCGCGTTGTCGCCGTCTGCCGAGGCGCTCGAGCGCGCCCGTGCCGAAGGATTCGGCGTCGGCCGCACGCGAACGCTCGAAGGTCTCGATGTAACCATCGTCGTGCTGCAGGCGCCGGCCGGCTTGTCCACGCGTCGCGCCTTGCAGCGGCTGCGCCAGCTCGATCCCGGCGGCGTCTACGATTTCAACCACGTCTATTTGAGCAGCGGTGCGGTGGGCGAGGCCGCCGGCGAGCCGCCGCCGGCGAATCCGGACCCGGGCGCGCCGGCGCGAGGCGCGCGCATCGGACTGATCGATGGTGGCGTGCAGCGCAATCACCCGGTCTTTCGCGGCGTCTCGATTCACGAGTACGGCTGTGCGGGCGGCGCCGTGCCAAGCGAGCATGGCACTGCGGTCGCATCGCTCCTGGTTGGACATGGAGATCACTTCAGCGGCGCAGCAGTGGGCGCGGAGCTCTATTCCGTGGATGTGTATTGCGGCCTGGCGACTGGCGGTGCTGTCGATGCGGTCGCGGATGCGTTCGCGTGGTTGTCGCGCGAGCGAGTGCCGGTGATCAACATCAGCCTCGTCGGTCCGGCGAACGGTTTGCTCGAGCAAGTGATCCGGATCGTCACGGCGCGCGGGCACATCGTCGTGGCGGCGGTCGGCAATGATGGCCCCGGCGCGCCGCCCCTGTATCCAGCGGCCTATCCAGCGGTCGTGGCAGTCACCGGCGTCGACTCGCATCGCCGCGTGCTGGTGGAAGCGTGCCGCGGCAAGCACGTCGACTTCGCAGCGCCCGGCGCCGACATGGCGGCCGCGGGGCTCAATGCCGAATTCGCATTGGTGCGCGGCACGTCATTCGCTGCACCGATCGCTGCGGGCTTGTTTGCGCGACAGCTCATGGACGTCGATCCAGCGCATGCCGAGTCTGCAGTGGCCGCGTTGACCTCGCAGGCGATAGACCTCGGCTCGCGCGGCCCCGACAGGGTGTACGGCAACGGGCTCGTCGGCGACACGCTGCGTCCTTCCCCCGAGCTCGCCAAGCTGTGATTTGACGTAAGGCGTTGTTGGGCCGAAGCCCACAGGGAAGAAATCGCTCCTCCGGGTCGTATTCATCGCAAAGGCCGCAGATTCGCTGCGGTCATGAGCGGAGGATGACCATGAAGACGCGTAATACTTTCAGCGCCATTGCGATCGTTGCCGTCATGGCTTGCTCGACCGCGCACGCCCAGGTGCTCGGCGGCAACGTCGGCGGTGCTTTGAACGGAACGCTCGGCGGCGGCCTGCACGATACGAGCGTGCTGACGAACGGCAATGCGAACGGTTCGTTCGGCGGCGAGTTCGACACGGGCCCGACGATCGATCGTGCGCGGGGTGCGGCCGACCAGACCACTCGCCGGGCTCGCAATGCCGGCGCGAATGTCCGCAATCGCGCGCAGTCGACGGTGGCGAGCGCGCGTGACACGAGCACGAACGCTGCGACCTCGACGGTTGCCGCGGCTCAGGCCGCGAAGTCGGAGCACGTCGATACGAAGAAGGATCTCGCGCCGAAGCTCGACAGCGTCACGAATGACGTGAGCGGCTCGGCGTCGGGCAACGCCTCAGCTTCGCGCGACGGTGTAGTTGCCGAGGCTGCCGCGGACGCTACCGGCGTGGCGCGCATGGACGCCAAGAAGCAGCAGCAGGATGAGACCCCGGCGCCTGCTGCGGAGCCGGTCCCGCCGCGCGATACGAGCAAGCTGTAAGCATCTTGCCCTGCTCGTCCTTCCCTCCCCCGGTTCGCCGGGGGAGGGCGGGGAGGGGCCCAACTTCTACTTCTTCTTTTGCGTTCCGAACGTCTGCGCCCAGTAGATATCGCCTTTGTGCGCGAAGTCCGTGAAGTACGCGAGGCCCATCTCGCGGTACTGCGCACCCATGATGTTGACGCAGTGACCCGGACTGTCGAGCCAGCCTTGCACGACGACATCCGCGTTCACGGCGCCTTCCGCAATATTCTCCGCGATCGCCGCCCAGTCGTAGCCGGCCCGCGTGGCGCGCTCCGAGGGCTTGCTGCCGTCCGAGCCGCGATGCTCGAAGAATTTGTTCGCGCTCATGTCGCGGGCGTGTGCGAGCGCGGCGCGCGACAGGACCGGCGAGAGCGTGAGCGGCGGAGCGGGCGCGAACTCGCGTGAGCCGCACTTGCGCCGCTGTGCCCGAGCCTCGTTCACGAGCTTCAGCACGCGCGCCGTGACTTGCGGCATCTCGTCTGCCGTCGGCAATTTCTCCGGCACGGCCACGACGATCCACGCCGAGTCGCCGCGCTCGTAGACGCCGATCTCGGTGAATTCCGGATTCAGGACGACTTCGCAATAGTTGCCGGCGACGATCTGCAGCAGCGCCTTCTCGTTCTTCGCTCCCTCGATGTGCATCGACGCGGAGTTCGCGACGCGGTAGTCGGTCTTCGCGATCGCCCCCGTCAGGCGGCCGCCTTTCGACCATTCGCGCGCGACGTCGTCGAGTCCGCGCGTCCGGCGCAAGGCAGCGCGCAGCCCGGATTTGCCGTCGCAACCACGCTGACGGATCCCGTTCACACCTTTGTCGATTGCGGCTGAGGCAACAGGCGACAGCGCGAAGCAGAGAAGTGCGATCACGCAGCCGGCGACTGGACTTGCTCGAAGATGCATGCGCGCGATCTTACGCGCGGGGATGACTGTCTGCTGAGCCTCTCGAGCGTTTGCGCTTCGGGCCGACGAGCTTGCGGATCGCGGGCTCCAGCGGTTGCACGGCGTCGCAGTAGTCTTTCCACGCGGTGCTCTTCGCGATCAGCGCCGGCACTGTGCGCAGCGTGTAGCGCGTCGGATCGAGCCCGGCCTTCACTTGCGACCAGTTGATCGGCATCGAGACAGGAGCGCCTTCGCGCAGACGCGGAGACAGCGGTGCAACTGCGGTGGACATGCGGTCGTTGCGCAAATAGTCGAGAAAGATTCGCCCAGCGCGTTGCTTCTTCGCCATGTTGAGCAGATACCGGTCGGGGCTGTCTTCGGCCATTTGCGCGCACACAGTCTGCGCGAACGTCTTCGCCTCGGGCCAGCGCAGCTTACTGCGCTTGCCGGGCTCGAGCGGCGTCACGACGTGCAGGCCTTTGCCTCCAGTGGTCTTGCAGAAGGCGACCAGGCCGAGTGCTTCGAGACGCTCCTTCAGCTCGCGCGCTGCGGCGATCACGGCGGCGAAGTCGACCTCCGGACTCGGATCGAGATCGAACACCAGTCGCCCGGGCACTTCGGGCTGGCCCGGCTCGCAATTCCATGGGTGCAGCTCGGCCGCGGCGCTCTGCGCCAGCGCCGCCAGACCTTCGATGCGATCCACTTGCAGATACGGCTCGCGATCGCCGGCGACGCGCGTCAGCGTCAACAGATTCGAGGTGCCCTTCATCGCGTGGCGCTGGAAGAAGCGCTGACCGCCGATGCCATCGGGCGCGCGGATGATCGAGCAGGGCCGCCCTGCGATGTGCGGCATCAGCCACTCGCCGACGCTTTCGAAATAGCGCGCGAGGTCGAGCTTCGTCACCGGCTTGCCGTCGTTTGCGTCGGGCCACAACGGTTTGTCGGGCTTGGAGATCGGCACGCCCATCACCACGTCCGGGGCGACGTTCGGCTGCGCCGTCGGGGCATGGGCCCGCGCGCTCCTGGCGCTCTTGGCGCGCCGTGGTGCAGGTTTCTTCACTTCCGTTTCCTCCGCGCGAGCCGGCCGCTCGGCGACGACTTCACGCGCCGGCTTGTCGGCGCGCAGGCCTTTGAAAGCAGCCTGACGTACGTTGCCGGAGGCTGTCCAGCCCGCGAATTCGATTTCGGCAACGAGCTGCGGTTTCACCCATTGCACGTCCGCGCCCTTGCGCGGCGCGTTGGGGCCGGTGAAGGAACTGGTGTCGCTGGCGAGCGGCTTGAGCCGCTTCATCAGCTCGCTCGCCTTCTCACGGCCGAACCCCGTGCCGACACGGCCGACCGGAACGAGATTCTTGCCGTCGTACACGCCGACCAGCAGCGAGCGCAGGTGCCCGGCTTCGCGCGTCCAGCCGCCGATCACGACCTCGTGACCCGCGCGGCATTTCGCCTTGGTCCAGTCGCCGACTCGTCCCGACCGGTACGGCGCATCGAGGCGCTTCGAGATGATGCCTTCGAGATTCATGCGACAGGCCGATTCCAGCACGTCGCTCGCAGGTGCGTCGAAGTGATCGACGAAGCGGATCGGGCTGGTTGCGCCCAGTCCCTGCGACTCGAGCAGCTTCTTCAGCAGCTCCTTGCGTTCGCGCAGCGGTTGCTTGCGCAGATCCGAGCCCGCGAGATACAGCAGGTCGAACGCGAACAGCACGAGCTCGTCGACGTCGCCCTCGGACAAAGCGGCTTGCAGCGCACCGAAGTCCGGGGCGCCCTTCGGATCGAGCGCGGCAACTTCGCCGTCGATGATGCAATCGGGGAATTTCTCCGCGACGGCAGCGAGCGGCTGAAACTTGTCGGTCCAGTCGAGACCCTTGCGGGTCTTGAGCGTCGCTTCGTGCGCCGCCACGCGCAGTTGCATGCGATAGCCGTCGAGCTTGGCCTCGTGGCCCCAGTCATCGCCGTCCGGCGGGCGCTCGACGAGCTTGCACAGCTCGGGCTCGATGAAGTCCGGCACTTTGCGCGCTGCTGCCCGCTGCTGACGAGTGGGTTGTTGCCGGGTTGCAGTCTGCGCTGCCTCGGCTTCCTTGGAATTCCAGATCGCGTCGGCGCGCGCGAGCTTGCGTGTGTCGAGCATGAACGGTTTCGGGGCGCGGCCCTTGCCGGCCGCGATGTCGCTCATCGGGCGCCCGGACGCGACTGAAGCATCCTCCGCCAGCAGTTTCTCTGTGGCTTTGGCATCGCGCGCGAATTCGTCGCGATGCTTGATCAGAAGCCAGTTGGTCCGCTTGCCGCCGTCGCGATCGTGCTTCATGCGCACGAGCACCCAGCTGCCCCGCAAGCGTTCGCCGACGACCACGAACTTCAGCTCGCCCTTGCGCAACTGTTCTTCCGCCGACCGGTCGCCGACCGGTTGCCAGAAGCCGCGGTCCCACAGCTGCACGGTGCCGCCGCCGTACTGGCCCTTCGGGATCGTGCCCTCGAAGTCGCCGTAGTCGAGCGGATGATCCTCGACTTCCACCGCGAGCCGCTTGTCCTGCGGGGTCAGCGAAGGGCCGCGCGTCACCGCCCAGGACTTGAATACGCCGCCGAGCTCCAGGCGCAGGTCGTAGTGCAGCCGGCGCGCCGCGTGCTTCTGGATCACGAAGCGCAGTTGCTGCGACGATTTCACCGGCAGCGTGCCGCTCGGCTCGGCGGTCCGCGTGAAATCGCGCTTGCGGCGGTAGGTGGAAAGCTTGCGGGCTGGCACGGGAGCGGAACGCGGCGTGCCGGGGCAGCGTTCCGTGAGAAATTCCGCCACAATCCGTCGCGACGAACAACCGGAGCGCCCTTCGATGAATACCCGTCTGCGCACGCGGATCGCGTTGCTTGCTTGCTGTTGTGCCGCGCCGCTGGCCATCGCCGCCGACAAGCTCGACGTCAAGCCGGGCCTGTGGGAGATCACGAGCTCGCACCAGATCACCGGCATCCCGCCGATGCCGAAGGAGTGGAAGGACAAGGTGACGCCGGAGCAGCGCGCGGCGATGGAAGCGGCCTTCAAAAAGGAGGCGGAGAAGGGCCCGCAGACCGACACCGAGCGCGAGTGCATCACGCAAAAGGACTCGGAAAAGCCGTTCGACATCGGCGACAAGGACTGCACGCAAACGGTGGTGCGCACGACGCGCACGACGCAGGAGGTCCGGCTCTCGTGCAACGGCGAGACGAAGGGCACTGGCGTGCTGCGCCTGACGACGCCGACACCGGAAACGATGACCGGCTCGCTCGACCTGCAGCTCGGCGAGGGCGCGGACGCGATGAAGGTCAAGTCGCAGCTGAAGGGGCGCTGGCTCGGGCCGGACTGCGGCGACGAGGACGACAACGATGCCGACGACCAGGATGAGGACGAGGACGAGGACAACCCGGGCTGACCGATCAGGCTTTAGCCTGACTCCTGTTCCCACCTCGGTTAGTTAGGGGCCGCACCGCGCTCGTCTACCGTCAGGACTCTCCACCGAGGAAAGTCCCTGATGTCCGCCAGGCTCGAAAGCGTCGCCTCCGCTCCCCTCGCACGCGCTGCAGCAGTTGCTGTTCATGCTCCGACGCGTGTGCCGTCCATCGACATCCTGCGCGGACTCGTGATGGTGCTGATGGCGCTGGATCACGTCCGCGATTTCTTCACGAGCGCGCGCTTCGATCCGCTCGACCTGACACAGACGAGCACGCCGTTGTTCCTGACACGCTGGGTCACGCACTTCTGTGCACCGACGTTCGTGCTGCTCGCGGGGGTCAGCGCCTATCTCATGTCGCGGCGCTGTTCGCGCGCGGAGCTGAGTCGATTCCTGTTCACCCGCGGTCTCTGGCTGGTCGTGCTGGAAGTGACTCTGATGAGCCTGGTCTGGACCTTCAACGTGCGCTACGACCACGGCCTGTTCCTGCAGGTGATCTGGGCGATCGGTGTTTCGATGATGGTGCTGGCCGCGCTCGTTCGCCTGCCGCTGCGCGCGATCGGGGTGTTCAGCCTCGTGATGATCTGCGGGCACAACCTTCTCGACGGCATCGCGCCGCAAAGCCTCGGCACGTGGGCGCCCCTGTGGTCGGTGCTGCACGTCTTCGGCCCCATTCCGCACGCATTCGTCGCGTATCCGCTGATTCCATGGATCGGTGTCATGAGCCTCGGCTATTGCCTCGGCGCGCTGTTCGAGCTCGAGCCGCAGCGACGTGTGCAACGGTTCGTCTATCTCGGCGCCGCGTCATTGACCGCTTTTGTGTCGCTCCGAATGGCGAACGTATACGGCGATCCTACGGCCTGGACGCTGCAGAGCACGCCGCTGCACACGCTGCTGTCGTTCGTGAACGTCCATAAATATCCGCCGTCGCTGCAGTATCTGCTGATCACGCTTGGTGCTGGGTTCCTGTTGCTCGCTCTGTTCGAGTCAGCGCGCGGCAAGGTCAGCGAAGTGCTGCGGACTTTCGGACGCGTACCGCTGTTCTTCTACGTGCTGCACGTCGCGCTCGCGCATCTTGCAGCCGGCATCGTCGGTTACGCGAGCGGATTCGGCGTCGCGGTGCTCACGGCGGACTTCCTGCTCGTGCCGGAGCAATGGGGCTTCAGTCTGCCGGTCGTGTATCTCGCGTGGGTGCTCGTCATCGCGACTCTCTATCCTGCGTGCCGCTGGTTCGCTGCAGTGAAGCGGCGGCGCGACGATTGGTGGCTGTCGTACCTGTAGAGCGTATGCTCAAGGCAGCGAGCACAGAAAGGGGAACGCCGCCGTGAGCACACTCAATCATCAATTCCGCCTTGCAGCCCGTCCCGTCGGTCTGCCGAAGCGCACCGACTGGAACTACACCGAAGAGCCGGTGCGTGCGCCGAACGAAGGCGAGGTGCTCGTCAAGATCGCCTATCTCTCGCTCGATCCGGCGATGCGCGGCTGGATGAACGATGTGAAGTCGTACATCCCGCCGGTGGGCATCGGCGAAGTGATGCGCGCGGGCGGCGTCGGCGAAGTGCTCGAGTCGCGGCACGCCGGATTCAAGAAGGGCGACCAGGTCACCGGCACCGTCGGCATTCAGGAGTATGCGACCGTCGACGGCAAGGGCCTGACGAAAATCGACTCGCGGCTCGCGCCGCTGCCGGTGTACCTCGGCACGCTCGGCATGCCGGGCATGACCGCGTACTTCGGCCTGCTCGAAGTCGGCAAGCCGCAGCCGGGCCAGACGGTCGTCGTTTCCGGCGCCGCCGGTGCGGTTGGCATGGTGGTCGGGCAGATCGCAAAGATCAAAGGCTGCCGCGCCGTCGGCATCGCCGGCGGTCGCGAGAAATGCGACTACATCGTGCGCGAGCTCGGCTTCGACGCCGCGATCGACTACAAATCCGAGGACGTGAAGAAGGCGCTGCGCCAGCATTGTCCGAAGGGTGTCGACGTGTACTTCGACAACGTCGGCGGCGAGATTCTCGACATCGTGCTCACGCAGATCGCGCGTCACGCGCGCATCGTCATCTGCGGCGCGATCTCCCAGTACAACAGCACCAGTGGCGTGCGCGGGCCGGCGAACTACATGTCGCTGCTAGTGAACCGCGCGAGCATGACCGGCATGCTGGTGTTCGACTATGCCGATCGCTACGCCGAAGCTGCGCGCGAAATGGCGGGCTGGCTCGCTGCCGGCAAGCTCAAGACCCGCGAGGACATCGTCGTGGGCCTCGAGACTTTTCCGGAGACGCTGCTGAAGCTGTTCCGCGGCGAGAACTTCGGCAAGCTGGTGCTGAAGGTCTGAAAACTAGGTCAGGCAGAACACGTTGAGCTTGTTGCCGTCGGGATCGCGGAAGTAGCCGGCGTAGAAGCCTGCGCCGCGCGGCCCGGCGGCGCCTTCATCCTGCGCGCCGAGCTCGAGCGCTTTCTTGTAGATGCGATCTACCTGCGCAGGCTCCTTGACTACGAGCGCGACCATCACGCCGTTGCCGATCGTCGCCGGCTTGCCGTCGAACGGCTTCGTCACCGACAGCGCTGCTTGCGTCGGGCTGTTGCCCCAGACGATGAACGTCTCCTGCTCCATCATGCGCTTCGCGCCGATCTCGGCGAGCAGCTTGTCGTAGAACGCCGCTGAGCGCTTCATATCGTTGGTGCCGAGCGTGACGTAACCGATCATTTTCGTTCTCCTTTGACTCACACACCGGATTTGGCGAGGATCACCGCGGACACGCCGTGCGCCGCGCGGCTGCCGTCCGCGTTCTTGTACGAATGTGGCACGTTGCCCGGGAACGCGAGCACGTCGCCAGCTGCAAGGTCGAAGCGGTCGCCGGCGACGAAGATCGTAACTGTGCCGGCGAGGCAAGTGAAGAACTCGCGCGTGCCCGGCAAGTGCGGCGAGCCGCGCATCGATGCGCCCGGCGCGAATTCCATGATGTTGAGCAGCTCGTCCGGCACACGCTCCGGAATGAGCGAGCGAATCGTGATGCCACGGCCGCCGCTGTGACTCGCGAGCTCATCCAGCGTCCACTTGCGCACCTTGGCGCGCGGCGAAGCCAGCAGCTCGTCGAGCGGCACGCCGAGCGCGCTCGCGACTTTGACCAGCACGGTAAGCGAGGGATTGCCGCTGCTCGATTCCAGGTTGGAAATCGTCGAGCGCGGCACGCCGGCGGCTTTTGCCAGTGCACCCTGGGTGAGATTGCGGACGTGCCGGAGCGCAACCAGGTTGCGCGCGAGGTGTGCGGCGACGAGCTCGGGTCGATCCATGGTTGGAGGTGTCCGTCGAAGCGACATTCCGCCAGCGGGTTGGACACGGCGGTTGGGTTGCAGGCGACCGTCCATAAAGATGAGACCTACACAGGAGAGCACACATGCAAACCGACATGCAAACACGCGTGCTGATCACCGGCGGCACGTCCGGGCTCGGGCACGCGCTCGTCGGAGAGCTGACTGGACGGGGCGCACGCGTTGCATTCGTAGCGCGGACGGCCGAGCGCGTTGCGGCCGTGGCGCGTGTGCACGACGCTCACGGCATCGTCGGCGACGTCGCCCAGAAGCACGACATCCATCGAATCGCGCTGCAAGCCACGGGCTTGCTCGGCGGCGTGGACGTGCTGGTCAACAACGCCTCCGACCTCGGCCCGACGCCACTCGCGCTGCTTGGCGATACCGAATGCGAGGACTTCGAGCGCGCGCTCGTCACCAATGTTCTGGGACCATTCCGCTTGACGAAAGCGTTGCTGGGTTCGCTCGCTGCGTCCGCTCGCGAGGGCCGCGGCGGTGTCGTGTTGAACATTTCGAGCGATGCGGCCGTGAACGCCTACGCGCGCTGGGGCGCATACGGGTCCAGCAAGGCCGCGCTTGCACACCTGACGCGGATCTGGAACGAAGAGATGTCGCCGCAAGGCGTGAAGTTCCTCGCGCTCGATCCGGGCGATATGGATACGCCGATGCACGCGCTCGCGATACCGGATGCCGATCGCGCGACACTGAAGCAGCCGGGCAGCGTGGCGCGCGAGATCGCGGACGCGATTGCGGATCTGCTTCCGGTCCCGTCACCGAGCGCGGTGAGGCGGGCCTCGTGATTGCTGCCGACAAGCCCGTCCAGCGCGCGGCAGAATCGAAGCTGCTGCACGTCGACGCTGCGGGCCGCATCACGAGCCTGCGTCGCACGTCGCTCATTGACCTGCTACAGCCGGGAGATGTCGTGATCGCGAACGACGCCGCGACGCTGCCGGCAAGTCTCAAGGGAGTTCATCTGCATACCGGCATGGAAGTCGAAGTGCGGCTCGCGGCGCGTGCCTCGCTTGCGCCCGACGACATGCGGCGTTTCCACGCGATCGTATTCGGGGCGGGCGACCATCGGACGCGAACGGAGGATCGTGCCTTGCCTCCGCCGCTCGCGCCGGGCCAGCGGCTGCGGCTCGGATCGCTGACGGCCGTGATCGAAGCGCTGCTCGGACATCCGCGTCTCATTGCGCTGCGCTTCGAGCATTCCAGCGCAGAGATCTGGGCCGGGCTCGCTCGCGACGCGCGGCCTGTTCAGTACGCGCACATGCCGCAGTCGCTGGAGCTATGGGACGTCTGGACGCCGATCGCTGCGCAGCCCGTCGCGTACGAGCCGCCGTCGGCCGGATTCGTGCTCGATTGGCAGCTGCTCGCGTCCTTTGCAGCGAAAGGCATCGTGTTCGCGACGATCACGCATGCGGCTGGAATCTCGTCGACCGGTGATCCGGATCTCGACCGGCTTTTGCCGTTCGACGAGCCGTATCGCATTCCAGTGGCAACGGAGCGGGCGCTGCGTCGCGCGTGCCGCGAGAATCGGCGCGCCGTGGCGATCGGCACGACCGTCGTTCGCGCACTCGAGCATTCAGCGGCGCGCTTCGGCGCCGTCGTAGCGGGCGATGGCGTTGCCGACCAGCGCATCGGAGCGCACACGCAGCTGCGTGTAGTCGACGCAATCTTGTCCGGCACGCACGAGCCCGGAACGAGCCACTACGACCTGCTGCACGCGTTCGCCGGCGAGCGCGTCCTGCGCCGCGCGGATCGCGTGCTCGACGCCGATGGCTTTCGCACGCATGAGTTCGGCGATTCCGTTCTGATTGAACGCGGTAGCGCCCGATATTCGAGCGAAATCCGACGCTGCGAAGCGGATGTGATTCTGGCGGGGAATGCAAGGACTGGTCGGGCGGTGCGCAGTCCGTATACTTCGCGACTTTTGCGCGCCGCTCATGTGGTTCAAGAACCTGATCGTCTATCGTCTGCCGGCCGACTGGTCGGTTGCTCCTGCTGAGCTGGAAGAGAAACTCGCACAGCGCTCGCTGCAACCCTGCGGCAGCTTCGACATGCAGAGCCGTGGCTGGGTGCACTCGAGCCCGGCGCAGCGCTTCGTGCATACCACGCATGGTCAGCACCTGATCGCACTCGGCGTCGAGCAGAAGCTGCTGCCCTCGTCGATCGTCAGGCAGGTCGCGACCGACCGCGCCAAGGTCATCGAAGAGCAGCAGGGTTTTCCCGTCGGGCGGCGGCAGATGCGCGAGATCAAGGAGCGCGTCCTCGAAGAGCTGCGCGCACGCGCGCTTTCTCGCCGGCGCATCACGCGCGCGTGGATGGATCCTGCGCACGGCTGGCTCGTGGTCGATGCGGCGGGCGCGGCGCGCGCCGAAGAACTGATCGAAACGCTGCGCGACACGCTTGGCAGCCTGGCGGTGCAGCTCGTCGAGACCGAGCGCTCGCCGTCCGCTGCGATGAGTGCCTGGCTGGCGCTCGGCGCTGCGCCGTTGCGCTTCACGATCGACCAGGACCTGGAGCTGCAGGCTGCCGACCAGACCAAAGCAACGATTCGCTACACGCGCTATCCACTCGAGGCGCGCGAGGTCCGCCAGCATCTGACCGCGGGCATGCACGCTACGCGGCTCGGGCTGACGTGGAACGATCGCATCTCCTTCGTGCTCACCGACAAGCTGCAGGTCAAGCGCGTGGAGTTTCTCGCGATCGGCGCGGAGCCGGGGCAGGAAGGGTCCGAGCAAGATCAGAAGCTCGCGGCGCAGGAGCAGTTCGAGATCGACTTCCTGCTCATGACCGGCGAGCTGCATCAGCTGCTCGCGGCCCTCGGCGAGGCGCTCGGTGCGCAGCCGGAGCGTCAGGCGGCGTGAGAAATGGGGACATTCCTCATTTTGCCGGCAGCAGCGGCTGGCCGGCCCAGCGCAGGATCGCCAGCGAGACGTCCTGCTCGCGCGGCAGCTTCTTCATGAGCTCGATCATCTGCGCTGAGAACTTGTCGCGTTCCACTTGCTCGCGCACGACTGCACCGGCGGCCTGGCTGCGATAGCTGAGCGTCGCGACGCGCTCGTCGAGCACCATCGCTGCGGGCGAGCCCGGCTCCGCGAGGTGCTGTGCCATGCCGAGGCCGAGTCCTTCGACCAGCGTCGTGTCGCTACGCTGCATCGCCTGCGCGATGCGGTCACAACGCGCGTGCGGTGCTGCATCCTGAGTGCGCTCGATTGCGCACGCCGTGCTCACCGGCTTGAATGCGGGCACGACCGCAGCAGACAGAGTCTCCGTGGTCTTGTCCAGTGCCTCGGTGAGCGGCTGTGGCGCTGCGCCCGGAGTCCCCGGCGGCGGTGACTTTGCATTGCGCGCGACGGTCAGTCGCCAGACCAACGTGGTCCAGTACAGATCGAACCGCTGCGCGTGACTCATTGCTTCGAGGATCTGCTCCTCGACGCGCTTGTCCTGGCGCGCCTGCGCGCGAGCGAGCGGTCCGAGCCACACGACGCCGTTGTCGGGAGCGAGCTTGCGCAAGCGTGCGTCGACCGGCTCCGGCTCGCAGCCCGGCGTCATTGCGCAGATGCGCACGTGCAGCCAGGCAAGGTCGGCGCGGTTCTGCGCAATGAGGTTCGCACGCGCGATCGCTGCCAGCGCGCTCTGGGCGTCACGTTCGGCCAGGGCCTGCAAGGCATAGCCTGCCAGCTCGTCGGCATTGCCCGAGGGTGCGCGGGTCGATTCTGTCGACGTCGCAGTTCCGCGTTGCGGGGCGGGGCCGGCGCAGGCGCCGAGCGCGATGGATACGGCGAGCAGGATCGGGCGGATCAACCGGGTGCGGATCTCGATAGCCATGGAGCGTAAGTCTAACGGCGTGGAGGCCCCGGCGGGTTCACCGGCAGGGATCCGCCATTCACCGGTGGGCGCTGGTGCGGCTATAGCGGGCTCCGTAAGGTCGGCGCATGCTCTTGAATACCGCCCGTCTGGCGGGAGTGTTTTGATGGAAGAACTGAAGCCGCACCGAAACGCGCACCGCTCGCGCCTGGTGCTGGGCCTGTTCCTGCTGGCGCTCGGCGGGCTGATGCTGGCAGTCAATCTCGGTTACGCGATGCCGATCGGCTGGTGGCGCTATTTCCCGGTGCCGCTCGTGGCGCTGGGCCTGTGGGGCCTGGTGATGCCCAGCCGCCACCTCGACCGCTCCGGCGGTGTCTGGCTGCTCGCGACCGGTCTGTACTGCCTGATCGGCGTGTTCGGGATGTTCGGCCTCGGCTGGGGCACGGCCTGGCCGATCTTCGTCATCGCATCGGGCGTGAGCTTCCTGGTCCGCGACGTCGCCCGCGAGCGGCGCGCGCGCGACGCTTCCGGCGGGTGAGCGAGCATGGATTTCGACCAGGACCCTCGTGAGGTCTCGGGGCGCGATCGCCCCGGCGAAACCCGGCCGCCGCACGATCACCGGGCATTTTTCTCGGCGCGGCTCGTCGTCGGCATCGTCATCGTGTTCGTCGGCGCGATCCTGCTCGCCGACAATCTCGGCTGGTTCGAGGCGCGCTACGTGCTGCGCAGCCTGTGGCCGCTGGCGCTGGTCTGCATCGGCGTCGCGATGGTGCGCAGCCCCGATCACCGGCGCAGCCGCTCATGGGGCTGGGTGCTGATCACCGTCGGCATCTGGTTGTTCCTCGATCGCATCGGCTGGATCCACGTCAGCTTGTGGCACCTGCTGCTGCCCGGCCTGCTGTTGTTCGTGGGCGGCACGCTCGTGTGGCGCGCAATCAACGGCCCGCCGAAGCCGCAGGAGATTTCCAGCACCGACGATCACGTCGAGTTCGTGCGTTCGTTCGCCCTGCTGTCCGGCTGCGAGTTGCGGCCGGTGTCACGGCCGTTTCGCGGTGCCGACCTCACCGCCGTGATGGGCGGCATCAAGCTCGATCTCGCGGACGCGCGCATGGAGGCCGACAGTGCGAATGTCGAGGTGTTCGCCTTCTGGGGCGGCATCGAGATCCACGTGCCGCCCGACTGGACCGTCACGAGCAAGGTGACGACGCTGCTCGGCGGCTTCGTCGACAAGCGCCGTCCGACGAGCGTCGTGCCGACGAAGACGCTGATCGTGCGCGGCATGGTCGTGATGGGCGGCATAGAAGTGAAGAACTAGCCGGTTCTTCTGTATGCACCCCGTTCTCAAACGCCGCAGCCGCCTGGTCCTGTACCTGGCCGTCTGGATCGTTTTCGGGCTGCTGCTCACCGTGGTGTTCATTTTCGGCGGGCGCGCGCCGCCGCTGTGGGCGCTGTATTTTTCGGTACCGATGGCGATGCTGCTCGGCATGCAGTCGCTGGCGTACTGGTACCTGGTGCAATCGATGCCGCCCGGCGAGACGCCGATCGTCCGCATGGTGGTCAGCTGGGTGGCGGCCGGCCTGGCGTCGCTCGTCGCGTGGCTCGTGCTCGGCTACCTGTGGGCGCAGTACCTGCTGGAGCCCGGCGAGAACTACGGCGACGAGGCGTACGGCATTCTCGGTCTCATGATCTTCGCGGGCGCGATCGGTATTTCGCTCGCCGTGCTCGGTCACTATCTGATGGGCGCATTCGAGCGCTCGCGCAACGCCGAGCGCCGCGCGCTGGAGTTGCAGGTGCTGGCGCGCGAAGCAGAGCTGAAATCGCTGCGCGCGCAGCTCGATCCGCACTTCCTGTTCAACAGCCTGAACTCGGTCGCGGCGCTGATCGGTAACGACACCGCTGCGGCGCGCCAGATGTGCTTCCTCATGGCGCAGTTTTTCCGCAAGAGCCTGACGCTCGGTCGCGAGCAGGCGATTCCGCTTGCGGAGGAAGTCGGGCTGGCGCAGACGTTCCTCGCGATCGAGCGCGTTCGCTTCGGTGAGCGGCTGCGTTCGAAGTTCGACATTGCCGAGGACGTGCGCGACGTGTCGGTGCCGCCGCTGTTCCTGCAGCCGTTGGTGGAGAATGCGGTCCACCACGGTGTCGCGCACCTGCTCGAAGGTGGGGAAGTGTGCGTGACGGCCCGCCGCCGCGAAGGTTTCGTCGAGCTGGTGGTCGAGAATCCGTGCGACCCGGACCGACCAGCGTCGCGCGGCACCGGCGTCGGCCTGGTAAACGTGCGCTCGCGCGTCGAGACGCTGTGCGGTCACCGCGCCAGCGTGGACGTGAACGCGACCGAAGAGAGATTCAGAGTGTCGATCCTGCTGCCGTACACGGGTGCCACCGCCGCGCTGCGCGCTACTGCATGAGAGGAAGTCAAACGTGCGTGTGCTGATCGTCGATGATGAAACACTGGCCCGCTCCATCCTGCGCGAGCACCTGACGAAGTTGCCCGGCGTCGAGATCGTCGGCGAGGCCGCGAACGGCTTCGAGGCCGTGAAGCTCGCCGAAGACTTGAATCCGGAGCTGGTATTTCTCGACATCCAGATGCCGAAGCTGTCGGGGTTCGAGGTGCTGGAATTGCTCGGCGACCGCGCGCCGTCGGTGATCTTCACCACGGCATACGACGAGTTCGCGTTGCGCGCGTTCGAGGTTCACGCCGTCGACTACCTGTTGAAGCCGGTGGAGCCGCCGCGCCTGGCGGCTGCTGTCGAGCGCGCAGCAGAGCGGCTGCGCAACAAGACGCCGGCGCCCTCGGCGCACGATCTCGCTGTCTCGGCGCGGCCGCCCGGCCGCACGCTCGAGCGCATCCTGATCCGCCACGAGGGCCGTGTGCATGTGCTGCCGCTCGAGCGCATCGACTTCATCGAAGCGCAGGACGACTACCTGTCGTTCTCGTGCGGCGGCAAGCGGCTGCGCAAGCAGCAGACGATGAGCGACCTGGAGAGCCAGCTGGACGCGACGCGTTTCGTGCGCATCCATCGCTCGTTCATCCTCAACGTCGAACGGCTGGCGCGCATCGACCTGTACGGCAAGGACAGCTGGCTTGCAATCCTCGGCGACGGCACCAAGTTGCCGATGTCCCGCACGGGGCATGCGAAGTTGAAGGACCTGATTGGGTAGCCGGCAAAAGCCACGCCTTTTGACGGCGTCGTCGAAAGGGCCTCGGCCGCTTTCGACCCGAAAGATAAGGAGTCTCCCATGACCGATTCCACTTCCCGTTCCGAAGAGTTCCAGTTCAGCGGCGACACGCTGCTGTCGAGGATCAAGGAGATCCTGCGCGAGGGCAACATCCGCCGCGTCGTCATCAAGAACGAAGACGGCCGCGTGCTGATCGACATCCCGTTGACGATCGGCGTCGTCGGGACGCTGCTCGCGCCGCAGCTCGCCGCCATCGGCGCGATCGCCGCGCTGGTGTTGAAGGGCTCGATCGTCATCGAGAAAGAAGCGCAGCAGACGCCCCCGGCTTGAACCCAGGTCAGGCTCGAGCCTGACCTCCGCGCGCGTGCGACCTCTCATCGCAGTCGTCCTGATCGCGTGCCTCGCGGCTGCGGGGACGTCGCTTGCAGCGTCTGCGTCCCGGCAGGAATACCTGCTGGCGGTCACGCACGATCTGCCGCCTGTCGCGAAGGAGGCTGTGCAGCGCATCGGCGACCCGCCGCGACAGTTGCTGGCCGTGCGCGGCTATCTGCGTGCGGGAGAGCAGCTCAGCTCGCGCTGGAGCTGGTCGGCGGAAGAGATCCGCGCCTACGAAGCCAGCGCGGAGTATCGCGACCTGCTGGCGGAGATCGCCGTCGTGGCGGCGCGCTTCGAAGCGCAGAATCCCGGTTACTCGCTGTATGCAAATACGGTTGCGCGCAGCCTGGATCTGCAATTGCAACGCTGGAACTCGAACGGCTCCGTCGGCGTCATCGCAGGTCGGCTGCAGGAAGCCGCGCTGCGCGAGCTGTCGGGAGGCGCCTACCCGGCGCATCCTGACGCGAAAGCGACAGTACGATTTGCGAACTTCCTGCGAGCGTGGCGTCCGACACCCGCGGCGGCGCCGCTCGCGGTGCCAGGACTGTCGCTGCACGGGCGTTCGCGCGCGGTCGACTTCCAGATCGAGCAGAACGGTCGCATCATCGCCCCCACCGAAGTCGCGAAGGTGCGTTCGGCGTGGGAACAGCGGGGCTGGGCACGCAAGCTGGCGGCGGCAATGCGCCACACGCGCTTCGTCGGTCCGCTGCAAGCGCCGAACGAGCCCTGGCACTACGAGTACGAGCCGCGCGCCGAGCGCTCAGAGCGAGGGAGTAACGAGCCATGATGAGACCAGTCCTGAGCAATCGTGTTCTGCCGCTGTGCGCGTCGGCGCTGCTGCTGGCATTGAGCGGCTGCGCCACGTCGCGTTCCGAGGTGCGTGTCGACAAGGCCGACGCCGATCTGTCGAAGTGCCGCACGTTCGACTGGCGCCCAGTTTCATCCGATGCCGCGTCCTTCACGGATCAGCGCGTGCGCGCGGCCGCGCTGAAGCGCCTGGAAGACAAGGGCTACACGCTGGCCACCGATAAGCCCGACTGCCAGATCACCTACGTGCTGTCGACGCAGGATCAACCGAAGCCGAAGCCGAGCGTCGGCGTGGGCGTAGGTGGCGGCTCGGGCGGCGCCCGCGGTGGCGTCGGTGTGAGCCTGCCGATCGGCCGCCACAAGAGCCAGGTCGGAACGTTCACGCTCGACGTCGTCGACGTCGCGCAGAACGCCCAGATCTGGAGCGGTTCCCTCGACGTCGCCACCGAGGCGCGCGAGATCAGCGGCGAGGAAGCGGACGAAGCGGTCCGGCTCATCCTCGCGGAGTTCCCGGACCGCGCCGCGAAGTGACGCGGTGCATGCGGCCCCAGCGCCGTTCGATCTCGCGTCGCTCGCGCACTGACTGCGACGCGCGCTCCGCTTCGCGCTGGAGTTTCTGGTAGCTGCTGAGCCGTCGGGCATCGAGCTGCCCTGCCGCGACGGCCGCGTGCAGCGCACATCCCGCATCGTCACGATGCTGGCAGTCGCGGAAGCGGCAGTTGCGCGCAAGAGTCTCGATATCGTCGAACACTTCACTGATTGCTGCTTCCACTGCGCCGAGCTTGAGCTCGCGCATGCCGGGCGTGTCGATGACCCACGCGCCGGACGGCAACGCGAACATCTGGCGCGACGACGTCGTGTGACGACCTTTGGCGTCGTGGGCGCGGATCGCGCTGGTCGCCTGCACTTCTCTTGCGAGCAAGGCGTTGACGAGCGTCGACTTGCCGACGCCGGACGAGCCGACGAATGCGACGGTCTGTCCGCGCGCGAGCCACGCATCGACTGCAGCCGCCGCCGCGTGCTCAGTGGCATTCAGCGTGAGTATCGCCATGTCGCCGGCGATCGAGCGTGCCTGTGCCGCGAACGATTCCGCGTCCGTGCACAGATCCGCCTTCGTCAACACGATTACGGGCTCGACCTGTGCGTGCCGTGCAACGGTGAAATACCGCTCCAGGCGCGACAGATTGAAATCGTCGTTGCACGACGTGACGATGAACAGCGTGTCGAGATTCGCTGCGATGGCTTGCATGCGCTGCTCTACGCCCGCCGCCATGCGCGAGATCAGCGAGCGCCGCTCGAGTACACGCAGCACGCGCGGCGCCTCGTGTTCGACGAGCAGCCAGTCGCCGATCGCGACTGCTCCTGCCGCGCTCGTGATGATGTCAGGCGGCACGACAACGTCGAGCGAACCGCGCTCGCACAGCACGGTCAGCTGGTTACGCTGCACGCTGCAGACGCGCGCGGGAAAGCCCGCGCTGAGATCTTCCAAAGTCAGTTGTTGCGAATAGAAAGCCGACCAGCCGAGCCGGTCCAGAGGAACTTCGATGAGCATTGCGTCAACCCCGGTCGATAGCCAACGGCGACGCGGTCCGTGACGGACCCGTCGGGCGAGGCGCCGGGATCGACGCAAACCGATTTTTTAGCGAGCGCTCCCGGCGGAGGAGGTGGGGGTGCGGGCACTCATAGGCGTCTGTGACCTCTCGTCGTCAATCGTGCTCTTCGCGGGAGCGGAACGTATCGTGACAGTTCTTGCAGGCCTTGCCCAGCGCGCCGTAGCTCGACTTCACCGCATCGAAGTCGCGGGCGTTCGCGGCGGCGAGCAGCTTCGGCGCGGCGTCGCTGAACACTTTCTGCGCGGCTTTGAAGTCCTCCGCTCGCTCCCAGATCACCGGGAGCGCGCGCGTCTTGCCGGCCTCGGGTCCGGTGCCAGCCGGGAACCAGCGACCCTGGTCGACCGACGCCTCGTTGATGACCTGCGCGGCCGCCTTGATCTTCGCCATGTCCGCGAGCTGCCGCGCGCCTGGTCGCGCACGGTTTTGAAGGCGTCGCCCAGCTCATGGTAGTGGTCATGGCGCGCCTTCTGCACATCCCGCGCGGAGGCGGCGGCGATCAGCACGCCGACAGGCGCTGCGACGCCCAGCGTAACGGATAGAGCGACGATCAGTTTGCGACGACGCGTATGCGACATGGGTTCACCGTGGGAGGACAAACCCGCGCAGCCTAGTCGGACACCCGCGAGCGTGACAAGCACGCCGCACGAAACTTCACACGCGGCGCCGACGCTGCGTGTGCGCAGTAGTTACTTGGCAGCCTGGGCGCACTTGCAGGCGTCGCAGCCCTTGTCGAACACGACCTTCCAGCGTCCGTCGCTCTCGCGACGCCAGATCGAGTTGAACGTGCCGACGCGCTCGCCTTTCGCGTTCAGCACCGGACCGCTGCTGTGGGCGAGCTGGCCCGAGTCGAGCACCTGTACGTCTTCGGAGCGCCACGAGAATGGCGCCTCCGGCTTTTCGTAGAGACCCTTCCAGCTCTCGACGACCGCCGCCTTGCCGCGGATCGCCTCGTTGCCGAAGAAGACCGCGTCCTCCGCGATGAATGTCGCGAACGCTTTGTGGTCGCGTGCCGCCATCGTCGCGGCGAATGCGTTCTCGGCATCGCGCACTTGCTGCGTGAGCTGTTCGCGCGTCTCGGCATGCGCGGCGCAAACGAACGACAGCGCCAGCAGGCAGGTGAGCGGGAGTCTCATTGAGTGCTCCTTCGATCGGGTCAGCCAGAACCCGCGAGCACGATTATGGCTATTGCCCGCCCACTTTGCTCGTCGTCATCACGTAGGCGACCAGCTCGGCGCGCTGCCGGTCGTCGGCGATGCCCGGGAATTCCATCGAGGTGCCCGGCGCGACAGCCTGCGGGTCGCGCAGGAATTCATCGAGCCGCTGTTTGTTCCAGCCGCCGCCGAGCTGCTGGAGTGCGGGCGTGTAGGCACCGTAGTTCTCCGCGCCCGCGACGCCGCGGTCGAGCAGCCGGTACAGATCCGGGCCCATGCGGTGCGACAAGCCGTCGTTGATGCGATGGCAGCTGGAGCACGCATTGGCGAACTCCATCTCGGCGCGCGAGCCCGCCGGCTCTATCGTGAGCAACGCTGCATCGTCGGTCCAGAGCAGCAAGCGTCCGTCGTCGAGCTCCTGCACGTCGCGCACGCGCTTCTGCAGAGGAATCGGCTCGATCACGACCGCGCGGTTACCGTCCAGCACGATGCGGAACAGCGAGCGTGCACCGAGCGTGCCGATCAGCAGATCGCCGCGCCAGACCGGGAAGCGCTCGCGCTGGATCTGCACGAGGTTGGAGATGCCGATGCCGGGCAGCCAGGAGTACACCGGCTGCCGGAAGCCGGCGTGATGTCCCTGTTGCTCGCTCAACGGCCAGATGAGAGAGCCGTAGTCGGTGCCGTAGGTGACCAGCGGCCAGCCGTAGTTCGCACCCGGTTCGAGCAAATTCAGCTCGTCGCCGCCCTGCGCCGAGTGCTCGGTTTCCCAGATGCGGCCGTCCGGTGCGGCATACAGGCCTTGCGGATTGCGGTGACCGACCGTGTTGAGCGAGGTGGCGTGCGTGCGCAGATCGATCCGCAGCGTCTTGCCGTACGTCGCTTGCGGACTCTGCGCGTAAGCGGGACCGCCTTCGATGCCGGAGAAGCCATGATCGCCTTGCGACAGCAGCAGCGTGTTGGCATCGAGCAGCGCGAGGCGGCCGCCGACCTCCTCGCCGCGGAACGGATTCTTGCCGCGCATCGCGCCCTCGCCGGCCAGCGGCAGGCACGGGCGACTCTCGAAGATCGTCTGCCAGGCGCCGGGTCCCGCGAGTCGCTCGAGCTCGCTCAGGCGCGTCTCGATCTGCGATACGCGCAGCACGAAGCACTGCTCCTTCTGTTTCCAGAAATGATGGGACGCAAAGATCCGCACGCTGTCGCCGTCCATCTGCGCGATCACGTCGGCGACGCGAAAACGCCATGTCTGTACCCCCGGCGCATCTTCCCGATAGCCGTTCGCGAGCCGCGGCGCGATCGCGCTGCCGTGGAAGGCCTTGGCGAACTCTTCGCGATTGGCGGGGACGCGGATCTGCAGCTCATGTGCCGCGATGTCGTCTGCCGCGACGCGGATCGTATAGAGATGACCGTCGCCGGTCCCGAGCAGGAAGCGATCGGCGAGCCGATCCAGTCCGCCGCCGCGCGTCGCAGGGCGCGCGACCACCGCTTCGTGCGAGCGCACGCGCAATTCGTAGAACGCCGTCTGCACGTAACTCGTGACGACCTTCGCGGTCTCGTGCAGATGCGCGAATGCGGCTCGGCTGCCGAGTGCAGCGACCGCAAGCAGCCCGACGGCGAGCACTGCAATACCGGCGATCTGCCCGAGACGTGGTGCAACCACGAACGGCGCAAGGAAGGCGACCGCCAGAAACATGGGCAGCAGAATGTAGCGAGGTGTGTCGAACTGAGTGAATGCCAGCACGAGCAGGCACAGGCCGAAGATGCTCAAGGCCAGCGCCAGCGCGCGACTGAACGCACGTGGCGTGCCGGCCCGGGCGAAGATCAGGACGGCGAGCGCTGCGGTTGCGTATCCCGCAAGCAGCACGCCTAGTGCGTATAACTCTTGACGCGGCAGCTCCCACCACGGCGCCTTCCACTGCAGGAGCGGCAGGCACACGAAGATGAGAATCGCCAGGATGTGCCAGGCGAGCTGGAGCAGGAGCGGACGGCCGGAAGTTCTCATGGTATCGGCCATAGCGCCACGCGGGCGCGATGACAACAACGCTCCCTGGCTGTAAAAGATCCCCCGACACGTCGGGGCCCGAGCTGGCTAGTGCAGCAGATCGGCCCGCGGTGGCCGCCAGCCGGGCACCAGCCGGGGACAGGCGACAGGCGGGACGTGTAGCGCCACCTCGGCAAACCCCAGGCTCTTTTCCCGGTCGTAGCGCAGGTCGCCGAGGACCGTGTCCGCCCCGACGGTCGCCAGCCACGGCACGCGAATGAAGCGCATCGCGGCCGCGGCTTCGCAATCCGTCGCCACGAGATTTCTGAGCCGATCGAGATCGGTCGCGATCTCTCCGTACCAGTGCAGCTCGGCGGTATTCGCACCGTGCACGGGCTCCAGCGGCGCGCTGCTCGGGATGTTCAAGCTGCGGCTGAGGCAGCTGTCCGCTGCAATCAAGGACGGTGCGAGCGCAAGCATCGTGCGCCTCGCGACAACCGAATGGTCGCGGGTTTGCACGAGCATGATTTCCCAGCACAGCGGATTCGCAGGCATCGGCGTCAACACGTGGTCGACCAGTCCCTCGTTCGGAAACAGTGTCGCCGCGATCGCGTCGATCCTGCGCGCAGCCAGCTGCGAGCTCACGGCGAACACCGCTGTCACTGCGAGCCAGAGTGCAACGCCGGCCGCCAATGCTCGCGGCGGTGTTGCTCGCCAGGCGAGCAGGAGCATCGCCACGATCACGGTGATCAGCGTGACCGCCGCAAGCAGTGGCACGAGGCCACTGAACCAGGCGAGGCCGATGCCGATTGCGAGCACTGCTGCGACGATCATGCGCGCGAGCAGCGTGCGAAAAGTGAGTGCGAGCGGTGCGCAAGCCGCCCACAGGAGCGGCTCGGCGATGAACACAGCGTCGCCATAGAACCAGCGATTGGAGAGCGGCCAGAACGGATGCACACCGTAGTTGTTCGTGAAGTCCATTCCGATGTGCAGGAGCGGTGTGATCGCGAACACACCGCCCAGCCAGCGCACATCACGCGGCGAAGGCGCATGCCCGCTCCGGCTGAGCTGCCAGCGTGCGATTGCGAATGCGACTGCCGCCAGCAGCAGCGCGCCGACGATCGTGTGCGAGTGGCCGCGATGCTGCAGCAGATAGTTGATCTTGCCGCCGATGAACGAGTAGAGCAGGTCCACGTCGGGCAGGTTGCTGCCGATGGCAGCCGTAGCGACCAGCAGGTTGCGGCGGACCTCGCCAGGCAGTCCGCGCGGGTCGGGCTGCGTGGTGCGCGCGATGGTTTCCCCGAGCAGCGCGCCGATGAGAGTATGCGTGACATTGTCCATGAGGCAGGTCGGCCGATACCAAAGTGACGAATTCTACCCAGCTCGCGTCGGCGATGATCGTCGGTTCCGGCGCGGCGCACGCCGTCGTCAACGCCGTGCTCAAGGCCGGCAAGGACAAGATGTCGAGCCGTGCACTGATCGACGGCTTCAGCGCACTGCTGATGTTTCCGGCGGCGCTGTTCCTGCCGCTGCCGCACGGCGCGTGGAGCTGGCTCGCTGCTTCGGCCTGCGTGCACCTCGTCTATCTCATCTGCCTGATCAAGTCTTTCGAATCCGCGGACATGAGCGTGGCGTACCCGATCGCGCGGGGTGCGGCGCCGGCGCTCGCGGCGGCCGGTGCGGTGGCGTTCTTCCACGAGCCCATCGACGTGTGGATTGCGTGCGGTATCGCCCTGGTCTCAGGCGGTGTCCTGCTCGTCGGGCTGGGACGCAGCGTGACTCGTTCAGCGGTCGCATGGGCGACCGCGACCGGCGTCACGATTGCCCTGTACACCGTGATCGATGCGCAAGGCGTGCGCGCCGCTCCCTCTGCGCAGAGCTACATCGCCTGGATCTTTCTGATGCTGGGAGGCGGAATCGGCGTGGCCTTCGCGCTGTGGCGCGGGCCGCGGTTCATGCTGGCCGCCCGTTCGCAATGGCGTCCCGGCCTGTTCGCCGGCGCGATGTCCATCGTGACGTACGGTCTTGCACTGTGGGCCTATCGGCTGGGAGATACGCCGCGGCTGGCGGCCTTGCGCGAGACCTCGATCGTGTTCGCGACGCTGATCGCGATCTTCGTGCTGAAGGAGCGCGTGACTGCCGCTCGCGCTGCAGGCATTGGCGTGATCGCTCTCGGTGCGGCGCTGTTGCTCATGCTGAACTAACTTGGAATGGCTATCATCCGCCTCCCGCCATGAACACGCGCTGGAACATCCGCCCGCTCGCTCTGCTGTTGCTCCTGGTTGCGGGGGCAGCGCTCGCGCACACGGTGGCGGAGGGCGACCAGGACTTCGTGCGCAACAGCACCGGTCCGCAGATCGTGCCGTTCATTTATCTCGGCGCGAAGCACATGGTCACCGGGTACGACCACCTGCTGTTCCTGGCCGGCGTCATCTTCTTTCTGTATCGCCTCGAGGAAGTCGCGCTGTACGTGACGTTGTTCGCCATCGGGCACAGCTCCACGCTGCTGCTCGGCGTCCTGACCGGCCTGCACGTCAATCCGTTCCTGATCGACGCCATCATCGGCCTGTCGGTCGTCTACAAGGCGCTCGACAACATGGACGCGTTCCGCACGCTGTTCGGCTGGCAGCCGAATGCGAAGCTCGCCGTCCTGCTGTTCGGCTTCTTCCACGGCTTCGGGCTCGCCACCAAGCTGCAGGAGCTGAACCTCGCACGCGACGGGCTCGTGCCGAACATGCTCGCCTTCAACGTCGGCGTCGAGATCGGCCAGCTGCTCGCGTTGAGCGCCATCCTGCTCGTCATGAACTACTGGCGCCGCACGACGAGCTTCGTGCGGCACGCGTACCGCGCCAACGTCGTACTGCTGACCGCCGGTTTCGTGCTCACTGGTCTGCAACTCACCGGCTACGCGATCGGACGATGAACGAGCAACCCCGAACGCCACGCCGCCGGTTGTTACTCAGCACTCTCGTCGCTGCGCTCGCGGCTGCGGTCATCCTGATCGCATTCGTGCTGCCGGTGGAGTACTCGATCGATCCGCTCGGCATCGGCAGGCTGACCGGGCTCGACGTGCTCGGCTCGAGCAAAGCGAGCAAGCCGATCACCGAGGTCATGCACGCGCATCCGCGCAAGTTCTACAGCGGCAACATCGCGATCGAGGTCGCGGGTCGCGAGGAACTGGAATACAAGGCGACGCTGGCCTTGGGCGAGCCGATGCTGTACTCGTGGCGCGTGCAGGGCGGCCCCGTGTACTTCGAGTTCCACGGCGAGCCGACCGAAGGCAAGTGGCCGGCCGGCTACTACCGCAGCTACGAGATCCAGGAGCGTGCGAGCGAATCGCACGGCTCGTTCATCGCGCCGTTCACTGGCCAGCACGGCTGGTACTGGCGCAATCTGAGCGATGAGCCCGCCATCATCACGCTGCAGGCCAGCGGGTATTATTCGCGCCTCGGTCGCATCGAATCGAAGAAGGCCGCAGTGGAATAGGGGATCCAAGCTATGAAAGCGAACACAGTGCCGAAGCTGATCATCCTGGTTCTCGCCGCAACCCTCACGGCATGCATGTCGACGCAGTCGGGATCGCCCGGCGCCGCGTCGCAGGGCAGTGGCAGCGGCGGCGGTCTGGCCGCGGCGCTCGCGAGCGCCGAGCGCCCGGCAGAGGACAAGGCCCGCGACGCGGATCGCAAGCCCGCCGAGCTGATGCAGTTCTTCGGCGTGAAGCCCGGCATGACGACCGTGGACGTCATCGCTCTCGGCGGTTACGTCACCGAGGTGTTGTCGGTGGCGGTCGGTCCGAAGGGCAAGGTGTATGCACAGAACCCGCCGATCGCCCTGCAGCTGCGCGATGGCATGTACGCGAAGCAGATTACCGAGCGGCTCGCGAACAATCGCCTGCCGAACGTCGTGCGCGTCGACGACGATCTGCCCGCCAGCTCGGAGATCCCGCTCGGCAGCGTCGATGTCGCGATCACGGGGATGAACTATCACGACGTGCGCAACCGCAATCCCGACGACGGGGTCGCCTTCCTGAAGGGGATCTACGCGATGCTGAAGCCGGGCGGCGTGCTGGGCGTGACCGATCACGTCGGCAACGACGGCGCCAACAACGCGCAGCTGCATCGCATCCCGAAGCACTTTCTGCTCGAGGATGCCAAGGCGGCCGGGTTCGTGGTCGACGGCGAGAGCGACATCCTGGCGCATGCGGCCGACGATCACACCAAGATGGTGTTCGATCCGACGCTGCGGGGTAAGACCGACCAGTTCGTCGTTCGTTTGCGCAGACCGAAGTGAGCTGCATGCGCTGCGCCGCGGTGCTCGCGTTTGCGCCAGTGGCCGCGCTGGCGCAGACGCAGATCGGCGTCGACAACCCGCTCCGCACTGGCGAGAACCAGCAGGCAGCGGTGCGCGTCACCGATGCGATCTATCTCGCGTACGGATTCGGCAATACGTTCCTCGTCACCACGCCCGCCGGCAACGTCGTCATCGACACCTCGTCGGTCGTGCGCGCGCCTCGCGCCAAGGAGCTGCTCCAGCGCGAGAACGCCGGGCCGATCAAGTACATCGTGCTGACGCACGGCCACGGCGATCACACCGGCGGCGTGCGGTTGTGGAAAGGCGCAGACACGCAAGTGATCGCGCAGAAGCAGCACTACGAGTTCGTCAATTACCAGACACGCCTCGCGGGCTTCTTCGCGGAGCGCAATGCTGCGCAGTTCAACTTTCCGCGGCCACCGACCGGCGCCTGGGCGGGGAACTACGGCGCACAGATCGTCGCGACGGTGCAGTTCGACGATCGTTACGAGTTCACGCTCGGTGACACGAAGTTCGAGCTCTACAGCACGCCGGGCGAGACCCCGGATCATCTGACGGTGTGGATACCGAAGTACCGGGCCGCGTTCGTCGGCGACAACTACTACGAGTCGTTCCCGAACATCTACACGCTGCGCGGCACGCAGCCGCGCTGGGCACTCGACTACGTCGCTTCGCTCAACAAAGTGCTGGCTCTGAAACCGGAGCTGCTGCTGCCGAGCCATGGCGAGCCGGTGCGGGGCAATGCCGAGATCACGCGCCGGCTCACGCAGTACCGCGATGCCATCCAGTATGTGCACGACGCCGTCGTTCGCGGCATGAACGAAGGCAAGGACGTTTTCACGCTGATGCACGCGATCAAGCTGCCACCCGAGCTGGTCGTGGGCGAGGGCTACGGCAACCTGATCTGGTCGATCCGCGGCATCTACGAGGGTTATGCCGGCTGGTTCGACATGAAGCCAGCGACGATGTACGACGTGCCGATGGACGCCGTATTTCCGGATCTCGCGAAGCTGGCGGGCGGCACAGGGCCGATTGTGGAGCTCGCGTCGCAGTACGTCGACGCTGGACGCTGCGTCGAAGCACTGCATCTCACCGAGGTTGCGCTCGCGAGCGATCCGCTGTCTCGTAGCGTGCTGGCTGCGCGTCTCAAGGCGCTCGAAGGCCTGCGTGCAAAATCGCAGAACAGCAACGAGCGCGGCTGGCTCGACTACCACATCAGGATGGTGAAGAAGAAGCTGGAGTTGCGCTAAGGCCCGAGCTACTGCCCGACCGGCACGAGCGCCGACACGGTGAGCCGCGGCCTGCCGATATTGCCGAACTCCGAGCAGCTCACGCGGTCGCTCACGATCTGCACCGACATCCGCGGCAGGATGTGCCGGCGCAGCTGGAGCACGAGCTCGCAGTCGCCGGGCTCGAGGCGCATCTCGCGGCTGCGCGCGAACGAGATCGTCTTCCACACTGCCGGAAAGCGTTGCAGATCTTCCGCGCTGGCGAGCGGCTCGCCGCGCACGCGCGCGATCAGCTCGTCATGTGCATCGTAGGTGGTGAGCTCCTCGATGTTCTCCGGTGTCGCCTCGACGGGTGAAGTGAGCGCGATTTCGAAGCGCGCAAGCACCTCGTCGCACGAGTACGCGCGCAGCTCTACGCCGCCGCGTGCGCCGACGGTCGTCAGGATCTTCTCGAGCTTGTCCTGCAGGCTGCCGCACGAATAGAGCGTGCTGTAGCCACGATAGACGAAGACGATCCGCTGCGGCTTCCACACGGCCTCGACCACCGCGGCGTCCGGCTGCGATTGAGCGTGCACGACACCACCGGCCAGCAGCAGCACTGCTGCCCCTGCGATCGCGATCAGTCGGCCGCCGCCTCTCATCGTGCTCATTGCGCCTCCCTCGGTTCCGGTTCGGGCCACTGGGCCCATGCAAATCCGGGTCCGCTGCTCTCTTGAGGGAATCTAGGCGCCGCTCGCGCATGCGCACAGAGATCATCGGCCAATTGCGAGCAGTCGCCGGTGAGCGGTGCATCGAGTTGTGCAGGCCCCGCTGCTAATATCGAAAAACAGGGTCGGAAAACGCCGGGGAGGTCCGACATGCAACAGCGCAGATCCGCAGGAGCGTTGAACGGCTGGCCGATCGTCGGCCTCGCGGCCGTCGCAATTCTTGCGGCCGTGGTGGCTGCGATTGCGACTGCCCCGGACCTGGGCGAAGCGGCGGCCCGCTCCGTGCGCGTCACCGCGCGGACTTCCGTGACATTGTTCCTGGCGGCGTTCACCGCAGCGGCGCTCTGGCGCTTCTGGCCGAACGCGTGGACGCGCTGGCAGCGGCAGAATCGCCGCTACCTCGGCGTCTCGTTCGCCTTTTCGCACGGCGTGCACCTCGCCGCGATCTTCTGGCTGCAGCACGTTCGGCCAGTCGAGTTCGCACAGCAGGTGAATGCGATCACCTGGATCGGCGGCGGGCTCGCTTATGTCTTCATCGCCGCGATGACGGCCACCTCGTTCGACCGTACGGCGCAGTGGATCGGGCCGAAGGCCTGGAAGGTCCTGCACACCGTCGGCTCGTACTACATCTGGATCATCTTCGCGAACAGTTACATCGGCCGTGCGCTGGCGATGCCAGAATACATTCCAGCTGCCGCGCTCGTCGTGCTCGCGCTGGGCCTGCGCATCGCCGCCCGCGTGGCGCGCTCGCGCGGCGCGCAACCTGCCACTGCCAATTGATCGCTGCGACTTTTCGAGAGGGGGTTTCGAGGATGCGGATTTTCGCCACGACAAGAATACTGATGACGGCGGCCCTGGTGCTGCACGCTGCGGCATCCTTCGCCGATTGTTCGCGTCCGCGTCCGGCGTTCTCGATTCCCGAGGGCGGTTCCGCGAGCGAGCAGGACCTGGTCGCTGCGAACACGGCATTGGCCGAGTTCGGCGGCAAGGTGCGCGACTACCTGAATTGTCTGAACGGCGAGAGCAGCCAGAAGGCGGTCGGCAAGGACCAGGCGGCGCGCGAGGAGGTCGCCAAGGCGTACGTTGCTGCTCACAACGAAGCGGCGAACGAGCTCAGAGGTCTCGCGGCCTGCTACAAGGCGCAGCGCGAAATCTTCACGAGCACCAAGGGCGGCTCCAAGCCGAAGCCGGCCGATTGCTCTTCGTATATCGCTGCAGCGGCGACGCAGAACACGGGCGGTCATGCGCCGATTACGACCGAGCTGACAATAGAGTCATCCGGCCGGACCGTCGAAGTTCCCGGCGGCGGCAGCTGGATGTACTACCTCGCGCGTGACATCCGGCCGCGACGCTGCTCGTCTCAGCAGGCCGCCGAGGAATGTCTGTATCGCGCCGTGCACGTCCGCAACGACTCCGACGAAACGCTCGAGTGCAAAGGCGAGATCAGCTACGCAGGCACCGACAGCCAGGGGCGAGCGACGACGACATCGCAGCTGCTGATCTCCGGACGCGGCACGTTCCTGCTCGTCGAGAGTCTCGCGAAGCAGGGCATCGACGCCCAGACGTTCGATGCGGCGTGCAAGGTCCGTCCGAAGCTGCCGGCGCTCGACACGCCGGCGAACTGCAAGTACGAAGTCGTCAAGCCGATTTCCATCGCCGACTACTATCCGGCGGCTTCGCAGGAGGCTGACGAGGAGGGGCCGGTGGTCGTCGAGTTCACGCTCACCGGCAAGGCGGCACGCCCGACCGACGTGCGCGCCGTCTCCAGCAGCATGTATCCGCGGCTGGACGAAGCGGCGGTCAAAGCGGTCGGCGACATGGTGATGAGCAGCAGCTGCGGCAAGGCTCGTTATCGCCTCAAGCTGAGCTTTCAGCTGCAGCAGTGAAGCGCTCGGTGCGTACAGTTGCAGTCACTCGTTACGTCACGCCGCTGCGCCAGGGCGGATCGATGCCCGCGATCGTCGAGGCGGACGATGACGGCATGTACGTGCTCAAGTTCCGCGGCGCCGCGCAGGGGCCGAAGGCTCTGATCGCCGAGCTGCTCGCGGGCGAGATTGGCCGCGCCGTGGACCTGCCCGTGCCGGAGATCGTGCTGATCCAGCTCGACCCGGACCTGGCGCGCACCGAGGCCGATCCGGAGATCCAGGACCTGATCCGCGCGAGCGGCGGACTGAACGTGGCGCTCGACTACCTGCCCGGTTCGGTCACTTTCGACCCGGTGACGCATCGGCCGGCGGCCGCGCTCGCTTCGGCGATCGTCTGGTTCGACTCGTTCGTCATGAACGTCGACCGCACGGTGCGCAACACCAACATGCTGATGTGGCATCGCAAGCTGCACCTCATCGATCACGGCGCCGCGCTGTACTTCCATCATTCATGGAGCAAGGAGGACTATCTGGAGCGCAGTCGCGATCCGTTTGCGCGGATCCGCGATCACGTATTGCTGCCGTTTGCGGCCGCACTCGATGAAGCGCACGAGAGCATGCTCGAGCGGCTGACGCCCGCAGTGGTGCGCTCGCTGGTCGCGCTCATTCCGGACGAGCTGCTGGCGGGCGATACGATGTTCGCAACTCCCGGCGAGTATCGCGCCGCGTACGAGCACTGGCTCGTGCGCCGGCTCGAGCCGCCGCACGATTTCCTGACGGAGGCCCTGCGTGCACACGCCCAGCTCGTATGACTACGCGATCGTGCGCGTCGTACCGCGCGTGGAGCGCGAAGAGTTCATCAACGCGGGTGTGATCCTGTCGTGCCCGGCGCAGGACTTCCTCGGGGCGCGCATCGAGCTCGACGAGCGCCGGCTGCTGGCGCTCGATGCCGGCGTGGATCTCGAAGCTGTGCGCGTCAATCTGGCGAGCATTCCGCTGGTGTGCGCCGGCGGTCCGGCCGCCGGGCCGATCGGCAAACTGGCGCCGCGCGAGCGCTTTCACTGGCTGGTCGCGCCGCGCAGCACGATCATTCAGACTTCGCCGGTTCACTCCGGTCGCTGCCAGGATCCGGCGGCGGCGCTCGATCATCTGGTGCGGACGATGGTGCAGGCGCGACCCTAGCCCATTCTTTCGTGCGCTGCGTCCATTGCTTCAGGTAACCGCCGCGCGAGCTCTGGCTCGGCGGCATGTCGCGGTCGGATGGACCGCCGTTCGGATTCCAGGGGTAGCTACCGATATCGCTGCGCGTCCGGCCGTAGACGCGCTCGTCGTCCGGCCCGCCGATGGCGCTGTAGTCGTCGGGGTCGGTCAGCAGCGCGTCGTCGTCGCGCGGGCGCTTCTCTCCCGCGTGGCGGAGCGTTTGATCGTGCTCCGACCACTCCTCGTGCGCACTGGGGCGGAAATCTCTGACCATGCTGTGGTAACGATCCGGACAGGATGAGGTTCCGGTGTGTAGGTTGGGCTTTAGCCCAACTCCTCTTGCCGGGCTAAAGCCCGACCTACCGGTGCCTCACTATCCTTTCCCGCCGCGGGTGATTCGCGATGATCACCCGCGCGTTGGTGCGCGCCCGCACTGAGTGCACGGCGTTCGGCGGCACCACCGCGGCGGTGCCTGCGCCCGCGACGAGCGTTTCGCCGGCGATCGTGATCTCGAGCGTGCCCTCGACGATGTGCCACACCTCTTCTTCGTCGTGTGAATGCGCGTGGATCGATGCGCCCGCGTCGACGTCGTAGTACGCGAAGCTCATGGACTGCGAGGCGAAGTAGCGGTCGTGCCAGCCTGGCAACGGCTCGCCTGTCGCCTGGCTCCTGACGTCGATCAACGGCATGCTCGGGTCCCCGGCGCACCGGCGCCGGCCACCATGCTACGCCGCCCGATCGATGCTGTTGAAGGCTTCGGCGACTTCCTGCGGGCGGCTCGGGCGCACCAGGCGCGTGACCTCACGTCCGTCCTTCAGAAAGACCAGTGTCGGCCACAGCTTGACGCCGAATGAGCGCCCGAGCGGCTGACCGCTGCCGTCTTCGACCTTGATGTGCCGCACCTCGGGGTGCGTCGCGAACGCGCTCTTCAGCAACGATTGGGCGCGGATGCACCAGCCGCACGAGACGCTGCCGAATTCCAGCAGCACCGGTCCCGGCAGTGCGTCGATCTCCGTGCGGCTCGGCTCGGTTGCGGCGTAGTCGTGGGTCATTCCCATTGCTGTCCCTCGGTCAAAACAGTTTGACGAGCGCGAGGATCACGAGCACCGGCACTGCGATCACGAAGGCGACGACCGCGACCAGCAGCAGCGAGAAGCCGAACATGAACCAGCGGCTGCTGCTGCGGCTGCCGATCGGATCGAGCTGATAGCGGGCGAGCAGCGACAGGTTGCGGGTGTTGGCCTTGAAGACCGCGTCGAAGACGTCGCCGGCGAACGGAATCGCGCCGAGCACCGTCTCGATGGCGACGTTGCCGATCATGCGCATCAGGATGCTGCGCGGCGCGCCGAGGCTGCGTGCCTCGTTGATGATGAATGCGGAGAGCAGTGCGCCGATCGCATCGCCGAGCCCCGGCAGCAGGCCGATGATCGGATCGAGCCCGATGCGATAGCCGCCGGGCAGGGGAATGGAATTGTCCAGCAGCCAGGCGAACGAGCGCAGGCGGCGGATGCGCTCCGCGGTGCGCGGCGCGTCAGCAGCGGAAATGAGCGTCGCGGTTTTCATGTACTCTATGAGCGCATGAGCGTCACGCAGGTTCCGGCAGTCGAGGCCTTCTATCACACGCTGACCGGCGCCTTTGCCTATCTCGCCTACGATCCCGGCACGCGCCAGGCCGTGATCGTCGATCCCGTCATCGACTTCGACCGCCGCTCCGGCGCGGTCGCGACCGTCTTCGCCGACCAGATGCTGGCTCGCATTCGCGAGCTACGGCTGCAGGTGGCGTGGGTGCTCGAGACGCACGCGCATGCAGATCATCTGTCCGCGGCAGCCTACATCAAGGATGCGCTCGGCTGCCAGGTCGCCACCGGCGCCGGCGTTTGCGAAGTGCAGGTGACCGCCGCGCACATGTTCGACCTGGAATCGGAGTTTCTCACCGACGGCTCGCAGTTCGAACGTCTGTGGAACGACGGCGAGCGCTTCCGCGTCGGCGACGTCGCGTGCTCGGTCCTGGCGACGCCGGGCCACACACCCGACTCCGTCACGTATCTCATCGGCGATTGCGCATTCGTCGGCGACACGTTGTTCCTGCCGTATCTCGGCACGGCGCGCTGCGACTTTCCCGGTGCCAGCGCACGCGCGTTGTATGAGTCCATCCGCAAGCTGTACCGGCTGCCCGACGCGACGCGCGTGCTGGTCGGCCACGATTACCCCGCGTCGCCAGGCGATGCGGCGTACTGCTCGGACGTGGGCAGCGAGAAGCAGGCAAACGTGCATCTGAACGCGGCAACGTCGCGCGAGGATTTCGTCGCGTTTCGGGAGCAGCGCGATCGCACGCTGACGCTACCCGAGCTGTTCTTCTTCGCGCTGCAGGTCAACGTGCGGGCGGGACGGTTTCCGGCGGAAGCAGCCAACGGCACACGTCAGCTGCACGTGCCGTTTCATCTGCCGCAGAACTGGACGGGCTGAACGGGCTCTAGTCGTTGGAGCGGCGACCGCCGCGCAAGCGACGTTCCCTGCCGTCGAACAGGCGTGCGCCGACGCCGAAGTCCATCAGGCGACGCGGCTCGGCGCGCCGATCCCTGTGCTTGATGTATTTGCACTGACACTTCTCGCTCATCGTGCAGCCGCTGAGAGGGAGTGGTGGCGCGTCGCGGACCAGGAAGCGATGCTCGTCGAACCTGCGCGCCATCTGGCAGCAGGTCAGTCCACGGTAGATCGAGATTGCCTGGAACGGACGCAGCGGCCCGCTGACCGCGGGCGGTTCCTTGCGGGTGCTGAAGCGCGCCAGGAGTCCTTCCAGTAACGAAGTTTTTTTCGTCGGCTTGCGCATCGAGTCTCACCGGCACCCGCTGCAATCATCGCGAAATCACCGGCCGTCGCGGCGTGCTCCACGTCACGACTTTTTTCGCCTCAGCTGCAGCACCTGGCCGCGCGCGCTGTCGGTCAGCACGTAGAGCAGCCCATCGCTACCCTGCGCCACGTCGCGGACGCGCTCGTCGAGATAACGGGTCTCGCTCAGCACGCGGCCATTCTGCAGCTCCAGCCGCACCAGCGCGCCCGGGGTCATCGAACCGACGAACAGATCGCCCTGCCAGTCAGTGAATGCCTGACCTGTGTAGAACACGGCGCCCGACGGCGCGATGACCGGATCCCAGTAGTACACCGGCTGCTCCATGCCCGCCTTCGCCGTGCCTTCGCCGATCTTCTCGCCCGAATAGTCGACGCCGTAGGTAATGACCGGCCAGCCGTAGTTGCGGCCGGCCTGCGGATTGTTGAGCTCGTCGCCGCCCCGCGCGCCGTGCTCGACGGTCCACAACTCGCCCGTGCCCGGTTGCAGAGCCGCGGCCTGCACATTGCGATGTCCGTACGACCAGATCTCCGGCCGCGCACCGGCACGATTCACGAACGGGTTGTCGCGTGGCACCGAGCCGTCGGCATTGATTCGAACGATCTTGCCGATCGTGGTGCCGAGGTCCTGCACTTTCGGGCGTTGGCTGTAGCGGTCGCCCATCGTGATGAACAGCGTGCCGTCGCCGCGGAACACGACACGCGAGCCGAAATGATTCCCCCCATCGACCTTCGGCTGCTGCCGCCAGATGACTTGCACGTTCTGCAGCGCCGTGTCCGTGAGCCGGCCGCGCGCCACGGCGGTGCCGACGCCGCCATCGCCGGCTTCGGCAAATGAGAAGTAGACGAGCCGATCGCTCGCGAAGTCGGGGCTCAGCGTGACGTCGAGCAAGCCGCCCTGACCGATCACGGCGATCGGCGGCAGTCCCTGCAACGGCGCAGACAGCTTGCCGTCGACGCCGATGAAGCGCATGCGCCCCGGCCGCTCAGTGACCAGCATGCGGCCGTCGGGGAGCAACGCGAGGCCCCAGCCGTGCTCGATGCCTTTGGCGATGACCTTGACATCGAAGACGTTGCGTTGTGACGCGGGCGTCGGCGAGCGTGGGGCATCTGCCGCCGCAACGTGATGCGCGAGCGCGAGCAGCGCTGCGACGAGGAGCGAGTGCTTCAACATGTCATTTGCCCGAAGTCGTGCGAATGTAGCGATCCACTTCTGTTGCGACCATGTCGAGCGGCGCCGTGCCGGTTTTCAGCACGACATCGTGGAACGCCTGCGGCTTGAACTTCGCGCCGAGCGTGTCACGCGCCTTGTCCCGCAGCTCGAGAAGTTTGAGCTGCCCGATCATGTACGCGCACGCCTGCCCTGGATTGACGACATAGCGCTCGACTTCGCTCGGCTCCAGGCCATAGTCGATCGCTTGCTGGCGTGTCCAGTGCTTGGCGTGCAGGCCGGTGTCCACGACCAGGCGGCGCGCGCGGAACAGTTGCGCGTCGAGCATTCCGAGCTGGCCTTCCGGATCGCCTTCGTACCAACCGTTCTCAGCGACCAGTTTCTCGCCGTACAGCGCCCAGCCCTCGGACAGAGCGGAGATGCCGCCGAGCACGCGCGCCTGGCGGAAGCGCGGCAGACTGGTGTTCTCCTGCTCGAGCGCGATCTGGAAGTGATGACCCGGCACGGTCTCGTGATACACCAGCGTGCGCAGGCCGAACTTGGTCATGCGCGCTTCGCGCAGCGGAATCTGGAAGATCGCCGGCCGTGAGCCGTCGAGCGGTGCGCGATTGTAGTTGGCCGCAGCGCTCTGTTCGCGGAAGCGCGGGAACGGCTGCGCGATCACCTTGGTCTTAGGCTGCAGGTCGAACAGCGACTGGCTGCGCACGAGCGCATCTGCGATGTAGGCATTCGTGTCTTTCATGATCGCCGCGCGTGCGGCTTCGGACGCCGGATTCGGATAGCGCAGATCGTCGCGCAGTTTCGCGATGCGATCGCGCACCGTGCCGTCCTTGCGCCCGAGCTGCTTCAGGATCGTGTCCTGTTGCGCTTCGATGCTCGCGACCTGCTTCAGGCCGATCTGGTGGATCTGCTCCGCCGTGTAGTCGGTCGTGGTGAAGCGGTTGAGGAAGAAGGCGTAGGCATCGGCGCCGCCCTGGTAGCGCCACAGGCCGGCGTCTTCGGTCGCCTTCGGCTGGATCGATTCGAGCAGCTTGATGGCGCGATCCCACGCGGGATAAACCTCGGTGCCGACCAGGTGCGTCGCCTCGGCCTGCAGCTTCGTGCGCTGCTCGGGCGCCATGCCTTCGATCGCGCCCATCTTCTGTCCGAGCACGGTGACGAGCGCGTTCTGCTCCGGCGCCACTTCCCGGAACGTGCGCATCGAGGCGAGCGTGGTCTTGATGATGAAGCCCGGCGGGATCATGCCTGCGGCGGCGATCCGCTTCGCCTCGACCAGCGACTCGTCCATGCGCTGCCCCATCTGGGCGAGTCTCTTGACGTAATTTGACGCATCTTTGGCCGTGCCAAGGGGATGTCGCAGGGTCAGCGTCTCGACCAGCTGCACGTTCGCGCCGCCGAACTGCTCCAGCGGAAAGCGATAGTCCATGTACTTCTCGCCGCGCACGGTCGAGTCGAGCAGCCAGTGCATCAGTTGCGCGGAGATCCGCTCCGACTCGCTGAGCTTCGCCGTGTCGAACTTGGCGAGCTCGCTCAGGCCGCGGCGCGCCAGCGCAATGCGCTCCAGTTCCCAGGCCCGCGTGTTCGGCGTCAGCTGCTGCTCCAGCCGCTCTTGCTCGGCGCCGCTGAAATAGCGGGTGGCGGTGGCGAGATCCGGATCGCGTCGGACCCACTCGGCGGTGAAGGTGTCGAAGAAACGCCCGATGTCCTGCTGCGGGCTGCGTTCCTGCGCGAGCGCCGGGATTGTGACAGCCCACACACACAGCAGCAGCCAGCGACTCTTTCTGCTCGTTCGCATCGTCGTTCCCCCGATCGGTCGTCGTGTGGAGCGCGCGAGTGTGCTCAATCGCCGCGCGCCCGGTCAACTCACGTTTGCGGTTTTCCACTACGCGGCGGAGCGCCTGTAACCATTACGCTCTCGCACCAATGCCACGCGCCTCGCAACCGTTACGGCGCAGACTCATGGCGACCATGCTGCTGACCAGTGCGGCAGCAATCGTGCTCACCTGCTCGGCGCTCATGCTCTACGAGTTCGTCACGTCGCGTGACGAGAGCCTGGAGCAAGTCGCGACGCTCGCTCGCATAGTCTCCGCGAACAGCACCGCCGCGCTCGCGTTTCGCGACGAGCAGGACGCGCAGGAAGTTCTGGGCACGCTGCGCATCGAACCGAGCATCGTCGCTGCGGCGTTGTACGACGAGAACGGCAAGATGCTCGCCGCGTACGCGGCGACGGGTACGAGTGGCGAGCTGTATCCGCCGCGCGTCGGGCCGGACGGCTATCGGTTCAGCACCGCACGCCTGGAAGGCTTCGAACCGGTCAGCGAGCGCGATCGCCGTGTCGGGACGCTGTACATCCGCGCCGACACCAGCGCGCTCTATGCACGATTCTGGCTGTGGGGCGCGATTGCCGCGGTCGCCATGGTCGCCTCGCTCCTGCTCACTTACTTTCTGTCGCGCATCTTTCAGGCGCGGATCTCGCAGCCGGTCCTCGCCCTCGCGGAGACTGCGAGCGCAGTGTCCGAGCGCGGCGACTTCAGCGTGCGCGCACCCTCGATCGGCGAAGGCGAATTCGAGGTGCTGACCGCGGCATTCAACCGCATGCTCGCGCACATCGAGTCGCAGAACGACACGTTGCGCGAGAGCCTGAACGAGCGCGAGGCGGCGCAGCGCAAGCTGCAGAGCCAGGTTGCGAGGCTCGATCTGCTGCAGCGGGCTACCCGCGCGATCGGCGAGCGCCAGGATCTCGACAGTATTTTCCACGTCGTGGTGCGCAGCCTGGAGGACAACCTGCCGATCGACTTCGCATGCATGTGCACCTACGACGCGACGGCGCGGCGGCTGACTGTCGCGAGCATCGGGCCGAAGGGAGCGAAACGCTCGGCGCAACTGCAGATGGGTCCGCGCGCCGTGCTGCCGATCGAGCACAACGGTCTGTCGCGTTGCGTACAGGGCGTGCTGGTCTACGAGCCCGACACACGCCAGGTCGAATTCCCCGTGCCGCAGCGCTTCGCCGCAGCCGGACTGCACGCGCTGGTTGCCGCGCCGCTGCTGGTCGAGAACCAGGTGTTCGGGGTGCTGCTCGCCGCACGCACCGACGCCGATAGCTTCAGCAGCGGCGACTGCGAGTTCCTGCGGCAGCTGAGTGAGCACGTCGCGCTCGCGGGGCACCAGGTCGAGCTCTACACGAAGCTGCAGCAGGCTTACCAGGAGCTGCGCGAGAGTCAGGACACGATCCTGCAGCAGGAGCGCTTGCGCGCCCTGGGGCAGATGGCGAGCGGCATCGCGCACGACATCAACAACGCGATTTCGCCGGTCACGCTATACACGGATGCGCTGCTGGAGCAGGAGACGCAGATGAGCGCGCGGGGCCGCGACTACCTGCACATCATCCGCCGCGCGATCGACGACGTGGGGCAGACCGTCGCGCGCATGCGTGAGTTCTATCGGCAGCGCGAACGGTCCAACGACCTCGCGCCGCTCGAGCTGAATCCACTGGTGAACCAGGTCCTGGCGCTGACCAGCGCGCGCTGGCGCGACCTGCCGCAGGAGCGAGGCATCGTGATCGACGTGCGCACGGAGCTGCCGGGCGGCCTGCCGAGGATTCTCGGCACCGAAAGCGACATCCGCGACGCGCTCACGAACCTGATCTTCAACGCCGTCGATGCGATGCCTGATGGAGGCACGCTCACACTGCGCACGCGCCAGGTGTTGCAGGCCGTCGAGCTCGAAGTGCGGGATACCGGCGCCGGCATGGACGAGGAAACGCGCCAGCGCTGTTTCGAGCCATTCTTCACCACCAAAGGAGAGCGCGGCACGGGCATGGGGCTCGCGATGGTGTACGGCATGGCGCAGCGCCACGACGCGCAGATCGAAATCGAGAGCGCACTGGGTGTCGGCACGGCAGTGCGCGTGCAGTTCAGAGCGGCACCGAGCGCAGCGATGGCGGCTGCGAAACCGGCGGCGACTCGCCCGCACCGGCCGTTGCAGCTGCTCGTAATCGACGACGATCCGCTCGTCGCGCAGTCGCTGTTGCACGTCCTGAATCACGAGGGCCACGCGGTCACGACCGCCGACGGCGGCCAGGTAGGCATCGAAGCGTTCGCCGACGCGTTCAAGGAAGGCAGGCCGTTCGACGTCGTGATGACGGACCTCGGTATGCCGTACGTCGACGGGCGCGCAGTCGCTGCAGCCGTCAAGGCGCTGTCGCCGCACACGCCGGTGCTGCTGCTCACAGGCTGGGGACAGCGGTTGAGCACGGAGCAGACCGTGCCGGAACACGTCGATCGACTCCTGAGCAAGCCGCCCAAGCTCGCCGAGCTGTCGGCGGCGCTTGCGCAACTGACCGCTGACACGGACCCCAAAGGATAGTCATGCGAACGACTCGACACGCGCTCGTTTCCCCGGCGCTGGCATCCGCGCTGCTGCTGTGTTCGGCAGAGGCGGCGGCAAGCCAGGACCTCGCTTCGACCGCCGGAGCGCTGAAACACCTGAGCATCGAAGAGCTGATGGACATCAAAGTCACGTCGGTCTCGCGTGCGCCCGAAACGCTGAGCTCGGCAGCGGCAGCGGTAGGCGTCATCACCGACGAGGACATCCGGCGCTCCGGCGCCACGACCATTCCCGAAGCGCTACGCGGCGTTCCCGGTCTGCATGTCGCGCGGCGCAATTCCAATAGCTGGGCGGTGAGCTCGCGCGCGTTCAGCAGCATCAACTCGGAAAAGCTGCTCGTGCTCAGCGACACGCGCAGCATCTATACGCCGCTGGTTTCCGGCGTGCGCTGGGACGTGCAGGACTATCTCATGGAGGATATAGAGCGCATCGAAGTCATTCGTGGCCCGGGCGCAAGCTTGTGGGGCTCGAACGCCGTCAATGGCGTCATCAACATCACGACCCGGCACGCCCGCGACACGCAGGGGACATTCCTCAGCGCGACGCTCGGCACGGAAGAGCAGGCCGGCGCTGTGCGCTACGGGGGCAAGTTCGGCGACTCCGGTTTCTTCCGCGTGTTCGGTCAGTACACCGACCGCGACTCGACCTTCAGGCCGGATTCGCCGACGTCGGACGACTGGCGCATCGGCCATGCCGGCTTCCGCGCCGACTGGAACGCGAGCCACATCGATGCGTTGACGCTGCAGGGGGACGTGTACAGCGCGAACATCGGCCAGTTCGGACCGTCCACGAGCATCATCGGCCGCCCCGGACCGACCGGCAATCTCGAGGTGCACGCCACCGGCGGCAACGTGCTCGGCCGCTGGCGTCGCGACCTGGGCGGCGGCTCGGAGCTGCAGCTGCGCGCGTACTTCGACAGCACGCATCGCAACGACCCGAGCTTTGTGGACGACCTCGAAACGTTCGACGTGGACCTGCAGCATCGCTACATGGCGTTCGCGCGCCACGAGATCGTGTGGGGCCTGAACGTCCGCTACACCGACAACAGCAATCGCAGCAAGGGCATCTTCGCGCTCGAGCCGGAAGACTCGCGCGACCAGTTGATCAGCGGCTTCGCCCAGGACCAGTTTGCGATTTCGGATGCGGTGCGGCTGACCGTCGGGACGAAGCTGGAGCACAACGACTTCAGCGGCTTCGAGGTGCAGCCCACCGTGCGGCTCGCGTGGGACGTCGCGCCCGGGCATAACGCCTGGGCTGCCGTGTCGCGCGCCGTGCGCGTGCCGACGCGACTCGAGCGCGACATCGCGATCGAGGTGACTCCGCCCGGCAGCAATCCGCGCGGCGTCCTGCTCGGCAGCGACGACTTCGAAGCCGAAGAGCTGCTCGCCTACGAGCTGGGCTATCGCTGGCAACCGCTTGACGTGCTCGGACTCGATCTCGCGCTGTTCCACAACCGCTACGAAGGCCTCGCGTCGCTGGAGTTCGGCACGCCGACGCTCGATCCGGCCAGCGGCGTGATCACGGTGCCGGTCGTGAACCGCAATCTCACCGATGCCCGCAGCCAGGGTGCGGAGCTGCTCGCGACTTACTCGGCCCGCGAGAACTGGCGGCTGATCGCCAGCTACTCGTACATCTACCTGGACATGCAGCCTCATGGCCAGGATCTGAATCGCGGCGCCTTCCTCGACGGCACGACGCCGCGTCAACAGTTCAGCCTGCGCTCGCTGCTCGATCTGCCCGGCGGGCTGCAGCTCGACGCGCAGTTCCGTCATTCGACCGAGCTCGATCGCATGCCCGAGCTGCCGTCCGGCGAGGGCATCGGCGCGTATTCCGAGCTCGACGTACGCCTGGCGTGGCAAGCCAATGAGCAGCTGGAGCTGTCGCTCGTCGGACAGAACCTGCTGCACGATCATCATCTCGAGTTCGGCACTCCCGCGACGCGCGGCGAGATCGAGCGCAGCGTCTATGGGAAGGCAGCATGGCGGTTCTGAAGCTGCGCCACGCGGCCCTCGTTCTCGCGGCGACGCTGTCGCTTGCTGCGGCGCTGCCCAGCCGTGCCCAGGCGCCGCCTACGGAGTACGAGGTGAAGGCGGCCTTCCTGTTCAACTTTTCGCAGTTCGTCGACTGGCCTGGGGCAGCGTTTGCGGACGGCCGCGCACCGCTGGTCATCGGCGTGCTCGGCACCGATCCGTTCGGCGCAACGCTGGACGAGATCGTGCGCGGCGAGATGGTGAACGGCCGCCCGCTCACGGTGCGGCGCTACCAGTCGCCCGATCAGGTCGACTGTCACATCCTGTTCATCGATCGCTCACAGGATTCGCAGCTCGACGCGGTCGTTGCTGCGCTGAGAGGGCGCAGCGTGCTCACCGTCGGCGACTTCGAAGGGTTCACACGGCGCGGCGGCATGATTCGCTTCGTGACAGTCGGCAACAAGATTCGCTTGCGCATCAACCTGGGCGCTGCACAGGAAGCGCAGCTCACCATCAGCTCCAAGCTGCTGCGGCCCGCGCAAATCGTGGCTCCGGGCCGGGATTAGCCGGCCGCGGGCCGGCGGGACTATCATGCCGGCATGCTGCGCTATCGGCCCGCACCGCCGCTATCGTCGTTCATCGACCAGTTCTGGTATGTGCGCGGCTATGACCCGGATCGCAAGCGGCAAAGCGCGCTGCCGACGGGTAGCGTCGATCTCACGTTCAACCTTGCCGCCGACGACCTGTGGGTCTTTGCGAACGCGGCCGATCACGTCGGCATGCGATTCGACGGCGCCGTCGTGCACGGTGCGCAGTCGCGATATTTCGTGCTCGATGCGCGCCGCGACGTGCATGTCATCGGCGTTCATTTCCTGCCCGGCGGCGGCGCGGCGTTGCTCGGCGTGAGGGCGCAGGAGTTGACCGATCGTCATATCGCGTTGTCCGACATCTGGGGTGAGCGCGCACGGACATTGCGCGAGCAGTTGCTCGAAGCCCCGACGCCCGCGGCGAAGTTCGCTTTGCTCGAGGATGCCATGCTCGAACAATACTGGCGTGCGCGTCTGCGGCCTCAGCGGTTCGTGCACCCGGCCATCAGCTTTGCCCTACGCGGCATGCAGACCGCACCGACTGAGGTGCGCATCGCGCAGATCCAGACGTCGACTGGCTACAGTCCGCGCCGCTTCACGACCTTGTTCACCGACACCGTCGGTCTCACGCCGAAGCTCTACAGCCGGATCAATCGCCTGCGCAGCGTCGTCGAGCGCGTCGCGCGGGGCGGCGAGCTCGCCTGGGCGGATCTCGCCAGCGAATACGGCTACTACGATCAGTCGCATCTGACGCGGGATTTCCGCGAATTCAGCGGCGTCACGCCGGGCGAGTACCGGCCGCTCGCGCCGGGCACCGCGCTGCACATGGAGCTCGACGGCGAAAGCGGCCGTTGAGGCCGGTTGCAGATTTTTCCAATACACCCGCCGCGCGCTGGATGACAGTTGCGCCATCTTTGGAACCTCCAATGAAGGAGCGAGTCATGAGCACCAACGATCGGACGTTCGCTGTGCACGAGGTGTATCCCTATCTGCGAGTGCGCGATGCGGCGCGGGCGCTCGACTTCTACAAGCGGGCGTTCGGCGCCGAGGAGCTGTTCCGGCTCACCGAGCCGAGCGGCCGCATCGGTCACGCCGAGATGAAGATCGGCGGCACGACGCTGATGCTGGCCGATGAATATCCGGAGATGAACATTGTCGGACCGCAAACGCTGGGCGGCACGTCGTTCTCGATCCACCTGCACGTCGACAGCGCCGATGCCTGGATCGAGCGCGCGGTTGCGGCGGGTGCGGTCGTGCTGCGGCCCGCCGCGGATGCCTTTTACGGCGAGCGCAGCGGCAGCGTGCGTGACCCGTTCGGCCACGAATGGCTGCTCGGGCACCAGGTCGAGGAAGTGTCGACTCAGGAGATGCAACGCCGCTACACGGCCTTGTTCGAGGGGTAGGGCGCTGACCGCCTGTCACAGCAGGCTGCGCTCGTCCGTCTAAAGGAGCCATGAGCTCGACTATGAGCGCAAACATCGAAATCTTCGCCGGCCACCGCGACCGGCTGTTCGGCATCGCGTACCGGATGCTGGGCAGCCGCGCGGACGCGGAGGACGTCCTGCAGGACGCGTGGTTGCGCTGGCACGAGCAGGACGCCTCGGAGCTGCGCTCGACCGAGGCCTGGCTGACGACGATGGTCACGCGACTCGCGATCGACCGGCTGCGGGCCGCGAAGACGCAACGCATTACGTACTTCGGCCCGTGGCTGCCGGAGCCGCTCGCGGAAGCCGAAATCGCGACGCCCGAATCGCACGCCGAGTTTGCCAGCGACCTGTCGGTGGCGTTCATGCACCTGCTCGAACGGCTCGGTGAAGAAGAGCGCGCCGCGTTCGTGCTGCACGACGTCTTTGATTGCGACTACGACGACATCGCCGAGACTCTCGGCAAGACGCCGGCAGCGTGCCGTCAGCTCGTGCATCGCGCGCGCGAACGAGTCGCGACGGAGCGCCGCCGCTTCCGGGTCGATGAGGAAGCTCGCGTCAACATGCTGCGCAGATTCATGGAGGCGGCGCAGAGCGGGGACTTCAACCGCATCAAGAGCATGTTTGCGCCCGACGCACAAATGACTTCGGATGGCGGCGGCAAGGCGGTCGCAGTGTTCCGTCCGCTGCACGGCGCAGAGCGCATCGCACGCCTGTGGTGGGCGCTTTCGCGGCGGCCCGAGGCGCCGAGCGTCGAGCGTCGTCTCGTGCGCATCAACGGCGAGATGGGGTTCGCGTTCTATTTCAAGGGCCGTCTGCACTCGGTCTCGACCATCGTCACCGACGGCGAGCACATCTACGGTTACTACTCGATAGCGAATCCCGACAAGCTGCGCGTTTTCGCCCAACGCCAGGCGCTGCAGGTCACACGACCCGCCGCCCGCGCGTCTCGAGGGTAAGACCCCTTTGCGAGGAGATCCGCGATGAGCGTGCGTGTGCCTTTGGATCCGAAAAAGTTCGGCGACGTGATCGGCGCGATGATCGGGCTCAACAGGATCATCGAGAGCTCGGGCCTCGAGGAGAAACTGCTGCTGCTGGTCGAGATTCGCGTGTCGCAGATCAACGGCTGCGGTTTCTGCATCGATATGCACACCAAGGATGCCCGCCTCGCCGGCGAGACGGAGCAGCGCATCTACCTGCTGAATGCATGGCGCGAAGCACCGATCTACTCGGAGCGCGAGCGCGCGGCGCTGGCGTGGGCCGAAGCAGTCACGCGGCTGGAGAAGGGCCACGTGCCGAACGATGTCTATGAGCAGGCGCGCCAGCACTTCGACGAGCAGCAGCTCATGAAGCTGACGCTGCAGGTCGTGGCGATCAACGGCTGGAACCGGTTCTGCATCTCGTTCAACGCAACGCCGGGGACGTACGTGCCGGGCAGCTTGCGCAAGACGGGTGTGGCTAAAGCCTCAGCCACCCATTGAAACCGGGGGCCGGGCTCGTTTATGGTCCGGCCCCATGAAAATACTGACGACCGGGCTCGTGCTCGCCGCAGCCGTGCTCACGATCGATGCCGCCAGCGCTGCGGGCAAGACGATGACGGACGTGTTGGCTGCCGCGAAGCCCAGTGACTGGCGCACGCTAGATCCCGAGAACACGTTGTACCTGGAGCTCGCGAGTGGGCGCGTCGTCATCGAGCTCGCGCCCGAGTTCGCGCCGCTGCACGTAGCCAACGTGCGCACGCTGGTGCGCGGCAAGTACTTCGACGGGCTCACGATCGTGCGCTCGCAGGACAACTTCGTCGTGCAGTGGGCCGACCCGGCCGATGCGGATCACAAGAAGCCGCTGGGTGCGGGCAAGAAGACGCTGCCGGCGGAGTTCGATCGCGGCGCCGCCGGCTTGCAGTTCATTGCGCTGCCCGATCCGGACACGTACGCGCCGCAGACCGGTTTCGTTTCGGGATTTCCAGCGGCACGTGACACAGCGGACGGTACCGCGTGGCTCGTCCACTGCTACAGCATGGTTGGTGCGGGTCGCGACAATGGCGTGGAGACCGGGCCCGGCACCGAGATCTACGTGGTGTCAGGCCACGCACCGCGCCAGCTCGATCGCAACGTCGCGCTGTTCGGGCGTGTGGTGCAAGGCATGGAATTGCTCGCCGTGATGCCGCGCGGCCCGGCACCGATGGGGTTCTACGACAAAGCGGAGCAGCGCGTACCGATCCGTGAGATCCGCGTGGCCGCCGACGTGCCCGCCGACCAGCGCACGAAGCTGGAGCTGCTGCGCACCGACACGCAGACCTTCACGGATCTGACCGAGGCGCGCCGCAATCGACAGGACGAGTGGTACAAGCACAAGGCCGGCCGCATCGACGTGTGCAACGTGCCGCTGGTGGTGAGAACCGCTTCGAGGTAGTAGGGAGTTGCCCCTCTTCACACTTGAGAGAGCAAGGGAGGTGGCACAACCCACTCGCTATGGCGCGCCAGGTGCCTCTTAACAGCAGTCGTTTTCTTGCCGGCCACGATTGCATGAGCAGGGTTGTTCGCCAAAGGATCTCGGCAAACCGCTTGACCTTGCTCGCGAGCTACCTGTGCGGTTACGGAGGCCAGGGCGAACCCTTGATGACCGCTGAGTGTAGTCGCCGGCGTTTGACCACTCGCTTGCAACACTGATGCAAGATCGACGGAAAGATTCTCGTCGCTAAATGCGGCGCTGGAAGGACGGAGGCCACCAGCACCGTCCTCAACCCATTGCCAATGTGGGATGCGCCGGAGCAACCGCTCATCGTTCGTTATTGTCGGATCGTTGACGAAGGGCACGCTTCGACAGTCCTTTGTTGGAGTTCTTCGCCTAGTGCGAGGTGCTCCGCGCTATCTGTTTGAAAGAACGTCGATGGCGTGCACTAGTCGCGTGAAGTCGTACTGCAGTTCTTCATCGATCTCATCGATTTGGTTCCTTGCATCCTCCAGGCACACGCCAATCTTCGTAGGAGATAGAACGCGTACCTCAAGATCGATATCGTGCGTATGCCATTCGAGTTGAATAGAGCCATCCGACGTTGGCACGATGGCCGGCTGTGGAGTTCTTCGGGTGGAAATCTGTCTCAGGACGTCAAGCGCAGCGGAGCGGGCCGATGGTGCAATGGGTTTTGCGCCATAGCTATCCCATCCAGCGGGTAGCTTGCCCAACTCCTCAAGCATTGACTTGGCGCCGTACCACCATTTCGGTGCAGCGCCGTACGAGAGTACGTACATTGAGACATCAGTGCTCAAGTACGGCAGGGACGACAGCTGCTCGCCAGCGAACCCGGACGGTGCAGGCTGATAGATCGCGCAATCTTCTGCACTAGCTGTCATATCGCTTCCCCCAAGTCCGATGCATTTCCGTTGTCGTCATGCTGTCAAAGGCCGTGACTATCGCTCTGCGACCTGTGTCAAGAAAATTGAGTACGCCTTTCTCACCTTTACCCATCGGCTTTCCCCGTGCTGTAAGGTTAAGAAGAAAGACCGGTTGGTCAGCCTCCGCGGTCTGTTGCGACGGCGACTTGTAAACAGACTGCAAGATGACATGAAGTCTACCGACGAACTCACCGGCTTCGTCGTTCAACAGATGGACGGTGCGAAGATTGATTGCCTCGACACTCTGTACGATCGCTTTCGAGTATGACTCGTTCCATCCTCGAAACACTGCCGCAAGATCCTTGTGTGATGACCAGTGCTCGTTCGGCGTAATGTGGTTGATGTATGTGATCTCGCACTGATTCGGTTCCGCCTCTGCACCGATCTCTGTTGCCAGAAACTGCTGGAACACACGATAGTCCTGGACAAACCGCGGCCTAATGTAGTGCTCGTATCGCGGATATGACTTCTCAAGACTAGGAACAGCGCGCCAGTTCCGAATGAACCGATCCGCTTGCACCTGCAGTAGCTCGTCGCCTGCTTTGTTGACGAACCAAAGTCGGGGCAACCCTACGTCGTCACTGATTTGAACCTGAACTTGATTCAACGGTGCCCTCACACCTAGGCGCTCGACCGCAGGTGGGATTGGAGGTTTCATTTCGACGATAGGAAAGCTGTCGCGGAACTGTTGCCACAGCAGCCCGAAATGAACAACGTTGAAGTTCGGCAGTGGGTCGAACTGAACGGAGGCCAAGACCTCGATTACTGGGGGGCGTTCGTAGCTCGGAAGGCGCTCGGCGACAGTCATAGATACACGGCTATTAGTTTGGGGGCGAACAACATAGTTCCAACCCGCCAGCGACCTTCATTGTTGCCGCATCTTGGCCCAACTGCGTCCTCTGCCCGTTGTGCGTCTGCAGCCTACCACAAAAAAACGAGAATTCAGCTGATCCAGGAGGTTCTCGAACTTCCCGTTGAGCATATCCGATGGCTCAGCCGAGATTTTGTCGAATAGCTCGGTGTTCAACGAGTCTCCGGCCGCTGCCGAATGCTACCCGTCGTCGTGGACCCATCACCCTTCACCAGCTTCCGGTCATCCAGCTCCAGCGACCGGCCGATGATCTCGTGCATGATCTCGTTGCTGCCCGCGAGGATGCGGCTGATGCGTGCGCCGGTGTACATGCGCGAGATGGGATATTCGTCCATGTAGCCTGCGCCGCCGTGCAGCTGCACGCACTGGTCGACGACCCGTCCTTCCAGTTCCGTCGTCAGGAGTTTCGCTTCTGCCGCCGTCACTGCATCGAGCCGACCGGCGTTGTGCTCTATCACGCACTGATCGACGAAGCACTGCATGGCATCGATCTGCGCGCGCATGTCGGCCATCTTGAAGCGCGACACCTGGAACGTGCCGATCGGCTGACCGAAGGCCTTGCGTTCCTTGACGAACTGCAGCGTCACATCGAACGCCACCTGGCACAGCGTCATCGCGCCGCAGGCGGTGATCAGGCGTTCCTCCGCGAGGAAGTGCGTGAGGAAATGAAAGCCTTTGCCCGGCTCGCCGAGCACGTTGCTCTTCGGCACCTTCACGTCAGTGAAGAACAGCTCGGACGTGTCCTGCGCTTTCAAGCCCATCTTCTTGAGATTCCGGCCGCGCTTGAAGCCTTCCATGTCGCGCTCGACCAGGAACAGGCCGAGGCCGTGGCGGCGGTTCGGATCGGTGCGTGCCACGACGATGAACAGGTCGCCGATCTGGCCGTTCGAAATGTAGGTCTTCGATCCGTTCAGCAGCCAGTAGTCGCCCTTGTCCTCCGCGCGCGTCTTGATGCCCGCGAGGTCGCTGCCTGCGCCGGGCTCCGTCATCGCGATGCCGAGGATCGTTTCGCCGGAGGCGCAACGCGGCAGGATGCGCTGCTTCTGCTCTTCGGTGCCGAGCGCGCCGATGTAGGGCGCGACCAGCCGCGAATGCAGCGTCATGAAGAAGCCGCCTTCGCCGTAGCGGCCGTTCTCTTCGATCAGGATCTGCTCGTAGCGGAAGTCGCGCTCGCCCGCGCCGCCGTACTGCGGATCCGCCCACAGCAGCAGGTACCCCTGCTCGCCGGCCTTCCTGAACGCCTCGCGGTCGACGCAGCCCTGTTCGCGCCAGCGCTCGCCGTGCGGGCCGATCTCGTTCTGGAAGAAGCGCCGCGCGGATTCGCGGAACTGCTCGTGCTCGGATTCGAAGATCGTGCGCCGCATCGCGTGCTCCTCAGCGGGGCGCCATGCGGATCGCACCGTCCAGCCGCACGTCTTCGCCATTGAAGTAGCTGTTGCGGCACATCTCGAGCGCCAGCGACGCGTACTCCTCCGGCGCGCCGAAGCGCTTCGGGAACGGCACCGAAGCCGCGAGTGCTGCCTTGACGTTCTCCGGCGCACCCATCATCAGCGGTGTGTCGAAGATGCCGGGTAGGATCGTGTTGACGCGGATGCCTTCGCTCATCAGGTCGCGTGCGACCGGCAACGTCAGGCCGACGACGCCGGCCTTCGACGCCGAGTACGCGGCCTGACCCATCTGGCCGTCTTCGGCCGCGACGGACGCGGTGTTGATGATGACGCCGCGCTCGCCGTGCGCATCGAGCGGCTCGAGCGACAGCATGCCGGCGGCAGACTTCGCGATGCAGCGGAACGTGCCGACCAGGTTGATCTGGATGATGCGGTTGAAGGCATCGATCGGGAAGTGCTTGATCTCGCGCGTCTGCTTGTCGCGCGACGCGGTCTTGAACGCGTTGCCGGTGCCGGCGCAATTCACGAGGATGCGCTCCTGGCCAAGCGCGGCGCGCGACTTCGCGAAGCCCGCGTCGACGTCGGCGTCCGAGGTCACGTCGACCTTGCAGAACACGCCGCCAAGGGCGCTCGCGAGCGCTTCGCCCTTCTCGGCGTTGAAATCGAAGAGTGCAACCTTGACGCCGTGTGCGGCGAGCGCGCGAGCCGTCGCTGCGCCGAGCCCCGACGCGCCGCCCGTGACGACCGCCGTGATGGTCGAATCGAGCTTCATGACTACAGCCTCTCGACGATCGTCACGTTCGACAGGCCGCCGCCTTCGCACATCGTCTGCAGGCCGTAGCGCTTGCCACGCTGCTTGAGCGCGTGCACGAGCGTCGTCATCAGCTTCGTGCCCGAGGCGCCGAGCGGATGGCCGAGCGCGATCGCGCCGCCGTTGACGTTGAGCTTCGCGGGATCCGCGTGCAGCTGCTGCAGCCAGCCGACCGGCACCGATGCGAAGGCCTCGTTGACTTCGAACAGGTCGATGTCGTCGAGCTTCATGCCGGCTTTCTTCAGTGCATGCGTCGTGGCCGGAATCGGCGCTTCGAGCATGATCACCGGGTCGTGGCCGATGACCGTCATGTGATGGATGCGGGCGAGGGGCTGCACACCGAGCGCCTTCAATCCCTTCTCGTTGACGACCATGACGCCGGACGCGCCGTCGGCGATCTGGCTGGAAGTCGCCGCGGTGATGCGGCCGCCTTCCGCGAGCAACTTCACGCCGCGAATTGCTTCGAGGCTCGCGTCGAAACGAATGCCTTCGTCGATGCGATGCAGTTCCTTCGTGCCGTCCTGGAGTACGACCTCCACCGGCAGCACTTCCGCTGCGAACGCACCGCCCTTCGTGGCAGCGATGGCGCGCTGGTGGCTGGCGAATGCGTACTCGTCCAGCGAGTCCCGCGACAAGTCGAACTTCTTCGCCATCATCTCGGCGCCCATGAACTGGCTGAACTGGATGTCCGGGTAGCGCTCCTCCATCTTCGGGCTCTTCGGCGTGCCGAAGCCGTTCTTGGCCGGCAGCTGCGATGACAGGCCCATCGGCACGCGGCTCATGCTTTCGACGCCCGCGGCGATCACCACGTCCATCGCGCCCGACATGACTGCCTGCGCGGCGAAGTGCAGCGCCTGCTGCGAGGAGCCGCACTGCCGGTCGACGCTCGTGCCCGGCACGCTCTCCGGCAGCTTCGATGCGAGCACTGCATTGCGCGCGACGTTGCCGGCCTGCTGCCCGACCTGGCTGACGCAGCCCATGACGACGTCGTCGATGAGCGCCGGGTCGGCGTGCGTGCGCGCCACCAGTTCGTCGAGCACCTTGCCGGCGAGATCCGCGGGATGCCACTCGGACAGCCGGCCCGCTTTGCGACCCGCGGCCGTGCGCACAGCGGCGACGATATAGGCAGCGCTCATGAGAAATCCCCCTTGCAAGAGTGCCCGTCAATAGACACCATTGGTTTGAATTAATCAATCGGTTAATCAGGCCGTCGACAGCCAATCGAGGCAGCTGTGAACACTCGCGAGACCGCGGCCATCGCCACGCGTCCGAAGCGACTGCGGCGGCGCGCCGGCCGCATCCCGCGCGCGGCGGTGGAGCCGGATTTCAGCGCGCGCGAGCGGCTGCTCGACACCGCCGGGCGGCTGATGAGCGACCGTCATTCGATCGACGTTTCGCTGAGCGAAATCGCCGGGCACTCCGGACTGAACTCCGCGCTGGTCAAGTACTACTTCGGCAACAAGAACGGGCTGCTGCTCGCATTGGTGGAGCGCGAAGCGGTCGCGGCGCTGCAGGGCTTCAAGGAGCTGCTGCGCCAGGATTTGCCGCCGACCGAGAAGCTGCGCCGGCACATCGCCGGCATCATCAACAACTTCTTCCGCACCCCGTATCTCAACCGGCTGCTGCACTCGCTGCTCGACGATCGTCACTCGCGCAGCGCGCGGCAGGTCAATCGCATTTTCGTGCAGCCGGTGATGGAGCTGCAGCGCGAGCTGCTCGCCGAAGGCATCCGCGCCGGCGAGTTCAAGCCGGTCGATCCGCTGCTCTTCTACGTGAGCGTGCTCGGCGCGTGCGATCACCTCTTCAACGCGCGCTACGCGGTGCGCTCGCTGGCCGGCGCCACCGGCATGGACGACGCATTGCGCGAGCGCTACATCGCGCACGTGTGCGATGTGTTCATTCACGGCCTGCGCAACCTGCCGCCGTCGCGGCCGGTCCGGCGCGCGGTCAAGAGGAGTGGCCGATGACCGAGCTTCCCAAGACGCCGCCGCGCATCGCGACGAGCCTCACCGATCCGCTGACCTACAGCGAAGCGCACGGCCTGCACAACGATTTCACCTGGCTGCGCGCGAACCTGCCGCTGAGCCGCGCCGAGGTGAGCGGCTTCGATCCATTCTGGGTCGTGACCAAGCACGCCGATATCGCGGAGATCAGCCGCCAGAACGCGTTGTTTCACAACGGCGATCGCGCCACGACGCTCACCGACTGTGCGAGCGATGCGTTCGTCCGCAAGCTCACCGGCATGCCGCACCTGGTGCGCAGCCTGGTGCAGATGGACGCGCCGGACCATCCGAAGTATCGCGCGCTGACCCAGCAGTGGTTCACGAACCAGAGCGTGCGCAAGCTCGAGGACCGCATCCGCACGATCGCGCGGGCGCAGGTCGCGAGCATGCTGGAGCGCGGCGGCGAGTGCGACTTCGTGCGCGACGTCGCGGTGATGTATCCGCTGCACGTGATCATGGAAATCCTCGGCGTACCGCGCGAAGACGAGCAGCGCATGCTGATGCTGACGCAGCAGCTGTTCGGCAGCCAGGATCCCGAGCTCAACCGCTCGCGTCAGGTCGTGCTCGACATGGCCGAGCTGGTGCGTCAGCTGCAGGCCGTCGTCGCAGACTTCTCCGAGTACTTTCGCAAGCTCACCGAATCGCGGCGGGCGCAGCCGCGCGACGACGTTGCGACTGTCATCGCCAACGCACAGATCGACGGCCGGCCGATCTCCGATTTCGAAGCGATGGGTTACTACATCATCATCGCTGCCGCGGGCCATGACACGACTTCGTCGTCGACGTCGGGTGCGATGTGGGCGCTGTGCGAGCAGGCAGGGGAGCTGGACAAGCTGCGCGCCAATCCGGCGCTCATTCCGGGTCTCGTCGAAGAGGCATTTCGCTGGACGGTGCCGGTGCAACATTTCATGCGCACCGCGATGGAGCACTACACGCTGCGCGGCGTACCGATCGCGAAGGGTGACTGGCTCATGCTCTGCTACCTCTCCGGCAACCGCGACGAGGAAGTCTTCGATGCGCCGTTCACGTTCCGCAGCGACCGCAGCCCGAACAAGCACATCTCGTTCGGCACCGGCGCGCACGCCTGTCTCGGCCAGCACCTGGCGCGGCTGGAGATGCGCATCCTGTTCGAGGAGCTGATCCCGAAGCTCAAGTCGGTGCAGCTGACCGGCGAGCCGCGTCGCTCGGCTTCGACGTTCGTTGGCGGCCCGAAGACGCTGCCGATGAAATACACAGTGACGGAGTGACGGAGTGACGGAGTGACGGAGTGACGAGGTGACGACGACGGGGTCACTCCGTCACCCCCCTGATATGCATCCCTACATCCACGCCAGCACTCACCCGGACAAGCCGGCGATCGTCATCGCGGCGACCGGGGAGACGATCACCTATCGGCAGCTCGATGAGCGCTCGAACCAGGGCGCGCACCTGTTGCGCTCGCTCGGTCTGCAGCGCGGCGACGTGATCGCCGTGTGCATGGAGAATCACCCGCGCTACCTGGAGATCTCTTGGGCGAACCAGCGCTCCGGGTCGTACCTGGTGTGCATTTCCTCGAAGGCCACCGCGGCCGAAGCGCAGTACATCATCGAGGACTGCGGCGCCAAGCTGTTCGTTACGTCGCCACACCTGGCGGAGCTCGCCGAGCAGCTCGCGCCGCGACTGCAGGGTCGACTGCTGTACATGGTCGGCGACGCCATCGCACCGTACCGATCGTGGGAGCGCGAGCGCGATGCGATGCCGAGGACGCCAATAGCGGACGAGAGCGTCGGCGCCGACATGCTGTATTCGTCAGGCACCACGGGTCGGCCGAAGGGCATCAAGGCTCCGCTGCCGGTCGAGCCGATCGATGCACCGAACGTACTCGTGCAGCTCGCGAGCAAGTTCTACGCGCTGCGTCCCGACTCGATCTATCTGTCTCCGGCGCCGCTGTATCACGCCGCGCCATTGCGCTGGTGCATGACGGTCAACTTCGTCGGCGGCACCGTCGTGCTGATGGATCGCTTCGACCCGGAGCGCGCGCTGGCGTTGATCGAGCGTTACAGGATCACTCATGCGCAGTGGGTGCCGACGCACTTCGTGCGCATGCTGCGCCTGCCGCCTGAGGTGCGCGCGCGATACGACGTTTCGTCGATGCAGGTCGCGCTACACGCCGCCGCGCCATGCGCGATTCCGGTCAAGGAACAGATGATCGAGTGGTGGGGCCCCGTGGTCCACGAGTACTACGCGGGCACCGAAGGCAACGGTATGACGGCGATCACCGCAGCCGAGTGGCTGCAGCGCAAGGGCTCGGTGGGGCGCGCGATCAACGGCGAGGTTCGCATCTGCGACGAGGCAGGCGAGCCGGTGCCGCCGCTTACCGAGGGCACGGTGTACTTCGCAGGGGGGCGCCAGTTCGAATACCACAACGCGCCGCAGAAAACGCTCGAGGCGCGCAACCGTCATGGCTGGAGCACGCTCGGCGACGTCGGCTACGTCGATCGCGACGGCTATCTGTTCCTGACCGACCGCAAGGCATTCATGATCATCTCCGGCGGAGTCAACATCTATCCGCAGGAGATCGAGAACCTGCTGATCACGCATCCGCGCGTGATGGATGTCGCGGTGTTTGGAGTGTCCGATGACGAGATGGGCGAGAAAGTCGTTGCAGTCGTGCAGCCAGTCGACCACGCGGCGGCCGGGGCGGCGCTGGCCGACGAGCTGCTGGCGTTTGCGCGTGAGCACTTGAGCCACGTCAAGGTGCCGCGAGTCATGGAATTCACGCGTGAGCTGCCGCGGCATCCGAATGGGAAGCTGTACAAGCGGCTGTTGAGAGATGAGTACTGGAAGAAGGTGACGGAGTGACGGAGTGACGGAGTGACGGAGTGACGAAGTGACGGAGTGACGGAGTGACGAGGTGACGAGGTGACGCGGATTTCGTCACTCCGTCACCTCGTCACTTTCGTCACTCTGCTATTCGCGCCCCATCTATCTTGAAGCGCAGATACGGCAGCTGTTGCTGCGAGATGCTGCCGATGCCCGAGTACGCCGCGACTTGCTCGCCCGGCTTCAGCACTGCGCCGAGACGGACCGGCGAACCCTGCTGCACGATCCGTCCGGACTCGTCAACGAGCACCGGTGTGATCTGAAAGTCCCGCAGCGGCACGGGTGCGCGATTCTGCACGACCACCATGACTCGCCCCTGGGCGTCGAACTGGCCGGCGGCCGCGACGTAGTTGCCGGGGTTCTGCGGCAAGTCCATGCGAACGAACTCCGCCGCAGCCATTTCGCCGATGCGGCTCTGCGAGCCGGCGGCGGCGCGGTAATACTCCATCGCTTTCGCGCGATCGCCGCGCTCGCGCGCGATCGTGCCGAGATAGTAGGCAGCCGGCGCAGTGGGCAGCAGCTGCGCGCTCTTCGACAGCCACTCCTCGGCCTTGGCGTGATTGCCGGCCTGGAATTGCGCGACCCCGGCGCCGAGGTACGAGCCGAAATAGTCGGAGTTCAGGTCGATCGCCTTCAGATAGTGAGGGAGCGCATCCTGCGGCTGCTTCTGTGCGAGCGAGATCTCACCGAGCAACTCATGGAAGCGTCCTTCCTTCGGGAGCAGACGCGCTGCATCCTCGGCGAGCGCGCGCGCGCCGGTGAAATCCTTCTTGCGCGCAGCGACGAGCGCGTCGTCATACTTCTTGTATGCGGGCTCGATGGCGCGCAGCGCTTTCATGCGTGCGGCGTACTGCTCCGCACCGGTTTCGCCGCCGCGGCCGAGCTCGGCGGCCGTCACCTTGTTCTTCTCGACGCGCTCGGTCGATGGCGGGTGCGATGCGAACAGGCCATCGAGCCAACCCTGTTGCTTCGCGCCTTCCTGTTGAGACAGTCGCACGAACGTTTCCTGCAGCGTCACGGCTCCCCACGGGTCGTAGCCCGCGAGCTTCATGTACTTCATGCCGTAGTGATCGGACTCGAGCTCCTGGTCGCGGCCATACTTCTGTTGCACCAGCTGCGCGCCGACTCCCGCACCCTGGATCAGCAGTCCAGCGACATTCGTATCGACGTCGCTGACCGCTGCGCCGACCTGCGCAGCCGCGAGACCGACCTGCAGCAGCGTGCCGCGCTCTTGCGCCTTGGCGCCGTGTCGTGCCGCGGCGTGCACGATCTCGTGTCCGAGCACGGCGGCCAGCTCCGCTTCGCTTTGCAGCTCGGTCAGCAGGCCGCGATTGACGGCGATCTTGCCGCCGGGCAGCGCCCACGCATTCGGCACCGAGTTGTTCAGCACCACGAACTCGTACGGCAGCTTGCGGTCCGCAACCGCGGCAAGTTTCTGACCGACCTCGTTGACGTACGCAGTGGGCTCGGGCAGCACGTCGAAGTCGCCACCTTCGGCCTGGCGCATCGGCGCGTAATTCTGCTCGCCGAGCTTCAGCTCCTGCGTCTCCGAGACGAACTGGATTTCCTTCTTGCCGGTGACGGGGTTGACGCCGCAGGCGGCGAGTGCGACCGGGGCCAGCAGCAGCACGGCGATACGCATGATCGGATCCTCATTCGTCCGCGCCAGCGCGCGCCAGCAGGTCGATGAACGTGCGGGCGTTGCGCACGCCCTGATCTTCCAGGTTGTTGTTCATGATCACGTGCACGCGCTGCACGCGTCGCGCCAGGGCGAGCACCTGGGGAACGAACGCCGACAGCTCTTGTTCCGTGTAGTCGTAATTGAACCGATCGGACGCCGACTGCAATCCTTTCATGTTCCAGGTCGCCGCGTTGCGCCCGTGCAGCCGGAACATCGCCAGCTGCGGCTGCGTCGTTTCCCAGACGGCCGGATGCTGCCGGGCACGTCCTGCGGCTCATCCACGATCACGTTGCAGAACTGCATCTCGCGCTCGAACGCCAGCGTCGATGCGCGGTGACGCTCGCCGAACCAGGACTCGTGGCGGAATTCGACCGCGATCGGATAGTCGCGCAGGCGCTCGCGGATCTCGCGCAGGTGATCGAAGCTGGCGCGGCGCACGATGAACCGCGGTCCCGACCAGGATGTTGTCAGCGATTGGGAGAACCTCGCGGCATCAGCTCGTAAGGATGCTTCCATCCCGGCAGCTGGGCAATGCGGCGGGTCCAGGCGCGAAGGTTCGGGAAGGTGTCGCGGTCGATCGAGCTTTCCTCGTCGTAGTACTGGTAGCCGACGAGCGAGAAGTCGGCGATGGTCGGCTCCGCGCCGAGCAGGAACGGCTGCGTCGCCAGGTGCTTGTCGACGATCGCGAACGCGCCGAGCGCGCGGCCGCGCAGGAACTCGATCACTGCGGGATCGCCGGTCTTCAGCACACCGACCAGGAAGCGCAGAGTGGCGTAGTAGCTGGTGAACTTGTGATTGTCGAACAGCATCCAGCGCAGGATCTCCAGCCGCTCGTTCTCGTCGCGGCCGCCGTAGCGGCCGAGGCGGGCGGCGAGCCAGGTGAGGATCGCGCCGCTCTGCGTCAGCTTGCGGCCAGCGTGCTCCAGCACGGGCACTTCGCCGAGCTCGTTGACGGAGTCGCGGTACGCGTCGCCGCGCGTCTGTCCGCCGAAGTAGTCCACGAACACCGGCTCCCAGTCGCAGCCGCAGACATTCAGCATCAGGGCGACCTTGTAGCAGTTGCCGGATTCGCCGACGCAATACAGGCGGTATTCGCTCATGGCGGGACCATCGTTGCTCGTGCAGCGCGTGGGAGCGGAGACTCTACGTGCCTGGGAAGCAGCCGTAAATCCACGCGCGCGACCGTTGGCTTTTTCTTGTCGCACGACGGGCTCGCGTCAAGATAAGGTTCAGGATGCTCTTGACCCATGGCACGGCTGCGCCACACTGCCGGCCACAAGAAGGACGATGGAGGGGAGAACATGGTCGTGGAAGGCTCAGCAGTCCGGCGCGGGCGCAAATTCGGCCGCATCCTGCTCATAGCGCTCGTGCTGGTGGTCCTGGTCGGAGGACTGTGGACGTGGTTCACGCTCTCGTGGGCCTATTCCGAAGGCGAGCGCGCCGGCGTGCTGCAGAAGTTCTCGAAGAAGGGCTGGATCTGCAAGACCTACGAAGGCGAGCTGGCGCAGTACGTCGTGGGCGGCGTGGCGCCGCAGATCTGGTACTTCAGCACGCGCGACGAGAAGCTCGCGCAACAGTTTTCTTCCGCGGTGGGCGAGCAGGTCCGGCTGCACTACACCGAGCATCGCGGCGTGCCGACCAACTGCTTCGCCGAGACGCCGTATTTCGCCGAGAGCTTCACCAAGGTTCAGCGCTGAGGGGAGCGACCATGACGACCGTGAATGACTTCGAGGCTCGCACGCTCGCAGGCAAGCCTGTCGCGTTGCGCGACTACCAGGGCAAGGTGCTGCTGATCGTCAACACTGCGAGCAAGTGCGGCTTCACGCCGCAGTACCAGGGCCTGGAGGAGCTGTACCGCAAGTACCAGGACCGCGGCCTGGTCGTGCTCGGCTTTCCGTGCAACCAGTTTCTCGCGCAGGAGCCCGGCAACGCCGAGGAGATCGGCGCATTCTGCGAGCGCAACTACGGCGTGAGCTTTCCGATGTTCGAGAAGATCGACGTGAACGGCCCGGCGACGCATCCGCTGTACCGTTGGTTGAAGGGTGCCCGCCGCGGCGTGCTCGGCACGCAGCGGATCAAATGGAACTTCACGAAGTTTCTGCTCGACCGCAAGGGCAATCCTGTCAGCCGCTTCGCGCCACGCACCGAGCCGCAGGCGCTCGCAAAGGATATCGAGGCGTTGTTGTGAGAGGTCCAACCGCCAGTCGCGCGCTGCTCGCGACGTGCAGCGTTGCCATCGCGTTGTGGGCGCCGGCGTCGCAGGGCGAGGAAAAGCCGTTGTGGGAATTCGGGTTCGGCGTCGGCGCAATCGCGTTTCCCGACTATCGCGGCTCCGACGAGACACAGGTCTATCCCGTACCCGTGCCGTATTTCGTCTATCGCGGTCCGATCTTCAAAGCCGATCGCGACGGGGTGCGCGGCCAGCTGTTCGACCGCAAGTACGTCGAGCTGAGCATCAGCGTCAACGGCACGGTCCCGGTGGACAGCGAAGACAATGCTGCGCGCCGCGGCATGCCGGACCTCAAGCCGACGTTCGAAATCGGGCCGTCGCTCGAGGTGCACTTGTGGCGCTCGGCCGCTGAGGACGTAAAGCTCGACCTGGTGATGCCGATGCGCGTGCCGATCACGCTCGAGAGCTCGCCGCAATCGCTGCAATGGACCGCGGCGCCGCGGCTGAACATCGATTTCGACGATGTCGGGCACACGGGCTGGGACTTCGGCGCCGGCGTCGGGCCGGTGTTCTCCTCCAACCGGTTCCACGACTATTACTACTCGGTGCCCGCGCGGTTCGCGACACCGAGCCGGCCCGAGTATGACGCCGACGGCGGCTACTCCGGCATGCACGTGCTCGCCGCCGTCTCGAAGCGCTTTCCGAAGTACTGGGTCGGCGCGTTCCTGCGTTACGACTGGCTCGGCGGCGCCGAGTTCGCGGACAGCCCGCTGGTCCGCAGCGACAACTCGCTCGCCGGCGGCTTCGGCATCGCCTGGATGATCAGCGAGTCGAAGCGGCGCGTGCAGACCGACGACGACTAAGCGCTTAGTGCTTGCCCTGTGACTGCGAGTGCTGGCCGCCCGGCCGCGAGATGCCGCCGAGGGCTTCGCCCGCTTCGTCGCGTGCGCCTTCGTCGATCGCCAGGTCGCCAAGTGACAGGATGCCGATCAGGCGCTTGTCGCGCGTGAGCACCGGCAGGCGGCGGATGCGCAGCTCGCCCATGTTCTGCGTGACCTCGTCGATCGACTGGTCTTCGAAGCAGTACTTGACCTCGCGGCTCATGACATCGCGCACTGCGGTATCCGGCCCGCGGCCTGCAGCCACGGCACGCACCGCGATGTCGCGGTCGGTGATCATGCCGACCAGGCGATCGTTCTCCTCGACGGGCACTGCGCCGATATCGAATTCGGCCATCAGGCGCGCGGCCTCGCTGATCGGTTGATCCGGCTTGACCAGGCGCACGTCGCGGGTCATGGCTTCTCTGACTTTCATGGTCGTCTCCGAGCTTGGAATGCCAGATTAACTCATCCGGGTCGGGGCAGTTCCGCCGCATCCGCGACGGGCTGGAAGGCCGCGGCGGACACGGTGACCAGATAGGCGAGCCAGCTCAATCCGACGCCGAGGCCGACGCTCGGTCCGAACTTCGCGGGCGCTGCGATCGCCGCCACGGTGCTGAAAAATGCCGCGGTACACATGAGCGCAGCGACGATGTTCCAGGCGCGAGCACCGGCAGACTTCACATAGATCGCCGCGGCAATTGCTGCAGCGACGCCGAGCCCCAGCCACTTGACGCCCGTCGCCCACGGCAACAGCGCGAACCACGCCGATGACGGATCGACCGCGGGCGTGAGGCTCATCAGGCAGGCGTTCTCGGCAAAATCGGCGAGCGCGGCCACGATTGCGACGCGAAAGCCGAGCGTGCCGAGCGCGGCATTGCGCGAGCGCATCCCGAGAAAGAAGAACGCCATGAACACGCCGTAGGCAGGAATGTAGACCAGCACGTCGACCAGGTTGATCGCGTCCATGCGCTCGGCGACCAGAACGCCGCAACGTTCCAAGAGCGGCCCGCGCGTCCCGAAGATCACATCCAGATCCTCGGCGCTGCGCGCCAGCTCGAACGCGATGATCGGCGCGTAGTTCTGTGGCAGATTGCCGCACGGCCGCACCGGCTCCTGCGTTGCGGAGAGCAGCGTCACCGCCAGCACCAGCAGGCCGGCGGCGAGGCTGATGCGGAAGGTGGCTCTGGGATGCATGGGCGATATTATGGCTTCAAAACTCGAGCGGGTCGCGCTTCGCTGCTGCAACTGGTCGGAGCGCTGGGTCCCCGACGCTTACGTGTTCGCGGCGCTGGCGGTCGTCATCGTCGCGCTCGCCGCGATCCTGCTCGGCGCCAAGCCGCTGCAGGCGGCGCAAGCGTTCGGCGACGGCTTCTGGAGCCTCATCCCGTTCACGATGCAGATGAGCTTCATCATCATCGGCGGTTATGTCGTTGCCAGCTCTCCGCCTGCGGCGCGGCTCATCGATCGCCTCGCGGGTTTGCCGAAGACGGCACGCGGCGCGATCTGCTGGATCGCGCTCGTCAGCATGCTCGTCTCGCTGATCCACTGGGGATTGAGCTCGATCCTCGGCAGTCTGCTCGCCCGGGCGATCGGCGGACGCGCAGAGCTGCGCGTGGACTATCGGGCCGCGGGCGCCGCTGCGTACCTGGGCATGGGATCGGTCTGGGCGATGGGCTTGTCGTCTTCGGCCGCGCAGCTCCAGGCGAATCCGGGGAGCATGCCGCCGGCTCTGCTCGCGATCACCGGCGTCATCCCGTTCGAGCAGACGATCTTTCTGTGGCAGTCATGGGCGCTGACCGCAATTCTCATCGTCGTCACGCTGGCGATCGCGTGGCTGACCGCGCCGCCAGCGTCGCAGGCGCGCACCGCGCGTGATTATGGAATCGTCGATGCCGTGCGGCAGCAGCCTGCTGTCCGCAGCACGCGCCCAGGCGAGTGGCTCGAGCACGCACCCTGGCTCAACATCATCATCGCCGGGCTCGGTGCTGCGTGGCTCGCTCACGAGTTCGCAACGAAGGGTGCGAGCGCGGCGATCTCGAATCTCAACACCTACAACTTCCTGTTCCTGATGCTGGGTCTGCTGCTGTGCTGGCGGCCGCGCGTGTTCCTCGACGCGGTACACCGCGGCGTGCCGAGCGTGAGCGGCGTGCTGGTGCAGTTTCCGTTCTACGGCGGAATCGCGGCGATCATCACCGCGGCCACGGGCGATGGCGGTGCGAGCATTGCGCAGCATCTCGCGAACCTGTTCACGCAGGCTGCGAGCCGCGAGTCTTTTCCGGTCGTGATGGGCGTGTATTCGGCGGTGCTCGGTTTCTTCGTGCCGTCAGGCGGCGGCAAGTGGATCATCGAGGCACCGTACGTCATGCAGGCGGCGAACGAGCTGCGGGTGCATCTCGGCTGGGCAGTGCAGGTCTACAACGCCGCCGAAGCGCTGCCGAACCTGATCAATCCATTCTGGATGCTGCCGCTGCTGGGAATCCTCGGGCTGAAGGCGCGCGACATCACCGGCTTCACGATCGTGCAGTTCGTCGTGCACGTACCGCTGGTGCTGTTCCTGCTGTGGCTGTTCGGGCTCACGCTGGACTATCGGCCGCCGGTCATGCCGTAAGCATCTTCTCGAGCACGGCTGTCCGTTGTTCCTGGCTCACGGCGACCGTCTTCTCCAGGTATCGATCGAGTCCGCCGAGCGCATCGATGCTGTCGAATGCTGCCTGCAGGAACTCCGGATGCGCGCTGAACAGTACGCGCCGGATGTCATTGGGCATCGACAGCAACGGATGGTGGATGTCCGTCAGCCCGAACTGCGTGTCGTGGCGCGTGCGCAGGAACTGCTCGAAATCGCCTGCGTCGTTCGTCAACAGATAGTCTTCGATTACCGTTTCTCGCGAGACGTCGAGCGCACACAGCAATACGGCGATCGCCACGCCAGTACGATCCTTGCCTGCCGCGCAGTGCACGACGAGCGGGACCGAGCCGGCTGCGATGCAGTCGAACATGCCGCGGATGCGCGCCGCCATCCATGCGGGCAGCGCGCGATAGAGATCGATCATCGCGTCGAACATGCCGGCCGCAGTGGCTGGACGATGCGCTGCGAACGCGCGGATCGTCGGCGTGTTGCTGCCGTCGTCCCAGTGCAGGTGCGCAGGTCGTTGCTGGTTCTTGCCGGCGGGCCACGCGCTGGGCTCACGCTCGCGCTCTTCGGCCCGGCGCAGATCGCAGATCGCGCGTACGTCCAGGCCGTGCAGGATGTCGTGATCGCGGTCGGTGAAATAGCTCAGCACGCCCGCACGATAGACGCGCCCCCAGCGCACCGTGCGACCGGTCTGGGTCGGATAACCGCCGATATCGCGAAAGTTACAGCCGCCGTGCAGCGTCACGAGCCGCGGGCGCGGTTCGGAAAAGGAAGCGCTCGTCATCTAGTGCGCATTCTCGCACATCGATTGTGCTCGTCGGACGGATCAGTGATCGAACGGGCCCGGCGGAACGCCGGCGGGTTCGAGATAGCCCTCGGTGTCGGGCGGCTTGTTGTCGCGGGCCTGATCCGGCGCGAGCGGCGCGAAAATGCGCCACGCCTGCGTCGGATGCAGCAGCGCCCAGAACGGTGCGGCGATTCCTGGCCAGACGCGGGGCGTGAATGTCGGCGGCGGCACGCGCGCGCCTTCCACTTCTATTTCCTCGATGTTCTTTGCTTCCATCTTCTCGAGCAGGTCGGCGAGCTGCTGGCTCGTGTACAGCTTCGTGATGTCGGGCGGGCGCAAGTCGAGCGGTTTCGCGGGGGCGGGCGGGCTGCTCGTCGTTGCCGCGTCGTCGGCGCGGGCGATGCCGCCGGCCAGAGTCAGGCCGGTGCCGACGATCAGCAGGAGGGTACCTGTTCTGATGCTCATGATGCGCCTCGCTCTGTCCAGATCAGAGCGGTCGCGTGTACATTCGTTCACCGCATTTGCCGCAATTGTCCGCCCTGGGACGAGGATCACGACACTCATGACCGCAGGTTCACAGCGCCCACCGGCCGGAGCTTTGTCGGGCGTGCGCGTGCTCGACATGAGCCGCGTGCTCGCCGGCCCGTGGTGCGGCCAGATCCTCGCCGATCTCGGCGCGGAGGTGATCAAAATCGAGCGGCCGGGGAGCGGCGACGACACGCGCGGCTGGGGACCACCGTACCTGAAGGACCGCGAGGGTCGCGATACGCACGAATCGGCCTACTTCCTCGCGGCGAATCGCGGCAAGAAATCCGTCACGCTCGATATCGCGAAGCCGGCTGGGCAGGAGCTCGCGCGCCGGCTCGCAACGCAAAGCGACGTATTGATCGAAAATTACAAGGCGGGCGACCTGACGCGCTACAGCCTCGGATACGAGCAGCTGCGTGCGCTCAATCCCGGTCTCGTCTACTGCTCGATCACCGGCTTCGGGCAGACCGGACCGATGCGCAGCGTCGCGGGCTACGACTTCATCATCCAGGCGATGGGCGGCTTGATGAGCATCACCGGCGAGGTGGAGGCGCGGCCGGGCGGCGGACCGCAGCGAGTCGGCGTGGCGGTCGCCGACCTCTCGACGGGTATGTACGCGACCGTGGCGATTCTCGCTGCGCTGTTTCACCGTGCGCGCACCGGGGAAGGGCAGTACATCGACATGGCGCTGCTCGACACGCAGGTTTCCATGATCGCGAACATGAGCATGAATTACCTGATTGCAGGCCACGCGCCGCACCGCATGGGCAACGCGCACGCGAACATCGTGCCTTACCAGGTATTCGACGCAGCGGACGGCCAGCTCGTGCTCGCCGTCGGCAACGACACGCAGTTCGCGAAGTTCTGCGCAGCCGCGGGCTGCGCGCTGCACGAGGATGCACGCTTCCGCAAGAATGCCGATCGCGTCCGTCATCGCGACGTGATCGTGCCGCTGCTCGCCGAAATCATGCACGGACGCACGGTCGCCGAATGGGTCGCGTTGCTGGAGCCGATCGGCGTGCCGGTCGGGCCGATCAACGACCTCGCGCAGGTGTTCGCGCATCCGCAGGTGAAGAGCCGCGGCCTGCAGTTCGAGCTGCCGCATCCGCTGGCGGGTACTGTGCCGAGCGTCGCGAATCCTATCCGCATGTCCGCGACGCCGCCGCGCTACGAGTCGGCGCCGCCGTTGCTAGGTCAGCATACGCACGAAGTGCTCGGTCGGCTGGGTGTGGACGAGCGCGAGCTGCAGGCGCTGGCGCGCGACGGAGTGATCTAGGAAAAAAGATCCCTCCTCCGCTATTCGCGGAGGAGGGCTAGCTGCGGGGGTCGTCCGCGCACAAAAGAAATCGAATGAAGCGCTGCGGCTCAGTACGAGTTGTTGTGGTACTCGACTGCGACCACGTGAGTCACCGGCAGATCCTTGCGCTCGCACGCCGACACGTCGAATACCCAGTTGTCGACTGCGCTACGCGTCGCTGCGCGATCCAGCTTGCTGTAGCCGCTGGAGCGCTGCAGGTCGGCACGCTGCGCGCGGCCGTTCTCGTCGATGACGACGTTCATGTACACGGTGCCTTCCTGGCCGCGAATCTGCGCGGTGAGCGGAAAGCTGGTTGCTTTGTCGATGAGCCGCGGCTTGCAGGTCGCGTCCGCGGATGCAACGGAGGCGGTCAGCAGGGCTGTCGCGGCAGCCAGTATCGTCAGGCCAGAAACGAAAACTGTCTTCATGGTCCTCTCCACACGGGAATCAGGGGCGGGGCTGGGACAGGACTGCTGCGCTGCGCTAACGTTCGGCTGGTTGCACTGGCCAGGTGCCCGGGCTACATTAGGTCGCGCTACAGACCTGTCTGTTTGCGATAGTACGTACAGGTCTGTATCGTGTCAAGAACACACTACAGAGCATGTCGGGGGGTTTGGAATGGTCAAAGCCGGACGGGCGCGCGCGGCCGAAGAGGCCGTGAGCGGTACGGAGAGTGTGCGCGATCGGATTCTCAACACCGCGCGCGAGTTGTTCTATCGCGAAGGCGTGCGCGCCGTGGGCGTGGACACAGTCGTCGCGCAATCCGGTGTCGCCAAGACCAGCCTCTATCGCTGGTTTCCTTCGAAGGACGCGCTGATCGCGGCAGTGATCGAAGAAGAAGCGAAGTGTCGCTGGGCCGGCTGGGATTACACCGCTGCGCACAGTCAGCCGGACGCGCGCGAACAGTTACGCGCCCAGCTCGCCGGTATCGCGAAGTTCGTCAGCAGCCCGCAGTATCGCGGCTGTCCCTTCATGAACGTCACCGTCGAATTCGCGGACGACCAGCATCCGGCGCGTCTCGTCGCGCGCGAGGTGATGGAAGAGCTGCGGCGCCGCGTGAGTGCGCTCGTCGAGAAGATCGGCGTGCGCGCTCCGGCGATCGTCACCGACCAGATCGTGATGCTGGTGGATGGGGCGTTCTCCGCCGCGCAAGTGTTCGGCAAGGACGGGCCGCACAAGCTGCTGGTGTCGGCAGCGGACGCGCTGATCGACGCGCAGAAGAAATAATCAGTCGGTCGCTTCGGCGCCGTTGGTTTCCCGCAGGAAGAATGTGCCGATGACGGCCGTCATCAGGCACACGATCAGCGGATACCACAGCCCCGAATAGATGTTGCCGGTGTAAGCGATCATCGCGAACGCGATGCTCGGCAGAAATCCGCCGAACCAGCCGTTGCCGAGGTGATACGGCAGCGACATCGACGTGTAGCGGATGCGCGGCGGAAACAGCTCCACGAGCCACGCCGCGATCGGGCCGTAGGTCATGACTCCGAGCACGCCCATCACCCACAACAGCAGGAACACCATCACGTAGTCGATGCGCTGCGGATCCGCGCTCGCGGGATAGCCGGCGTCCTGCAACGCTGCGGACAGCTGCGACTTGAACTGCGCGCTGCGCGACTTGAACTCGTCGGCGCTCGCTGCCGTGCCATCGAACGCCGTGATCTGCACGGCGCCGACCTTCACGACTGCGACCGTTCCGGGCGCCGCCGCTTCATTCGAATACGGAATACGCTGGCCAGCGAGCACGCTCTTGGCGACGTCGCAGGAGCTCGTGAAGCGCGCGCCGCCGACCGGATCGAACTGAAAGCTGCACTCGCGCGGATCGGCCACGGCGACGACCGGGCTGTTGGCCTGTGCGGCCTCGATCTGCGGATTCGCGTAGTGCGTCAGTCCGCGGAAAATCGGAAAGAACGTCAGCGCCGCGAGCAGACAACCGATCATGACCTGCGGTTTGCGTCCGAAGCGGTCCGCGAGCTTGCCGACGACGATGTAGAACGGCACGGCCGCCGCGAGCGCCGCGGCCAGCAGCAGGTTCGAGGTCGCCGCGTCGACCTTGAGCGTCTGCGTCAGGAACAGGTTCATGTAGACCAGCGAGACGTAGCCGACCACGGCCTGGCCCGCCATGCAGCCGAACAGCGCCAGCAGCACGAGCCTGAGGTTGCGCCAGCGTCCGAGCGACTCGCGCACCGGATGCTTGGACAGCTTGCCGCTGGCGCGCATCTCGTGGAAGACCGGCGACTCCTGCAGCTGCAGCCGGATGTAGACGGAGATCACCAGCAGGATGATCGAGAGCAGAAATGGCACGCGCCAGCCCCAGCTTTCGAACTGCTCGCCGAGCAGCCAGCGGCAGCCGAGGATCACGATCAGCGACAGGATCATGCCCGCGGTCGCGGTGATCTGGATCCAGCTCGTGTAGTAAGCGCGCCGGCCGGGCGGCGCGTGCTCGGCGATGTAGGTCGCGGCGCCGCCGTATTCACCGCCGACTGCCAGGCCTTGCAGCAGGCGTAGGACGATGAGGATGATCGGCGCGGCCACGCCGATCGTCGCTTGTCCGGGCAGCACGCCGACCAGCGCCGTCGCCACGCCCATGATGACGATCGTGATCAGGAACGTGTACTTGCGACCGGCCAGGTCGCCGAGCCGTCCGAAGATGATCGCGCCGAACGGTCGCACGGCAAATCCCGCGGCAAAGGCCAGCAGCGCGAAGATGAACGCGGTCGTCTCGTTGATGCCCGCGAAGAACTGTCTGCCGATGGTCGCGGCCAGCGATGCGTACAGATAGAAGTCGTACCACTCGAACATCGTGCCGAGCGAGGCAGCCACGATGACTCGCCGGTGCGC
>DATEML010000280.1:0-8529 GCA_035275585.1 Steroidobacteraceae bacterium | reverse complement strand
TGCGGTGCATACCGTTCTGACGCGGCCCGACTTCTACACCGCGAAGGTGGACGACGTGGCGCTGACGAAGTGGCTCGACGACCTGGTGAAGGGCCGCAAGACCGCCAACGTCGGGGACTCGCTGCTGGTACCGGGTGCGGACCGATTGCAATGAAGAGAGGAAAGATCGTGATGTTCAAGCGTTTCTGTGGGGCACTGCTCATTGGGTTGTCGTTCGTCACGGCCGCGCATGCGTCCGACGATGCGGCGCTGGCGCACGCGCGCAAGTTGCTGCAGTCGACGATTCTCGTCGACGGTCACAACGACCTGCCGTGGGCGATCCGCGAAAACAAAACTGCGCCGGGCGACGTCAAAGCGTATGACCTGCGCAAGCCCACGCCGGGCGCAACGGACCTCGCGCGTCTGAAGCTCGGTGGCGTCGGTGCTCAGTTCTGGTCCGTGTACATCCCAGGCGAGCTCAGTGGCGGCTTCGCGCGCACGCAGCTCGAGCAGATCGACATCGCACGGCGGATCATCGCGCAGTATCCGGACCGGCTGCAGTTCGCGACCTCCGTGGCCGATATCCGCGCCGCGCACAAAGCCGGCAAGATCGCATCGCTGCTCGGCATGGAAGGCGGGCACGCGATCGAGGACTCGCTCGGCGCGCTGCGGGCTTACTACGATCTCGGCGTGCGCTACATGACGTTGACGCACAACGTGAACCTGAGCTGGGCGGACTCGCAGGCGAAGCCGCCGGAGCACGGCGGGCTGACGCCGTTCGGCGAGCAGGTCGTGCTCGAGATGAACAAGCTCGGCATGCTGGTCGACCTGTCGCACACGTCAGACGGCACGATGGACGATGCGCTGCGCGTCTCGCAGGCGCCGGTGATCTTCTCGCATTCCTCGGCGCGGGCGATCTGCGACGTGAAGCGCAATGTGCCGGACGATATCCTGCGGCGCCTCAAGACCAACGGCGGCGTCGTGATGGTGACGTTCGTCGCCGGCTTCATCGATCCGGCGGTCGCGGCGATCCAGGTGCCCGCGATGGAGGAGATCACGCGGCGCTCCATCGGCAAGAGCGACGCAGAGCGCGCGCAGATCGAAGAGGAAGTCCTCGGCAAGCTCAAGATGCCGCCGACCTCGATCGCGAAGGTTGCGGATCACATCGAGCACATCCGTGACGTCGCGGGCGTCGAGCATATCGGCCTCGGCGGCGACTTCGACGGCAACTCGGAGTGGCCGCAGGGCCTGTCGGATGTTTCCATGTATCCGAACCTGTTCGCGGAGCTGATCCGCCGCGGCTGGAGCGATCAGGACCTGAAGCTGCTCGCCGGCGAGAACCTGCTGCGCGCGTTTGCGCAGGCCGAGGCGGTCTCCAAGCGGTTGTCCAAATAGGAATGCCCGCGCGCTGGCAATTCTGGATCGATCGCGGCGGCACGTTCACGGACATCGTCGGCCGCCAGCCGGACGGTGTGCTCGTTACGCTGAAGCTGTTGTCCGAGAATCCGGAGCGCTACAGCGACGCGGCCGTGCAAGGTATCCGTGAGCTGCTCGGGGTCGGCGACCAGCCGATCCCGGCGGGCGCGATCGACGTCGTGCGAATGGGCACGACTGTTGCCACCAACGCCCTGCTCGAGCGCAAGGGCGATCGCACGGTACTGGCGATCACGCGCGGCTTCGCGGACGCGCTGCGTATTGGCTATCAGCATCGCCCGAAACTGTTCGTCCGGCACATCGAACTGCCGTCGATGCTGTACGAGCAGGTCGTCGAGATCGACGAGCGTATCGGCGCCCACGGCGAAGTCGTGCGCGCTGCAGACCTGCAACAGGCGGAGAGGGACCTGCGCTCAGCGTTCGATCGCGGAATCCGCTCGTGTGCCATCGCGCTGCTGCATGGCTACCGCTATCCGCAGCACGAATCGCAGTTGGAAGCTCTCGCGCGGCGCATCGGCTTCGTGCAGGTCTCCGTCTCGCACCAGGTCAGCCCGCTGATGAAGCTGGTTGCGCGCGGCGATACGACGGTCGTCGATGCGTATCTATCGCCAGTCCTGCGGCGCTACGTGAACCAGGTCGCCGCCCAGTTGCCCGGGGTGAAGCTGCAGTTCATGCAGTCCTCGGGCGGTCTCGCCGATGCGCAGCAGTTTCAGGGCAAGGACGCGATTCTCTCCGGGCCGGCGGGCGGCATCGTCGGCGCGGCGCGCACCGCGCAGCAGGCCGGCATCCGCAAGATCATCAGCTTCGACATGGGCGGCACGTCGACGGACGTCGCGCACTACGCCGGCGAATATGAGCGCGCGTTCGATGCGGAAGTCGCCGGCGTCAGGCTGCGCGCGCCGTTGATGCAGATTCACACGGTCGCGGCGGGCGGGGGATCGATCTGTCAGTTCGACGGCGTGCGCCTGCGAGTCGGCCCGGAATCCGCCGGTGCAGACCCGGGACCTGCTGCATATCGCCGCGGCGGTCCGCTGACGGTCACCGATTGCAATGTGCTGCTCGGCCGGATTCAACCTGAGTTCTTTCCTGCAGTGTTCGGGCATGGCGGCGATCAACCGCTCGACGGACAAGTCGTCGCCGAACGATTCCGCGCGCTGGCCGCAGACATCCAGAACGCAACCGGCGTGCCGCAGACGCCGCACAGCGTCGCCGCCGGCTGCATCAGGATCGCGGTCGAGAACATGGCGAACGCGATCAAGAAGATCTCCGTGCAGCGCGGTCACGACGTGACCGAATACACGCTGTCGTGCTTCGGCGGCGCAGCGGGTCAGCACGCCTGCCTGGTCGCAGATGCCCTCGGCATGCAGACGGTGTTCATGCATCCGCTCGCAGGTGTCCTGTCGGCGTACGGGATTGGCCTCGCCGACGTGACGATGATGAAGCAGCGCGCGGTCGAAGCAGTCCTCGACGATCGTGCACTGGCAGAGTTGCACGCGCCGTTTGCGGTACTCGTGAGCGACGCACGGGAGTCGCTGCTCGCGCAGGGAATCGCGGACGCGGACATCACGATCGTGCGGCGCGTGGCGCTCAAGTACGAAGGCACGGACAGCACGTTGCAGCTGCCGGTCGCAACGAAGGCGGCAGAGCTGACGAGCTTGTTTCTCGATCAGTATCAGCTGCGTTATGGCTTCCTGATGCCGGAGCGGAAGCTGGTGATCGAGTCGATCTCGGCGGAGGCGGTGGGATCGAACAGGACGGAGAGCTGGGCCAAAGCCCAACCCACAGAGAGTCGATCGGCAGCTCCAATCGTGCGTCCGGTGTTCTTCGGCGAGCAGTGGCACGACACGCCGTTCTTCGATCGCGATTCGCTGCGGCCTCAGGACACGATTACGGGACCCGCCGTCATCCGCGAGCGCAACACGACGATCGTGATCGAGCCGGGCTGGCGCGCGGAGGTGACGGCGCTGAATCACTTGCTGCTGCGGCGAATCGAGCCGTTGCAGCGGGCGAGCGCGATCGGCACGCGCGTCGATCCGGTACTGCTGGAGGTGTTCAACAACCTGTTCATGTCCATCGCCGAGCAGATGGGCGTGACGCTCGCGAACACCGCGACCTCCGTCAACATCAAGGAGCGGCTGGATTTCTCCTGCGCGCTGTTCGATGCGCAGGGCAACCTGATCGCGAACGCGCCGCACATGCCCGTGCACCTCGGCTCGATGGGCGAGTCGGTGCAGGAGATCATGCGTCGGCGTGGCGACACCATGCGGCCGGGCGACGTCTACGTGCTGAACGCGCCGTACGCGGGCGGGACGCATCTGCCGGACGTGACGGTGGTGATGCCGGTATTTTTGGAAGTGACGGGAGTGACGAAAGTGACGCGAGTGACGGGGCCGGACTCTTCGTCACTCTCGTCACCCCCGTCACCCTCGTCACCTTCTTTCTACGTTGCTGCGCGCGGCCATCACGCCGACATCGGCGGCATCACCCCCGGCTCGATGCCGTCCGACTCGGCGCATATCGACGAGGAGGGCGTGCTGCTCGACAACGTGCAGCTGGTCGCCAACGGAGTCTTTCTCGAAGCAGAGCTGCGCGCGTTGCTGTCGGGCGGCAAGTATCCGGCGCGCAACGTCGAGCAGAACCTCGCAGACCTGCGCGCGCAGGTGGCGGCGTGCCACAAGGGCGGAACGGAACTCGCGGCGATGGTGGGACACTTCGGCTTGCCCGTGGTGCATGCATATATGCAGCACGTGCAGGACAACGCCGAAGAAGCCGTGCGTCGCGTCATCGATGCGCTCACCGACGGTGACTTCGAATACCCGATGGACAACGGCGCCCGCGTGCGCGTCTCGATTCGTATCGACAAGCAGGCGCGCGCGGCGAACATCGACTTCGCCGGCACCAGCGCGCAGCAACCCAACAATTTCAATGCGCCTGCCCCCGTGACGCGGGCAGCCGTGCTGTACGTGTTCCGCACGCTCGTGAACGACGAGATTCCGATGAATGCGGGCTGCCTCAAGCCGCTACAGCTCTGCGTGCCCGTGGGCTCGATGCTCAATCCGCAGTATCCGGCTGCAGTCGTCGCCGGCAACGTCGAGACTTCGCAATGCGTCACCGATTGCCTGTATGGAGCACTCGGGGCGCTCGCAGCCAGTCAGGGCACGATGAACAACTTCACGTTCGGCGACGGTGCGCATCAATACTACGAGACCATCTGCGGCGGATCGGGTGCTGGGGCGGATTTCGACGGCGCGTCGGCGGTGCAGACGCACATGACGAACTCGCGACTGACCGATCCCGAAGTGCTGGAGTGGCGCTTCCCGGTGCGGCTGGAGGATTTCCGCATCCGTCGCGGCTCCGGCGGCGCGGGACGGCATCGCGGCGGCGACGGTACCGAGCGTCGGCTTCGCTTCCTGCAGCCGATGACGGCGGTGCTGCTCGCGAATCATCGCAAGATCGCACCCTTCGGCCTCGCCGGCGGGCAGCCCGGAGCAACGGGGAAGAACTGGATCGAGCGCGTCGACGGCAGCGTCGAGCATTTCGGCGCGACGCATGTCGCGCAGCTGAACGCGGACGACGTCTTCGTCATTCAGACACCGGGCGGAGGCGGTTTTGGCTGAGTCTGCGCGCCCCGGCCGGCTGGCCGTCGCGAGCATCGTCGGCACGATGCTCGAGTACTACGACTTCGCCATCTACAACACACTCGCGGCGCTGGCGTTCAACCGCCTGTTCTTTCCATCGTTCGATCCGCTGACCGGCACGATCCTGGCGTTCTCGACCTTCGCGGTCGGCTACTTCTCGCGGCCGATCGGCGGCGTGATCTTCGGACACCTCGGCGATCGCTACGGGCGGCGCTTCGTCCTGGTCGTGACGCTGATCGCGATGGGCGTGACGACGGCCCTCATCGGAGCGCTGCCGACGTACGAGACGGCCGGAGTCCTGAGCCCCGTGCTGCTCGTCGCGCTGCGCTTCGTCCAGGGCGCAGCGCTCGGCGGCGAATGGGCTGGCGCAGTGCTGCTTTCTGTCGAGCACGGCGATCAGCATCGGCGTGGCCGCAATGCCTCGTGGGCGCAGATGGGACCTTCGCTCGGCACCTTGCTCGCCACGGGTTCGATCGCGGTCGTGATCTCGCAGCTCGACAGCGAGAGTTTTCTCGCATGGGGCTGGCGACTGCCGTTCTTCGCAAGCGTCGTGCTGGTCGGATTCGGCTTGTGGATCCGGATCGGCGTCCAGGAAACACCCCTGTTCCGACAGCTCGAACGCGAGAAGGCGCAGGCGCGTGCGCCGGTCGGCGAGGTCGTTCGCGCCCATTGGCGCAAGCTCCTGCTCGGCGGCGGCGCGCGCATCGGGCCGGATGTTCTGTATTCGCTCGCCGCCGTGTTCGCGCTCTCGTATCTCACCACGACGGTCGGAGTTTCGCGCACGCTCGCGTTGATCGCGCTCTCGATCGGCGGCGCCTGCAATGCGGTGACGATCCCGATCTTCGGCGGTCTGTCCGACCGCTACGGTCGTCGCGTCGTGTACGGCGCCGGCGTCCTGTGCGCGCTGGCGCTTGCATTCGCGTTCTTTCCTTTGCTCGACACCGGGTCGCCGGTCGCGATCACGTTCGCAATTGCCGCGGCCCTCGTCGTGCACGCCATGATGTACGGGCCGCAGGCTGCCTTCATCGCCGAGCAGTTTCCGACCCGCGTGCGCTACGCCGGCGCGTCACTCGCCTACACGCTGGCCGGGATCGTGGGCGGAGGCATCGCGCCGGTCATGTTCGCGACGCTGCAGAAAGTGTACGGCACGACACTCGCGCTCAGTGCTTACCTTGCAATCGCATTGCTGATCACGGGCGTCGTGCTGCTGATCGCGCGCGAGCGCGCAGGTGCTGCGCTCGAATAGACACGTTCGATTCAAACGGGGAGGCTGGCCATGATCGAAGTTCATCATCTCAACAACTCCCGCTCGCAGCGGGTCCTGTGGATGCTGGAGGAGCTCGGCGTCCCTTACACCGTCGTGCGCTACGAGCGCGACGCCAAGACCATGCTCGCGCCGCCCGAGCTCAAGAACATCCATCCGCTCGGCCGGTCGCCCGTCATCCGCGACGGCGACTTCGTGCTCGCGGAATCCGGTGCGATCATCGAGTACCTGGTCGAGCATTACGGCGCCGGCCGCTTCGTGCCCGAGCGAGGCACGCGCGAGTACGAAGCCTGCCGCTATTGGGTCCACTACGCCGAAGGGTCGCTGATGATGCAGCTGCTCGTGAAGCTCTATCTCGACCGCGTCGGCGAGCCGGCCAAGCCGATGCTGGAGCGAGTCAATAGCGCTATTCGCATGCACCTCGCGTACGTCGAAGACTCGCTCGGCTCTTCGCAATTCTTGACGGGCTCTGCGCTCACCGTTGCCGATGTGCAGATGAGTTTCCCGCTGGAGGTGACCGTTGCGCAGCGGCTACTCGGCGAAGCTCATCCGCGCCTTTCCGCGCTATTGACGCGACTGCAAGCGCGGTCTGCGTACCGCGCGGCGCTGGAGAAGGGCGGACCGTACGCGTACGCGCACTCTGGCTGAGGTCTGAGCTGCTTTCGCCTTTATTACATGTCGGAACTCCTCCGGCAGCAGATTCATTGAGGATGCGGAAACATATTCCGCCACGAAGCACGCCCCGTCAGTTGAGAGTGGATGGGTCTCGGGCGTGCAACAAGAGAAGGACTGACCATGAAACACGTGACCTCGATCCCGCGCCGGTTCGATCGCCGGCTGTTGAGCACTGCTGTCGCCGCATGTCTTCTGGCCGCTGCACCCCACGCCCTGTCGCAGTCGGTGAGCGCGACGTTGCGCGGCCAAGTGAGCGTCGGCGAGCAACCGGTGGGCGCCGCCAGCGTCACCGCGACCAACACGGAAACCGGTCTGAGCCGTCGCGTGCAGACGGAGGCGGACGGCAACTACACACTGGCCGGCCTGCCGCCGGGCACTTACAAGGTCGAAGCCACCGGACCGACCGGTGCGACAGCGCGACTGGTGACGCTGCAAGTCGGTCAGACCGCGACACTGGACATGGGGCTCGCCGCTGCAGCCGAGAACATCGAATCGGTGACGGTCACTGCGACGCAGTTGTATGAGACGCGCACTTCCGAAGTCGCGACGTACGTGACGCCGCGACAGATCGAAGCGCTGCCGCAGAACTCGCGCAACTTCCTCGCGTTCGCGGACATCGTGCCGGGCGTGCAGTTCGCGACCAGCGGCGACGGCGCGACCAGCGAGCTGCGCAGCGGCGCGCAGTCCGCGAACGGCGTGAACGTCTTCATCGACGGCGTGGGCCAGAAGAACTACGTCCTGCGCGGCGGCGTCAGCGGCCAGACGCTGACGCGCGGCAATCCGTTCCCGCAGCTCGCGATCGGCGAGTACAAGGTCATCACGTCGAACTACAAGGCGGAGTTCGACCAGCTGAGCAGCGCCGCGGTCGTCGCGGTGACGCGCTCGGGCACGAACGAGTTCGAGTCCAAGGCGTTCTACGACTTCACCAACGAGAACTGGCGTGCGTCGGACCCGATCGAAGCGCGCGACGGCAAGAAGGCAGAATCGGAGCAGAAGCAGTACGGCATCGCGTTCGGCGGCCCGATCATCCGCGACAAGATGCATTTCTTCGTGACCTACGAAGGCAAGGAGTTCGAGACGCCGGACACCGTCTCGCTCGGTGAAGGGGTCCCGCCGAGCGCAGTGCCGCCCGACATCCAGGCGCTGCTCGGACCGGTCAGCGCCCCGTTCTCCGAGGATCTGTACTTCGCGAAGATCGACTGGCTGGCAGGCGACGACCACCTGCTGGAGCTCACCGGCAAGCACCGCAAGGAGAGCGAGATCTCCAACATCGGCGACCGCAACACCGCGCAGTTCGCCAGCGACAAGCAGAATGAGGAGACGCGTATCGACCTGCGCTATCAGTACACCAGCGCTCGCTTCCTCAACGACGCGCACATCACGTACGAGGACGCGGATTTCAATCCCCGGCCGGTGACGCTCGCGAACGGTTACCGCGCCGTGACGCCGGATCGCAAGGCCATCATCAATCTCGGCGGCGGCGAGGAGTTTCAGGACAAGGGTCAGAAGGGCTGGGGCTTCCAGGACGACCTGACGTTC
>DATEML010000279.1:0-11686 GCA_035275585.1 Steroidobacteraceae bacterium | reverse complement strand
GGCTCCGAAATCGCGGAAGCGTCGCAGGGTCGCGCCGAGCACCTGCGGCGCCAGATCGCGCAGCAGCTGCTCGGCCCGAGGGTCCAGCGACGTTACGGTCACGTCGTCTCGGGCGGCCCGCTCATCACCTGGCGGACCTCGATCGGCATGTTGAACGGCGCCCCGCCCGGCCCGGGCGCTGCCGAAGCTTCTGCCGCGAGCTCGTAGGCGCGCTGCGGGCTGTCGACGTCCACGATCCAGTAGCCAGCGAGATACTCCTTCGACTCGGGGAACACGCCATCGGTGACCGGCTTGCCGTCCTTGCCCGCGCGCACGATCTTCGCCTGCGTCGGCGCGTCCAGCCCCTGCCCGTCGACCCACTCGCCCGAGGCATGCAGCTTCTGCGAGAACGAGCCCATGAAGGCGATGTGCGCCTCGATGTCCTTCTTCGGCCAGCTCGTGAACTGGTCGTAGCCATCGCGCGGACAATTCATCATCAGCATGTATTTCATGACACCGGCTCCTGTTTCTGCGGCGGCGCCCGATATGGGCTGCCTTCACCCCCAAGTCGGAGCCGCGGACGGCTTCTCGACATCGCCGCAGCGAATTCTCTTTGAAAGTTTCGTCCGGGTCACCCGCAGGGCGGACGGGGTCACCGTCCAACATGGGCGAAATGAGCTATCCGTAGTGTGAGGCCGGCACTCGCTCCCTATGATCCCGCCATGGCTTCGTGATCGCCGCTGTCTCGAAATACCGGATGGATACCGTGCCGTATGGCTATGGAGTCGGCCTCGCGCAGTTCGCCTGCCACTGCCTGATCAACTGGACCTGCCGCATCCGTCATGAAGGCCTGGAGACACTGCCGGCGGATCGCAACTTCATCTACTGCGTGTGGCACGGCGACCTGCAGTCCTACTTCTGCGTGTTCCTGCGCCACCGTCGTCACACGTGGACGATGCATCCGAGCTGGTACACGATTCACGTCCGCTTCGGCGCGCCGATCTTCGTCGACGCGAGCAATTTCGAATCCGCGATCTGTGCGACTGCCGGCGCCCTCTGAGGTAGTCGCGCCGGCAAGGCGTCGGCTAGTATCGGTGCTCCCTTCGGAATGCCCGGGAGACCGCCGATGAACCGTACGATCTCTTCACTCCTATCGCGCCGTGATGTTCTACGTGCCGGTATCGCCGGCGGCGTGGCGATTGCGCTGCACGCCCCGGGCGCGGAGTCCGCAGAAAGCGCACCGATCCTGAAGGCGATTCCGTCGAGCGGCGAAAAGATTCCCGTCATCGGCCTCGGCACGAACGCCTATGGCGTGACGGACGCCACCGAGCTCGCCTCGCGCAAGGAAGTTTTACAACGGATGGCGTCGCTGGGCGGGCGCGTGATCGATACCGCGCACCAGTACGGCAAGTCCGAGGAAGTCATCGGCGAGATGCTAGCCGCGCTCGGCAACCGCAAGGACTACTTCCTCGCGACCAAGACGCCAATGGGCTCGATCGCCGACATGAAGGCCGCGATGGACGAGTCGTTCCGCCGCCTGCGCACCGACCACATCGAGCTGCTGCAGGTCCATAACATGAACAACGCGGATCAGCAGCTGCCCGCATTCCGCGAATACAAGCAGTCCCGCAAGATCCGCTATCTCGGCGTCACGACGTCGCAGGACGGGCACTACGAAGAGATGCTGCGCGTGATGCGCGGCCAGCAGCTCGACTTCATCCAGGTCGACTACTCGCTCGGCAATCGCAGCGCCGAGGAGAAGATCCTGCCGCTCGCGCAGGAGCGCGGCGTCGCCGTGGTTGCAAACGTGCCGCTCGGCGGCCGCCGCGGCTCGCTCATGTCCAGCATCGGCGATAAACCGCTGCCGCCGTGGGCGAGCGAGATCGGCGCGACGTCCTGGGCGCAGCTGCTGCTGAAGTATGTCGTTTCGCATCCGGCGGTCACGTGCGCGATCCCGGGCACGACGAAGCTGAAGCATGCGGAAGACAACCAGGCGGCCGGGCGCGGCGCGCTTCCGGACGCGGCGCTGAGGAAGAAGATGGAGCAGTATTGGGAGACGGTGTCAGCATAAGAGCCGGATAAATTCTCGCCAAGACCGCCAAGATCGCCAAGGTCAGAAAAATCCCGTGAAAGACAGGATTCTTCTTGGCGATCTTGGCGATCTTGGCGAGAGCATCTTCTGAGATATCTTCACTCGCGCGAGTAGACGCCCGCTTTCTCCATCGCGCGCGTCATTTCCGCCAGCTTGCTCTTCGCGTCCGCGCTCAATCCGGCGCGGGCGGCGAAGTCGCCGAGATTCCGGAACAGTCCGTCGCGACGACGGCTCGCCAGGATCTTGTCAGCGGACGCCGCATCGATACCCGGCAGCTTCAACAGCTCGTCGCGTTCGGCGGTGTTGAGATTGATCGCGGTCTTCGCCTTCGGGTCCGGACCGCCCATCGGCGTGTCGCTCAACAGCCAGAGGTTCGGACCGAGCGCCGCGCCGGCGGTCGCGGGATCCTTCAGCACCGACTCGCGGAGCTTTGCGAACGCCTTGCGGGAAGTCGTGAGCTCGCCGACGAACGCCTCCATGTCACCGGATCTGCCGCGCGCAGCGACGCTCTCCACAGCCGGCGTCAGGCTGGCGTCCGCAGTGGCGCCGTACGTCGTGTCCAGCAGAATCGTCAGCATCCGGTCGCTCTCCTGTGGGAAGAGCGAGCGATAGCTGTCGACGAGTTGCACCATCAGCGGGGAATCCGGTCCGGGCTTGCGCTTGTCGAGCGCTGCCAGAGCATCGAACATCCTGCCGTAACGCTCGAGCAGCGCGCGCTCGTCGCCCGGACCAGGCACCAGCCACCGATAGAACAGTGTCGCGACCACTCCCTCCGAGGCGAGCATCTGGTTGCCGTTCTTGAGCCGCTCGACATCGAACAAGGTGCTGCGTGCCGCCGAGCCGGCGCTACCCTGCGGTGCCTGCAGCTGCACGAACCAGTTGCGTCGCACGCCATCGGTGCGCGCCGAGCGATCGAGGTTGCTGAGCCAATAGGGTACGAACGGCTTCGAGCTCAAACCGAGGTCCTCATCGCGCAGCGCCGCGTTGCGCGTCAGGCGGCGGACCAGCGGCTGGAAGTGAGTTGCGAAGCCCTCATCGAAAGCCGTCGGGTAATCAGTGATGGCGAGACTCATGTGCGGCGTGCGCGAGTAGCCGAACGGCAAGCTCGGAAACAGCCGCCGCAGGAAGACGTGGCCCATCTCGTGGGCGAAGATCTCTTCGAAGCCGCCATTCGCCACCGTGTCCGCATCGACAACCAGGTCCACGAATGCGTCGGGCACGAAGTGTTCGCCGCGCTCGTCGCGCAGCCAGAATCCGGCGCGCGCAAATCCGCCATCCTCGACGGCGAGATACAGCCACGTCGGAACTGCAGCGGTGCCGCTACGTCGCTGCGCCAGCTCATCGAGCGCGAGCACAGTCGCGGTGAAACCCTCGCGCGCTTCCTTTTGCAGCTGATCGTAGAGCGCGCCGCTGGTCACGCGTGTGACGACCGGCAGCTCGCGATTTTTCGCGTCGCGCTTCATCAACGGCTGACCGTCGACGATGACGGGCGCCAGCACACCCAGCTCGGCCGCCGCAACGAGCGGAGAACAGACCAGGCAGAGCGCGAGCGCCAGGATTCGGCCCATTGAGACGTTCCTCATTTGCGGCGCTTCGCGGCGCCCTGCAGCAGCCGCTCGGTACTGATGATCGCGCGCGAATGCTCGCCCTCGCCGACCGGCGTCGCGGCTGTGTGCTTCACGTTGAGTGATACACCGACCGACAGCTGGCCAGGCTGCAACGCCGATCGCATGACGCGCGCAGCGGCCAACTCCATGAGCGCAATCATGCGTGAGGTCGCAAACACTTCCGGAAAGGAGTCTTCGCTCGACAGCGCGAGCACCTTGGCCGTGTCGCTGGGCTGGACGAGGATCTCGGCCTGCCCGGTATCGCCTGCCGTGAGCATCTGACGTCACCCCATGAATGTACGCGGCGGCGGCCAGTTGTCCCACGGCGACGGATCGCCGACGACGAGCCTGGCTGCTGTCGCGCGCAGTTCTTCCGGCAACGCGCACGAGCGGCGGGCCACGGTGTCGATGTGCACACCCTTGAGTATGCTCGTCGCGACGTGCTCGCCGGTCTCGTCCCGTTGCATCTCGTGAACGAACCGTACGCTGCTCTTGCCCAGCTCGATGATCGCGGAGCGGACGCTGATCACATCGCCCGCATACAGCTCGCCGCGATAACTCAAGCGTTGATCGACAGCGACCATGCCGCGTTGCTGCGTCCGCAGGTACGACGGCGTGATACCCGCCGCCGCGAACAGCTGCCAGGTCGCCTCGTCGAACTTGCCGACGTACCACATCACGTTCATGTGACCCATCTGGTCGCAATGCCACGGATAGACCGTGCCCCGATACGTGACGATGTGCGTACTCAATGGCCCACCTTTCTCATGTCTATGACCCGCGCAGTCCGCGGCGCCAGCCAGACCAGCAACGCCGCGACGCAGAAAGCGAGCGCGCACGTCGCCATGATCTCGTTGGTCGCCAGCATGACACTTTGTCCCTGGGTCATGCCATCGAGCACGGACCGGACCGAGTCCATGTCCAGGCCGGAGCCGAGCAGCGAGCGGGTCGTCTCGCCGCTGCGGTCGATCTGCCCGGCGAGCTCCGCATGGGCGGCCGACGTGTTGCTCTCCCAGGCCGTCGTCGCAATCGACGTCGCGAACGCGCCGGACAAGGTGCGCAGGAAGTTCATCAGCCCGGCCGCGGACGCCGTCTCGCGCTCGTCGACGCTGGCGAGCGCATGCGCCGTGATCGGCAGGAAGAAGAACGGCAGCCCCAGGCCCATCAGCATCAGCGGCACGGAGACCTGCCAGAACGTCATGTCGGTGGTCGCACCCATGCGCCAGAGCGAAACCGCGCCGATCCACAGCATCCCGAAGCACACCAGCCGGCGCGGATCGACTTTCGTCATGAGCATGCCGGCGATCGGCGCGACGAAGATCGCGAGCAGACCGGTCCACGCAGTCGCCAGCCCGGCCCAGGTGGACGTGTAGCCCATGTAGCTCTGCAACCACAGCGGCGTCAGTACGTTGGCGGCGAAGAAGCCGCCGAAGCCAATGCTGATCGTCAGCACGCAGGCGCTGAAGCCGCGATGGCGGAACACGCGCAGGTCGACGATCGGATGGCGCTCGGTCGATTCCCAGATCAGGAACGCCGCCAGGCCGACGACCGCGATGGCGGCCAGGGCGCAGATCTCCGCGGACTCGAACCAGTCGTGCTCCTTGCCCAGGTCGAGCATGAGCTGCAACGCGCCGACCGCGACGATCAGCAGCACCAGGCCGACCGTGTCGATCGGCACGCGCTGCAGCTTGTCCTCGTAGCGCTTGAGCATGCGCCACGCGACCGGCGCACAGAGCAGCGCCAGCGGCACGTTGATGAAGAAGATCCACGGCCACGAATAGTCGTCGCACAACCAGCCGCCGAGGATCGGGCCGACCACCGGAGCGATCAGCGTCGTTACCGCCCACAGCGCAGTTGCAGCCGCGGCCTTCTCCTTCGGGAAGATCCGCAGCAGCAGCGTCTGCGACAGCGGAATCATCGGGCCGCCGCATACGCCCTGCATGATGCGACCGAAGACCAGCATGCCGAGCGAGTTGGCGAAGCCGCACACCAGCGAGAAGACGCCGAACATGCCCATGCAGGTGGTGAACACGCGGACCGCGCCGAAGCGCGCCGCGAGCCAGCCGGTCAGCGGCACGAAAATGGCCTCGGCGACCGCATACGAAGTGATGACCCAGGTGCCCTGGCTGCTGCTGATGCCGAGGCTCCCCGCGATGTTCGGCACCGAGACGTTGGCGACCGTCATGTCGAGCACGGCGATGAAGTTCGCCGCGGCGAGCACAATGGCCGCCATCCACAGCATCGGCCCTTTCAGCGGACCTTCGAACGTCGTGCCGGACATGTGCGTTCCCCCAATTGTGACTGGCTGCAGTTGTGTGGCGCTCAGCCGTCCGAGCGCGTATCGATCGTGGCAGTCATCGACAAGCCGACCTGCAGCGGCCGCGCCGCCAGCTCAGCGGCATCGAGCTCGATGCGCACCGGCACGCGCTGCACGACCTTGATCCAGTTGCCGGTCGCGTTCTGCGCCGGGATCGCCGCGAAGGTCGAGCCGGTGCCGCCCGCGAGCCCGGCGACGGTGCCGTGATAGGACACCGAGCGGCCGTACAGATCGGACCGGACTTCGACCGGCTGGCCGATGCGCACGCGCTCGAGCTGCACTTCCTTGAAGTTCGCATCGACGTGCACCTGCTGCAGCGGCACGATCCACAGCAGCGGCGCGCCGGCCTGGACCTGCTGACCGACCTGCACCGAGCGGCGCGCGATGACACCCGCGGTCGAAGCGCGAATCACCGTGCGATCGAGATTGACGAGCGCCTGGTCGCGCTGCGCGCGCGCCAGCGCGACTTCGGGATTGGTGTGCTCGGTGGTATCGGCGATCAGGGCTGCGTTCGCTTCGCGCGACCCGGCCGCCGCGGCCACTTTCGCCCGCGCGGTTGCGAAGGCGTTGCGTGCCTTCGTCAGCTCATCGCCCGAGACCGAGCCGGTGCTCGCGAGCGCTTCGCGGCGATCGAGATCGATCTTCGCGCGCTCGAGGTCTGCGTTGGCCGCCAGCAGCTGCGCTGCGAGACTCGTGTCATTGGCCACGTAGCCACGCACCCGGCGCAGCGCTCGGCCAAGCTCCGCTTCGGCCTGCGCCAGTGCGAGCCGCGCGTCGGTGTCGTCGAGGACGACGATGACGTCGCCCTTCTGCACCTGCTGCGTGTCGCTGACGCGGACCTCGCGCACGATGCCGCTGATCGCCGGCGTTATCTGCGCGTTTTCCGCGGCCGTGTACGCGTTGTCGGTCGAGATGAATTTCGAGCCGTAGTAGTGCGAGTAGAGGCCGTAAGTGATCGCATTCGACAGCACGGTGCTGCCGAGGATGATCAGCCACTTCTTGCGCTTGGCGCGGTTGCGCGCGTCCTGAGCCGCGTCCGCCGCCGCGTCGAGCATCTGGGTTTCGTGCGTGGTCATAGAGATCTCCTAGAGGGTCTTGATCGAATAACCACCGCCGAGCGCGCGCACCAGCGCAACGTCGAGGGTGAATGAGCGGGATTGCAGATCGCTCTGCGTGCGCAGATTCGCCAGCAGATCGTCCTGGGCGGAGAGCACGTCGAGATAGTTCGCCAAGCCGCCTTCATAACGATTGCTCTGGATGCGCCACGCTTCGCGAGCGGCATCGACGGCGTCGGCCGTGCGCTCGAGCTGCGGACCGAGCGCCTGCTGGCTCACTGCCGCATCGGCGAGCTCCTGCAACGCCTGGATCACTGCACGGTCGTATTCCGCTACGGCAGCCGCGTAATCCGCCTCCGCGCCGCGCAGCTGACCGCGAAGCGCGCCGCCGCTGAAGATCGGCAACGAGATCGCCGGGCCGTGGCTGCCTGTTGAAGAACCGTCGCGGGTCAGCATGTCGAGGCCCTTCGACTGCAGGCCAATGACCGCCGACAGGTTCACGTTCGGGTAGAACTCGGCCCGCGCCTGGTCGATGCGCCGCGCCGCGGCCTCGGCACGCATGCGCGCCGCGACGATGTCCGGGCGTCGGCCGAGCAACTCGGCTTCGAGACGCTCAGGAAGCGCGAACGAGCGGCTGACGTCCACGGTCGGCCTCGCGATTGCGAGACCGCGATCCGGGCCTGAGCCCACGAGCGCGGCAATGCTGTTTCTTTGCGTGGCGAGCCGCTCTTCGATCGCGAGCACGTCAGCTTCGGCGGCCGAGCGGCGAGCCTCGACCTGGCGAACGCTGCCGAGCGTCTCGAGGCCGTTGTCGTAGCGCTGGCGAAACAACTGTGCGGTCCTCGATCGAACGTCGAGGGCCGCGACTGCTGTGTCGTGTGCTGCATGCTGACGCGCGAGTTCGGCGTACGCCGATGCGATCGACGTGGCGAGCGTGAGACGCGCCTGCGCCGCCTCGGCCCGCGCCGCGTTCGCGTCGGACGTTGCCGCAGCGATGGCCGCGCGATTGCGACCCCAGAAATCCAACTGCCACGAGAAGCTCAGCGAAGCGGTGCCGTAGTCGTCCCAGCCTTGCGGCGTGAACTCGCGCGGCGTGAGGTAGTTGTAGCTGTGCTTCTGCTGGATCGCGGACGCGCTCGCGCCGACTTGCGGCTTACGTGCGGCATCTGCGATCTGCGCGCCCGCCTGCGCGCGGCGCAGGCGGGCTTCGGCGACTGCGATGTCCGGAGATCCGGCGAGCGCCTCGGCGATCAGCGAGTCGAGCTGCGGATCGCCGTACGACTGCCACCAGCTATCCGCGGGCCACGCACCGACCGGCGCGGCAAGCGACTGCGAGCTGACGTAGTCAGCCGTCGAAGCGATCTGCGGATGCGCACCCGGCTGAGGCAATGCCGCACAGGCCGACAAGGCGGCGGCGATCGCCAACGTGAGAACGCCGCGCGCCGCGAGCTTTGCCAGCACAGGCCCCGCCGGGTTGGCCCGGTGCCGCCCTCCGTCAAACATCGGTAGGGAATTCGGCATCGGGCCAACGCCCAACGCTGCGCCGTCCGTATCGGTCGCAGGCGTTTGGTGGCGATCGTTCGCAGTCATAGCTCGCTCTCCTGCGCCGGCCGGCCGTGCAGGTCGGCGGCGTCGATCAGGCAGGCGAGCAGCTCCTCGCCTGACGTGAATTGAAACTGGCGTCCCGAAGCCACGTGTTCGAGCCGGCCGACGATCCGGCCCTGACGGGGGGAGGCGTCGCAGTGCAGCTTGAGCACGTAGGAGCGGTCGTGCGGGTAGCTGGCATGTGGACTCAAAACCATCGGCAGTGCTCTCGTGTGACGTTCGGGACGGAGGACAGCGTAAGGACGCCGCCCTCCGGAGTCGTCACGGAGCGGTCTGGTTTCGGTCTGGATTGCGGGCGCGGTGAAGCCGCGCCCCGGGTGACGGAGTGACGAAGGTGACGAAAGTGACGGGGACGGAGCGTGGGGACCCGTCACTCCGTCACTTCGTCACTCCGTCACTTTCTTAGCGCAAGCCCTTGCGCGTGATCAGCGCGATCGGCAGGCCGATCAGGAACATGTGCACGAGAACGCCGGTGATCCTGATGTACGCCGGCCCGCTGTCGCCGATGCTGTGGATCGCGGAGAGCGGCATCACGACGTAGTTCATGACGCCGTACGTCACGAGCCCATACGCGATGCCGAACGGCACGGCACGCTCGACCAGCAGCCGGATGTTGCGCGCCGCGACGTAGAAAATCGCCGCGATGATCGTCGCCATGATGAAGTGCAGCAGCAGACCGAGCAGGCCCGTTGCGACACCGCCGGCGACCGCGGCTTCGCGGCCTATCAATCCCGACGCGACGCTTCTGCCGATCTGCAGCGGCGTGACGCCGCGCAGACCCCAGATGATGAATGCGTAGGTGATGTCTAGCGCGCCGGCGACGAGGCCGGCGGAAACGATCGTTCGCAGCGCACGCCCGCTGCCTGCCACGTTGCCCGAAGCAACGGCTCCTGCTTGAGTGATCACGGCTCGCACTCCGTCTCGTTGGCTGGAATGCGGCGAAGAATACGATGCGCAATGACGGGTCGCGCAGGACTCGCTGAGGCAGTTCGTCCGATTGTGCTCCGCCGGTCCTCGCGTGCCACCCCCCGGCGACCGTGATCAGACCGGCCGAACGGCGGGCTTATTACGCATCCATTGCGCTTTCCCGCGCACACGCGCCGCGGAGTCCTATTGCGGCCCGGATCGTGTCAAGCTTTTGCATGCGCAATGAACAGCTCGCCGGACCGGTCTGTTGAGATGACCGCCGTTATCGGTCGCGGCGGCGAGCGGCTGCGGTTCGAAGCGCTCTGCCTGCCCTTTCGAACGGACCTGCTGCGGTTCGTCTACTGGTTGTGTCGCGATCGCTCGCTCGCCGAGGACGTCGTGCAGGAGGCGCTGTTGCGTGCATGGCGCTCCTTCGATTCGCTGGCCGACGAGCGGGCGGCGCGGTCCTGGTTGCTGACGATCGCCCGTCGCGAGCTGGCGCGCACCTTCGAGCGGCGCCGCATCGAGACGGTCGACATCGATAATCTCGCCGAGCCCGCGGCCGAGGCGGTGGCCGTCAACGACCCGCACGAGGTTTTGGAGATGCGCCGCGCGATCCTGCAGCTCGAGGTGATCTATCGCGAACCTCTGGTCCTGCAGGTCCTGTTCGGCTACTCGACCAATGAGATTGCGCAGCACCTGCAGATCAGCGGGTCCGCAGTGCTGACTCGTCTGTATCGCGCACGCGAAAGCTTGCGCAGTCGCCTGCTGACCGACACCGCGGACAAGCCGCCATGCCCATGAACTGTCAGGAAGCAAGGCTGCTGATCGGCGCGGACCCCGGCGCCGATGACCCGCGCGTCGCCGAGCACATCGCACAGTGTGAGGAGTGCGCGCGCTACCGGCAGGAGCTGCGCGACATGGACCGGGTCGTGTCCGCAGCGTTGCGCGTGGATTTCGGCGCCGCTGCCCCGCGGGCTGCGCGTGTTTCGCCGCGGCCGCTCTGGGCCGTTGCTGCTGGTGTGGTCGTCGTGCTCGTGGGCGCGTTGGCGTGGTTGCTGAATCCACGCGACACATTTGCCGCGCAAGTGGTCGACCACGTGAACGGCGAAGCGTTCTCGCTCGTACGAACGTCGCAGCCGGCCGATGCGGTGGAGCTCGCGGGCATCCTGTCGCACTCGGGGATTCGCCTGAAGCCGGAGGCGATGCTCGTATCGTACGCGGCGGGCTGTGAATTCCGCGGCCATGTCGTGCCGCACCTGGTCGTGCAGACCGAACAGGGTCCGGTCACCGTCATGGTCCTCGCGGACGAGACCACCGGCGGCAAGCCGGCGCGCTTCGATGAAGGAGGCTATCGAGGCGTCGTCGTGCCGGCGCCACGCGGCGCACTCGTAGTGCTTGGACAGGACGGCGACGTCAGATCCGTCGCCGCCACTGTCGTGAACGCGCTGGATTACAACGCGTGGTGAGGATCAGCTCTTCTTGTTGGCGGCCTTGGCCGCATCGCACTCCGCCTTGCTGAGATTGACGTAGCCCTGGCCCTTGCAGGAGTTCTGGCCCGCACAGGAGTTCTTGGCCGTAGCGCAGGCGGACTTGCCCTTGCAGGCGTTCGCACCCTCGCACTTGACCTTCGCTTCGTCGGCGGCACTGACCGGCGCCGCCACGACGCTGCCGAACAGCAATGCAGCAGCCGTTGCGATCATTGCGGCCTTGGTTGGATTCTTCATACGACTGGCTCCGTAAGCTTGAGTGCCGTGGAAAGAAGCGGTGCGGACGCACGGCACGGGCGTCCCAGCGAGGAGACCCGATCGCGGCTCATTTCATTACAGCATGCGCACCCAGCGCACGCGCCGGTGGCGCCGGAATTCCATCCGCTCGTAGAGCCGCTCCGCCGCCTCATGGCCCGCGTCGACTTCGAGATCGAGCGCGATGCAGCCGCTGTCGCGTGCGACCTGCATCGCCGCTTCCACGAGTTGCCTGCCGATGCCCGCGCCGCGCCGCGAAGGCTCCACGTACACCTCGTCGAGCCAGGCCGCCGGCCCGCCGTGCTCGAGCGTCCATAGAAAGGAGATGACGGCGACCCCGACCAGCTCGCCGTCGAGACGGGCAGTTAGGATGCGGCCAA
>DATEML010000278.1:0-8371 GCA_035275585.1 Steroidobacteraceae bacterium | reverse complement strand
CCAGAGTCGGGCCAATGCCCGACCTACACCACGCGAGCGTGCCGCAAGCTGCCGGCCAGGGCAAGAATCGCCAGCAGGAATCCGGCTCCCTTGATGCCGACCACCCATGTCGCAGGAGTCGGCGCCGGGTCGGCTTCATCGAGGCGGATCAGCTGGCCGAAGAAGCTGGTGTAAGCCATACCGCAGGTGACACCCCAAGCGGCAGCGAGCCAGGGCCGACCGGTCTCGATGTCTTTGGCGGTGCGCCATGCGCCGTACAGGAGGCAAGCGGCGAGGACGAAGTCGTCCAGCCAGGCCGGCCAGACGCGGATGTCACCGAGCTGCTTCCATCTGCGAACGGTCTCGGCGATCGGGAGCAGGATGCCGAAGACCAGGGCCAGCCGGCGACTGAAGGTGAGAGTCATGGTGGGCGTAGAATACCGCCGTGTCCGCCGTCGAGCTCATCCTTCGCGTAATCGGTGTGGCGCTTCTCGCGCTCGTCGCACTGAGTGTGCTGCGCGCACGTGAGCGCACGCACCGAACGCAATCCGTCGCGTGGCTCGCGGTGAGCCTCGCGGCCTTCCTGCTCACGTCGATGCCTGGTGCAGACGGGATCTTCGGCGCGTTCATCTATCCGCTCACGGCGCTGTGTTCGACGCATCCGGTGTGGTTCTGGATCTGCGCACGCCTGCTGTTCTCCGATCGAGCGACGCTGCGAACGAGCGACATGATTTGTCTCGGTGCGATGGGTATTGCGGGCGTGCTCTATCAATCGCAGCTTCCGGCCGGCAGCTCCGAGACCGCAGTGCGAATGCTCGGCGTTGCATTCGCGGCGTCGAGTCTTGCCTTCGCGTGTCTCGCACCTCTGACGGTGTACTTCGGAATGGCCGGCGATCTGGACCTGCGCCGCCGGCAGCTGCGCCAGTGGTTCGTGCCCGTCGTTTCGCTCTACCTGGCTGCCGTCGTGATCACGCAGGTGGTCGTGCTCTTCCAGGGACGCTCGACGCCCGACGTGCTCGTGCTGCTCAACCTCGCGGTCATCGACGTCGTCGCCGCAGTCGTGCTGTCGAGCTTCGTGCAGCTGCGCATTGTCAATTGGATCGCCGCGGTCGATGCACCTCCCGCGATCGCGCTCAGCCGGCTGGAGCAGAGCGTGCTCGATCGCCTGACGCAGCGCTTCGTTGCCGAACGCCTGTACGCGCGCGAATCGCTGACGATCGTCGAGCTGGCGGACCTGCTCGGCACGCAGGAACACGTGCTGCGGCGGGTCATCAACCATGGCCTCGGCTTCAGGAACTTCAACGATTTCCTGCATACGCACCGCTTGAAGGAAGCGGCGGGGCGGCTGGGCGATCCGCAGCTCAGCCGCATCCCGGTCCTGACGATCGCGCTCGAAGTCGGCTACGGCTCGATCGGGCCTTTCAACCGCGCCTTCAAAGAGCGCTTCGGCGTAACGCCGACGGAATATCGCCGCGCCAGCCGCGCCGATTCCGGAATCGGCATGAGTCCTTCGGTTTTCGGCGAGCAGCCGAAGCCCTGAAGGTGCGAGCGTGAGGGCTCCGTTCTTCTGCGGAGCACTCAATGAGATCCAGAGCCGTTTTCATTTGCCTGGCGGCGCTCGCCGCGCTGCATTCCGCAAGTCCACCGGCGCGCGCAGCCGAAGCAATTCCCGGTCTCAAGACCGAGTATGGCGAGCTGCTGCCCGGTGACGGCGCGCGGCTGCGCACGATCGTAACGAAGCCGCAACAAGCCGCCGGACGATTGCCAGCCGTCCTGTTCGTGCAATGGCTGTCCTGCGACAGCATCGAGCTGCGCCCGAATGCGCAGGACGGCTGGAGTGTGATGCTCAGGCGACTCATGTCCGAGTCGGGCATGCTGTGGCAACGCACAGAGAAGTCCGGCGTCGGCGAGAGCAAGGGCACACCCTGTGCGCAACTGGACTACGAGACCGAATTGGCGCATCACCGCGCCGCGCTTCGTCAGTTGCGCTCGCGGCCGGATGTCGACCCCCAGCGCATCGTCGTGTTCGGCGCGAGCATGGGCTCGAACTACGCGCCGCTGGTTGCGGCCGACCAGGACGTTGCCGGCGTGGTCGTCTGGGGCGGCGGCGCGACGACGTGGTTCGAGCGCATGCTGCGGTTCGAGCGCAACGCGCTCGATCTCGGCGATACCGAGCCGCAGGCGGTCGCGGGCGAGGTCACCGCGCGCGCGGCGTACTTCCAACGCTATCTGCTGAAAGGCGAGACCCCGGCTGCGATCGCGGCGAGCGATCCGAAGCTCGGCGAAGTCTGGAAGCGCATCGTCGGGACGAGCGACATGGGTCACTACGGCCGGCCGTTCGCATTCCATCAGCAGGCGCAAAAACAGAACTGGGCGGGCGCATGGGCTCGCGTGCGTGCGCCGGTGCTGGTGTTGTACGGCGAGTACGACTGGTTCGAGTCGCACGACGCCGCGCAGCTCATCGCGAACATCGTCAACGATCGCAAGCCCGGGTCGGCGACGTTCCGCGAGTTGCCGCAGCTCGATCATCACTTCATGCGGTACGCCAGCCGGCGCGATGCGTTCCGCGAGAAGGATGGCAAGGAGAGCGCCGGGCCTGCGGTGACAGCGATTCTCGACTGGCTGTCGCAGGTCGGCGTGCGAGGGCGCGACAGCCGGGCACGCATTCGCGCGAAGTACATGCGCTGAACGCTTCAGTCGGCGCGGTCCAGCTCCTTGTAGTACCTGAAGATGCCGTCTTCGTTGAATGCAATGCGTCGCGGCGACTTCAGGTAGGACGCAATTTTCGGGAGCGCTGCGACCCGATCGCGCAGCCCGAGTAGCTTCGGATACTTCTCCTCGTGCTTGTGCATCCAGCGCGGGAATGCGTAACGCAGGCCTTCCACGACCTGGAACAGCGACAGGTCGGCATACGAGAGCTGCTTGCCGTTTACCCAGTCGCCGGCAGCACGGTCCAGCACCTGCTCGAAATAGCCGAGGAACTTCGGAATGCGGCTCTTGCGAAAGGCGGCCGTGCGCTTCGCGGCTGCCGCCTTCTGATCTTCGTAGTACTCGCCGACGCTGATCGGATGGTGCGCGTCGTGCACCTCGGCGAGGAAGTCGGTGACCGTCAGCTGCAGCTGGTGCGTCCACAACCAGCCCGCTTCATCTTCCGGCGCGAGCCCATGGCGCTTGCCGAGGAAGAGCAGGATGTTGGCGGTCTGCGCAATGACGAGATCGCCTGCCTTCAAATAGGGCGGTGCGAACGGAATCGTGCGCGGATGCGCCCGATCGAGCGATTTCCAGAGCGCCTCTTCGCCGCCGCCTTCGTCCTCGGGCAGTCGCGCGACATCCACGTACGGAATCGCGGCGTACTCGAGCGCGAGCCGCACGAACTCGCCCCGCCCTGGGATCGTCGGCCAGTAGTGCAGCTCGTATTGGTCGGCGGCCGCGGTTTTCATGGCTCCGATTATGTGTCGTCACACACGTTTTCAGCCAGTTTTCACAGGCTTCGAGGCTGAACGGCAGCTGTCTGAAAACGTTCAGTTTAGGATCAGGCGTGGCGTTCGATAGTGCCTCCCAAGCCGGATCGTCCGGTCAGTCGGGAGATCGAAATGAAACGCTTCGTTGCTGCTACGGCCCTGTCGCTCGCGCTCATCAGTGGTGTGGTCACTACGGCGCAGGCTGACAATCGCGACCGTCACGAGCGTCGCTACGACCATCGCGACGATCGACATGACCGCCGTGACTGGGATCGTCGCGAGTGGGATCGCCACGGCGAGTTCCGTCACTACGACGGTCGCCGCTTCGACCGCGGCCGCTATGTGAGGCCGTCGGGCTACTACTACCGCTCGTGGCGCTACGGTGATCACTTGCCGCGCGCGTACTACGGCCGCCGCTACGTCGTGAACGACTATTACGCTTACCGGCTGCGTCCGCCGCCGCGCGGCTATTACTGGGTGCGCGTCGACAACGACGTCGTACTCGCATCGATCGCGAGCGGCCTGGTCGTGTCGGCCGTCTTCGGGATCTTTCACTGATGCGCGACGCCACGCAGTCCTGTCCGGGCGGCTCCGCCAACGGATCGTGCTGCTGGCCACTGCGACCGCCGGTAATGCGCCGGCGGTCGCACGCGCCGCGTCCGCGGCGACCCGCGAGCACGACGCGACAGACGCAGGGACGCGCTTGATGATCCGGAATCAGTCCTGCGGCCACCCGGTCGGCGGAGGCGCGGCGCTTGCGACCTCGCGATACGCTCTCCATCCGTCGCCCGTGTTTCGGAACACAACAAGGTAAGTGTCGCGCAACTGCTGGGGCGTGTCCGCACCTTCGGGCCTGTACGTCGTGATCGAAGTCCCGAGCTCGTAAGCCCATTCCCGGTTGAGCGCCACGACTTCCATAGGCTTGATCGCGATCGTCGCACCGGGCGGAAAGGGCGCTCCCTTGGCAGCTGCAGCCATGGCGTTCCAGTCCGGCGCTCCAGGCTGCACCATCACAGCTCCGTCCGCCAACAGCGGCGTCATCGTTGCGGGATTGCCCGAGGCAACAGCGGTTTCGTACGCAGAGCGAAGCTTGTCGATCTCCGCTCTGATCGAGGCCTGCTCTGCCGCGGTGAGTTTGCCAGCGGCGTCGCGCTGGCATCCGCCGAGGCTTCCAACCGAAACCAGCGTAACGAGAACGCAGCTGATGAGGCCAGGATTGTTCCGCACGATTCAGCACTCCCATTGATGTGGCAAGCCGCTCAGTGATAGAGCGTTGCGAGCCAGGCCGTGAGGTCCAGCCACGTCTGCGTGCCGCGGAGCGGTGCCACCAGTCGCATGCCGACCATCGCCAGCACGCCGATCACGTAGACGGGATGAGTGAGACGCTTCGCTGCGTAGTCGTGGACCATCGCAATATAGATAGGCAGCGGCCAGACGAGCAGGTAGAGCGGGTTCGGCGGCGGCGCGCCGAGAAACTTCATGCGGCTGACCGCCGCCACCAGCAGGATCGTGGTCGCGACGAGCATGCAGCGCTTGTGGATCTCGGGTCGGCGCCGATAGATCCAGCCGGCGGCGAGGAATGGCGTAAAGACGATCATGTCGCGCAACGGCGCGAACAACTTGCCTTGCGCCGTCGCCAGATTGCCCGCAACGACCTCCTCGCCGAACCTGCCGAAGGCTACGGCCAACCCCATCAGGATCAGCAGGACGCCGAACGCAAACAGCCACGGGCCGAGTCGAATGTGCTGTGCGATGCGTCCCGTTGCCGCCAGCGCTGCCTGCGCTGTGAACAGCGCAAGCCACGTTACGAATACCGCTGCGTGCAGATGGATGAGAAGGCCATGGCGGTCCGTGCCTGCCAGCACCGGCCCGAAATAGGTCGGCCAGAAGCCGACGAAAGCCATCACCGCCGCGAGCACGGCGAGCGGGACGAAAACGCGCTTCGCTTTGACGGCTGGACGAGGAACGACGGAGCCGGCCAGAGTTGTTGTCATCGTGCGACCCCCGCGTGGCGCGCGCACTGTGCACTGCCCTCGAACCATAGTCCAGTTCGGTGCGGCCGATAGTGGCCAAAAGGATCGGTAGCGGTGGCGAGCTGCTCAAACGCTCATCAGGGTTTTGAAGATCCTTGCCTGGCGGCGGGAAATCTCCACCTCGGGGCCGTTGCGAAGTAGAACGTGCAGCTGCCCGCTGGTGCCGGGCTCTACTGCTTCGATGAACTCGACGTTGATGATCTGCCGGCGATTGGCGCGGAAGAAGCGCTGCGGATCGAGCCGTTCCTCCAGGCTGCTGAGCGGGCGGCCGAGCAGCGGACGGACCTCGCGCCAATGCAGGCGCACATAGTTGCCCTCGGCGACGATCAGGCTCACCTCATGCAAGGGCACGAACCAGCAGCGCGCGCCGTCGCGGATGAACAATCTTTCGACGATCTGCGGTTGCCGTGGCGCGCTTTGATTCGGCGCGGGGCCGCGAGCGCGGGCGAGTGCGCCGGCGAGGCGCTCGGGCTCGACGGGCTTGAGCAGATAGTCGAGTGCGTTCACTTCGAACGCCTGCACCGCATGGTCGTCGTAAGCGGTCGTGAAGATCACGCGCGGCACGTGTTCGAGGCGCGCCAGCAGATCGAAGCCGGAGCCGCCGGGCATCTTGATGTCGAGGAACAGCAGCTCGGGCGCGTTCGCCTCGATCGCGGCGGCCGCCTCCGCGATGTTGCTCGCTTCGGCGATGATCTCCACCCACGGGAACTCGGCGAGGAGCCTGCGCAGCTCGCGCCGGGCCAGGGGCTCGTCGTCGACGATCATGGCTTTCATACTGCTTGCGGAATGCGAATGCGCGCGAGCGCGAGATCGGGACGCGAGAGATCGAGATCGAGCGCGGCTGAAGTGCCGAACAGTAGTCGCAACCGCTCCGCCGCGTTGCGCAGGCCGACGCCTTGCGAGGGCGATCGAGTGGGCGATTCGGGCCGCGGGTTCTCGACTTCGATGATCAGCATGCCTTCGCGCGCTTCGGCGCTGATCCGTAACGCGCCGCCCTGGGGCAACTCGGCAATGCCGTGCTTGATCGCGTTCTCCACCACCGTCTGCAGCAGCATGACCGGAATATGTGCGCTGTGGGCTTCATCGGCAATCGCGCGCTCGATCCGCAGACGCTCGCCGAGCCGTAGGGATTCGAGCTCCAGGTAGTCGGCTACGATCTCCAGCTCGCGGTCCAGCGAAACGACTTCTTCCTGGCCGGCTGTGAGCGTGTAGCGCAGCGTTCGCGCTAGCTGCGTCACCGCCTTCTGTGCGCCGCCCGGATCATCCGCAATCAGCGCGCGCACGCTGTTCAGGCAATTGAACAGGAAGTGTGGATTCAACTGCGACTTGAGCAGCCGCAGCTCGGCGACCTTCAGCGCGCGCGCCAGCTCGGACTGGCGCAACTCGGCGAGACGGCGATCGCGCAGCGACGTGATGCTGAAATACATGACCGCCCACAGCACGATGGCGGCGCTCCAGTTCATCGTGCCGAGCACGAGAGGATCGGTGGTTACGAGCCACTCGGCCACGTCGCCACCGGCCTTCGCTACGGCGTGCTGGATTTCAGGGTTACCGCCGATCCAGAGCCATGCGATCGACGTGAAGCGCATGATCAGCGCGGTCGGGAATCCGAACAGCAGCGCCGCGCCAAGGATCCGCGGCAGCAGCGCCGGGATGCCGAGCGTGTGCCACCCATGGCGCTTCATGTACCCGCGCAGCTGGTGCGTGTAGACCAGCGCGAGCGCATTGAACGACGCGACTTCGATCCCGATCAGCAGCGGGGATGCGTTCAGTCCATTCGAGATGCCTGAGTACGTTTGCGAGAACGCGTTGAATCCCCAACCGAGCACCTGGCAGAGCCAATACGCCATGGTGCAGCTCAGCCCTGCTTCGCGCTCAGCATTTTCAGCAGCTCAGCTTCGCGCTCGGGCGTCAACCCGACAGCGAGCTTCTGACGCTGCGCAGCGGGGCGCTTGTTGTACCACTCGAGCGTGTCGCGCACCGTGGTGTCGAGAGAGTGGAAGCGCAGGCCCTGCTCCACGGCTCGCGCCGAGCTGACGAGCGATGCGCCGGCGAGCGGACCGGTTGGCGGCAACCACATCGGGATCTCGCCCTTCTCCATCAGCCCGTTCGACTGAATGAACGCCGCATCGGCCCACGCGAACGTCGCATTCGAACCGCTGACTCGTTTGCCGGACTCCATCAGCTCGCCCATCGTGCGCGCGCCAGGCGGCATGCATGCGTTGAAACGACCTGGCGGTCGCTGCTCGGCGCAGCGGCGCATGAATGCAGCGAGATCGCGCACGTCGATGTATTGCAATGGATCGCTCGGGCTGCCGGGCGCGAGCACCTGCCCGCCGCGCGCGACGCGCACTACCCAGTAGGTGAAGCGATCGGTGCTGTCGCCGGGCCCGACGACAATGTGTGGCCGCACGATCGTGGAGCGCGTGCCGTAGGTGCTCTCGACGACCTGTTCGCAACCGGCCTTGAGACCGGGGTAGGTTTCGCCGGTGACTTCCTCGACCTTCGCGTCGGGTGGCGTGGCGACCTTGTCGTCCTCGTTGAGCCCGGGCTTCGGGAACGTGCCGTAGACCGAAATGCTCGAGACGAAAATGTAGTGGCGAACGTGCTCCTTGAGCAGTTCGGCGGTCAGCTTCACGTGGCGCGGCACGTAGCCGGAGTCGTCGATCACGACGTCCCAGTCGCGACCCTTGAGCGCGTCGAGCTTGCCATCGCGGTCGCCGATCAGCGTTTCCAGATCCTTGAACAGGCCCGGGTTGCTCTTGCCGCGATTGAACAGCGTGATCTGATGGCCGCCTGCCTGCAACGCGCGGACGAAATGCGGCCCGAGGAACCCGGTGCCGCCGAAGATCAATATGCGCAGCTTCTGGCTCATTTTCGGGTCCTGGGCAAACGTGT
>DATEML010000277.1:0-92625 GCA_035275585.1 Steroidobacteraceae bacterium | reverse complement strand
GAAGGAGCAGCGCGGCCGGTTGTATGCGGCGTGGCAGAAGGCGGTGACTCGCTCATTCGGTTGGATCGAATGACATGGCCACTGCTCAGGCTCAGCTCGACGGGTTCATCGCGAAGTACGCGCCGGACGTTGCGAAGCTGGGCAGTGCAGCGATCGCGCGAATGCGCAAGACGCTGCCGGCAGCGCAAGTGCTCGTCTACGACAATTACAACGCGCTCGCCGTGGGCTTCGGACCGAACGAGCGCACTTCGGAGATCGTGTTCTCGATCGCAATGTATCCGCGCTGGGTGAGCCTGTTCTTCGCGAAGGGCGTCGGCCTGCCGGATCCGCACAAGCGCCTGCAGGGCAGCGGCAACGTCGTGCGCCACGTCGTACTCACGGATATAGCAGTGCTCGACGATCCGCAGATCCGCGAGCTGATGCAGCAGGCACTCGCGCGCTCCGGCGCCTCATTGCAGGCCGGCAAGCGCGGCGCTATCGTCATCAAGTCGATATCGGCGAGGCAGCGCCCGCGCCGCCCCGCACAAAAAGCCGTAAAAAAGAAGTAACTGCAGGTCGGGCTTCAGCTCGACAAGAGGGGTATCCATGAGCGCAGTCAACATCTGGGCCGTACTGGTCGCGGCCGTTTCGAGCTTTGCGCTCGGCGGGCTCTGGTACTCGCCGGTGCTGTTTCACAAGCTGTGGAACCGCGAAGCCGGCCGCGGCGAGAATCCCGAGAAGATGAAGCATCCGGGGCGAGTCTTCGGCGTCGCGTTCGTCTTTGCGTTGATCGCTGCGTGGGTGTTCGCGGCCTGGCTCGGCCCCGATCCGCAGCTGCGCGATGCGCTGCTCAAGGGGCTTGCGGCAGGTGCCGGTCTCGTCGGTGCGAGCTTCGGCATCAACTACCAGTTCGCGAACCGCAGCTTCCTGATGTGGGCGATCGACGCCGGCTACCACACCGCGCAGTTCCTGCTGTTCGCGGTGGTGTTAGCGCTCTGGCCGTGAAATCTGCTCGTTGCGCAGCCACTGCGTGACGAGCTTGGAGCGCTCTTCCGAAACGCCGAGGCTGCGCAAGGCGTAGTCGGTCATTTCGAGCGCCAGCTCCAGCTCGCCCATCACGGCGCGGTCCACGCCCTGGCGGATGAGATACGCCAGCTCGCTCGAGCTGTGAGTCCGTACGATGACGGCGATCTTCGGGTTGCGTTCGCGAGCCAATTCGAGGATGCGCCGGACCTGAAAGCCATCGGGCGATGCGATGACGAGCAGGCGAGCGTGCGCGATCCCTGCGAGATCCAGCACGCCGCTCGCGGAAGCATCACCCTGGAGCGCAACGGCGCCACGCTCGCGAAGCCCCTCGACGATATGCTGATTCCGTTCGATCACTGCGAACTTGAGACCCTGGGCTTCGAGTGCATGGCCGACGACGCTGCCCACGCGGCCATAACCGACGATCACGGCGTGACTGCGTAGGTCTGCTGCGAGCGCGCCCGCCGCTGCCGGCGTGCGCCGCTCGTTGCGGCGTTCGAGCATGGCCGCGACGCGCGGATGCCGATCGAGCCAGCGCGTCATCGGCGCGATCATGCCGAACGCGAACGGATTGAAAGTGATCGACAGCAGCGCACCCGCGAGGATCAGGTCGCGTCCGGCGGGAGGCAGCAGGCCGAGCATCACGCCCAGCCCGGCGAGGATGAACGAGAACTCGCCGATCTGCGCCAGGCTCGCCGAAATCGTCAGCGCCGTGCGCACGGGATAACCGAACGCGAGCACGATCGCGAACGCCGCGAGCGACTTGCCGACGACGATCACGAACAGCACGCCGAGCAGCTCGAGCGGCCGTTCCACGACCACGGACGGATCGAACAGCATGCCGACGGAGACGAAGAACAAGACCGCGAACGCATCCTGCAGCGGCAAGGAGTTCTCCGCGGCCTGATGGCTCAGCTCGCTTTCCGCGAGCACGACGCCTCCGAAGAACGCGCCGAGCGCGAACGAGACATCGAACAGATACGCCGAGCCGTACGCGATGCCGAGTGCGATCGCCAGCACTGCGAGCGTGAACAGCTCGCGTGAGCCGGCGCGTGCGACCTGGTGCAGGATCCACGGGACGATCCGCCGCCCGCCGACCAGCATCAACGCGATGAACACCGCGACCTTGAGCGTGGTCGTCGCAAGTCCGGTCAGCAGCGAGCGCGAGTCCGCGCCCGCTTCGGAGGCGAGCGCCGGCAGGAATACCAGCGCCAGGACCATCGCGAGATCTTCGACGATCAGCCAGCCGACGGCGATGTGGCCGTTCTCCGTGTCGAGCTCGTTGCGTTGCTCGAGCGCGCGCAGCAGCACGACGGTGCTCGCTACCGATAGCGCGAGGCCGAAGACCAGCCCGGCGGACAGATCCCAGCCCCACCAGCGCGCGAGCCCCGCGCCGATCACGGTCGCGACCGCGATCTGCGCGACCGCACCGGGCAAAGCGATGGCGCGCACCCGTAGCAGCGTCGCCATCGAGAAGTGCAGGCCCACGCCGAACATCAGCAGGATCACGCCGATCTCGGCGAGCTCGGAGGCGAGGTTCGCGTCAGCGACGAATCCCGGCGTGAAGGGACCGATGCCGATCCCCGCCAGCAGGTAACCGACCAGCGGCGGCAGGCGCACGCGGGCAGCCAGGAAGCCGAGGGCCAGCGCGAGGACGAAGCCGATCGCGATCAGTGCAATGAGTTTGGAGTCATGAGGCATCGGCCCGCACTGTAACAAAGCGCGGGCAGCGGCTTCCCGTCACTCGCCGTCCGAATAAGGTCCAAAGGGACCCGTCGGGTGCCCCGCGGAAAGGAAATGCTGAAGGTAGTAGCGCGGCGGATTGTAGAGCGCGCTCACGTCCGCGCCCGCAAAGTGCTCCTGTACCAGATCGTCACGCACGAAGAACGCGTTCACGCCGGCGAAGCAGCAGCCGACGAGCGTGTAGCCCTTCTTACGGGCCAGCTCGTTGAGCGACTCGAGAGAAGCGCCCTGATAGTCCGTGTAATTCCACTGATGCTGCGGGTTGTAGCGCATGATCCATTTCGTCGGCGGGCGAAACTTGGCGTTGTACTCGATCACCACGACCCTCGGCCGGGCGGCGATGGCGCGCCACACCCAGTAATCGTTGCCATCGATGTCGATGCTCAGCAGATCCAGGTCGCGCAGTTGCGCGGCTTCGATGAGATTCGCGATGTTCTCGGCGGTGACGAAGCTTTGCGTGAGGCGCAGCTGGTTCGTCGCGAGCTCCGCTGCGAACCCTTGGCGTATTTCTTTGCACCCCTGCGGGTCGGCCTCGATCCACAGGCCCCGCCAGCCCTGATAAAGCAACAATCGGCTGTTGTTCTGCAGTCCGTTCTGAACCCCGAATTCGACGAACGTCCGACTGGCGATGCCGATGCGCCGGAAGATTTCCTGCAGTATTCCGTCCTCGTCGTTCTGCGAGAAGCTCTTGAATCCATAGCGCTCGAGTCGCTTCGGGTCGTCGTACGGAGGCGAATGAAACAGGTCGCGCAGGTGCATTTCGAACGCCAGTTCACTCTGCATCTGCAGCCGTTGCACGATGGGGTGTGAAATGTGCCTGCGAAAATACCGCCCAATTCCCATTGCCGCGCTCCAGGGGTTCCGAAGAACCGAACTATCGCACGAGCGCGACGTCAAGGGCGCGACTGTCGGCGCGACCGCGGTCGTCCACTGCGCGGACGATGTAGTGCCCTGAGCCGAGCGGGTTCCATGGCAGCGCGATACCCGGCGCGCTCGTTCCCACGTAGCTTTCGCCCACGAACCAGTGCAGACGCCGCACTTCGCTGTCGGCATTCGCGGCGAGCGGCACGGGCTCGCTGCCGATGCGGCCTGCGCGGATCGTGTACGTTGCGGCCGTCACCGGCGAAGTGATGTGCGGCGGCGTCCCGCTCGGCAGGTCGCGTTGGCAATCGGCCGCCGCCGGGGGGCGGCGTCGCGGCATGCCGGCCTGGGCGAACAGCTGCAGCAACTCGGTCGGCCAGAACTCGAACACTTCCGAGCGCGTATGTGCAGGGTCGTAGGGCGGGCACGCCTGCTCGCCCGTGCGCGTATCGATCCACACGCGCCGGTGCACCTGGCTCACGCGGATCGGCGACACGCCCGGGATGTACCAGGTACTCACGGTCTGCGGGCACTCCACGTTCGGCAGATCGCCCGAAGCGCTGCAGACGTCGACGCGTTCCAGGCGCGGCGGCTGACGGAATGCGGGCTCGACGATTCTCTGGCTCGCGGCTACTGCATCGACGATCCGGAAGAACAGCGGCGCAGCCGCCTGCACGCCGACAAAGGCCGGATTGCCGGAACCGTCGAAGTTGCCGACCCATACGACGAGGACGTAGGGGCCGAAGACGCCGGCGGTCCATGCGTCGCGGAAGGCCCACGACGTCCCCGTCTTCCACGCGACCGGCACACTGCTGCGGCGTTGCGCGAAGACATCGTCCGGACGCGGCGCGCTCCTGAGCATGTCGAGCGTCATGAAGCTCGCTTCCTCGGACAACAGGCGCGGGCCGGGCTCGTGGCTCGCGTCGGCGAGGTAGCGGAGCGGCGCGAGCCGGCCACGATTCGCGAGCATCGCGTACAGCGTCGCGGTCTCTTCGGGCGTCACTTCGCCGCCGCCGAGCGTCAGCGCGAGACCGTAGTGCCGCTCGCTCGCCAGCTGCGAGATGCCCGCGATCTTCAGGAACTCATACAGACTCGGCTGCGTCAGCTGCGCGGACAGCGCCACTGCCGGCACGTTACGCGAACGAGTCAGAGCTTCGGTCGCCGTGATGGGACCGACGAATCGGCCGTCGAAGTTTTCGGGGCTATAGGGGCCGAAGGAGGTCGGCGCGTCCTTGAGCACCGTCAGCGGATGGATCAGGCCCTGATCGATCGCGAGCGCGTAGATGAAGGGCTTGAGCGCCGAACCGGGCGAGCGCTTCGCCAGCGTGCCATTCACCTGGCCGTCGATCGCAGCCGAGTTGAAATCGGCCGAGCCAACCATCGCGCGCACCGACAGGTCGCGATAGTCGACGAGCAGCGCGGTCGCGTTGTGAATGCCGATGCTGCGGCGCTCGCGAACGTAGTTGACGAGCACGCGCTCGGTGAGCGCTTGCAGGCGGGAGTCGAGCGTCGTGCGGATGGAGTGAGAGGGCGCCATCTGCAGCACGTAGTCCGTGAAGTGCGGCGCGCCGAAGGGGAGGTCGCGCAGCGAGCCGAACTGCAGCGGCATTGCGACCTGTTGCGCCAGGGTCCGCGTCTGCGGATGCGTTTCCGCCCAGCGTGCGAACAATCGCTGGCGCGCGCTACGGAGGTCTTCGCCTTCCGCACCGGACGGCGCGCGGCGCGCGGGCGACTGCGGAATCAGCACGAGCGCGAGAGTCTCCGCGAGATCGAGCCGTGCAGCCGGCTTGTCGAAATAGATCAGGCTCGCGGCGCCGATGCCCTGGATGTTGCCGCCGTACGGCATGAGATTCAAATGCGCTTCCAGCAGCTCGCGCTTCGAATAGCACAGCTCCAGCTGGACTGCGCGTGCGATCTGCTCGAGCTTGCCGGCGACGCTCCGTGTGTTCAGTCCGTACATCAAACGTGCGAGTTGCATCGTGATCGTCGACCCGCCGATACGCGGACCGCCGGAGTAACTCGACAGCGCTGCGCGCGCTAGGGCGGCCGGATTGAATCCGAGGTGCCGGTAGAAATGCTGGTCCTCGTGCATCAGCAGCGTGTCGACGAACTGCTGCGGCACCTGGTCGAGCGGCGTCCACAGCCGATATTGCTGATCGCTCGCGAGCGTCAGTCGCAGCAATCGCCCCCGCTCATCGAAGACTGCGGTCGAGGATGGAATGCGCGCGGCCAGCGGCGTACGCGGCGCGAATCTGATGGCGATCACCGCGGTCGCCATCACGACGACCGCCATCAACGCCACCACGATTCGCTGTCGAACACTCACTGTCGCGACACCGCCAGCTTGCCGGCCGCGGAGCGTCCCATCACGCTGCGGTCGTACATCGCCTCGCCGTATGCCGGCGGTACGACATAGTTGCCTACGTTGGTCGCCTTGATGCGATAGACGATCTCCGACATCTGCTTGTTCGCGTCGACGTAGAACACGACACGGTCCTCGCGCATGTCCGCGTACTGCAGGCTCGCCTTCGTATTGCCGACACACACCTGGCAGAACCAGCCGCCGGACGCGGCGCCCTCGCTATATTCCTCGCCTTCGCTCTCGCTCGCCGCGGTACCGGCTTCGATGAACGGCGTTTGCGCATCCTGCGACGGCACCACCAGCTCGAAGCCGCCGGGCAGCAGGTCGACGAGAGCCATGCTGCCAACGTAGTCGCGATCGATGCTGCGGAATTTCAGATGCACGTCGACCTGCTGGCCCATGTCGATGCGGGTCAGCGGCTTGCCGCTCGCGTCCGTGTACTCGCGCAGCACTTCGAAGCCCTTGCGGATCGCTTCCGTCGGCGGCTGGCGGTCGAAGCCCGACTGCTCGATCGTGTAGTAGGCGTTCAGGTCCGAGTTGTTCGTGAAGCGCAGCGCCGCCGCCTGGTCGCTGAACGGCGTCTTCGGGAAAGTGACCTGCGGCAGGTCGAGTGTGTGCACGCGCTTGTCCTTCAGTACTTCGGCGAGCGACAGGTTGCGCGCCTGGCCCTGTGTCGCGTTCGAGTACGCATCCAGCGCGAGCAGCGTCGTGCCTGCCGACAGCGAGTGGTAGTAGTTCTCGTCGACGCGCTGTGCGAGCGTTCCGAGCGTCTCCTTCGGCACGTCGCTCAGCCGCTCCGGGAAGTGCCGCGCGATCACGAACAGCAGCAGCGCGTCGCGCGTCATCGGGTCGTTGTAGGTATCGGTGGTCGTGCCCAGGCCGAACTTCGTGCGTCCGATGAGCTGGCCGGCGTCGCGATCCTGGCGCATGAGATCGAGGGCTGCTGCGAGCCACGCCCCTGTCAGGTCCTGCTCCCATTGACCGCGGTAGCGCTCTTCCAGCCGCTTGCGTGCGGCGGCGATCTCCGTCGACATTCGCTCTCCCTGCCGGGTCAGCAGGTAGATCGCATATGCAGTCTGCCGCTCGTCCGTCAGGTTGTTGCCGTCGCGCGCGGCGATCGTGCGCAGGAATCCGTTCCCGTTGGCGATCAGGTCGCCGGGCACCGCTTCGTCACGCTCCGCGGCTTCGAGCAGGAAGTGCTGTGCGTACAGCGAAACGAATTCGACGACTTGCTCGCTGCCCGGCCACAACTTGTACGCACCCGCGTCGTTCTGACGCGCGCGCAGCTCGCTCACCAGCCCGGCGATGTCCGCGCCCGGTTCGCTGCGCACGTAACCGAATTCCGGCCGCGACTCGAGCAGCACCGCCGGCATCGCCTGGCTCACGATCTGTTCGGTACACGCGTACGGATAGTGGCCGAGATAACTGACGAAGCCGTGCGCGAATTGCAGCGGCAGCATCGATGCGCCGGCTTCGAGCTTGCGATAGTGCGGATACAGCGTGCGGTCGAGGCGCACTTCGCGCGGGCCGCGCGGCAGCACACCGGCCTTGATCTGCGTCATGTACGGCGTCGCCGGCCGAATGCTCAGGTCGATGCGTCGCGTCGCGCCGGCCGCGCCGGTGCGCGCAGCGAAGCGCAGGTTCGCGGGCCCGAGCTCGTCGTGCGCGCGCAGCCGGAAGCGGACGGATCCTTCGTGGCCTTCGGCGATCGTCGCCTGCTGCGTGGCGTCGCCGACCACTTCGAGCCCGGCGTCGGTCTGCAGCGTCACCGCGACGGCGGCGTTCTGTCCGGAGCCTTCGACGTTATTGGACACGCCGACGCTGACGTCGAACTCATCGCCCGGCGTGACGGTGGTCGGCGCATTCGGCGAAAGTACGAAGTCGCCGCGTACCAGCGTGCGGCCGTCGTAGACACCGATGCGCTCGTCCGCCACTGCAACGGCCATCACCCGCAGCGTCCCGTTGAAGTAGTCAGGCACGACGTACTTCAGCTCACGCGGCGTCGCGTCCGCGTCCACGATGCCGGACCAGTACGCGACCGGCTGCTCGCCCTTGCGGCGGAACGGATTGAGGTGCTTGCCGAGCAGCCCTTCCGCGTCACCGCCGGGCGCTGCAGACAGGCCGAGCTGGCGGAACTCCGGCAGGATCAGGTCGAGGATCTGCAGCGTCGAAACCTGCAGCGCGCGCTTGGCGAAGAAATGGCCGAGCGGATCGGGCGTGCGATAGTTCGCAACCTGCAGGATGCCTTCGTCGACCGCGAACAGCACCACGCGCGAGGGCCGCGCGGAGCTGTAGCGGAACGTGATTTCCTGGCCCGGCTTCACGAGCGCGGGCGTCTCGACGGTGACCTGATTGCGCCGTGCATCGACGTCGATCGAGAACGGCTGTACGCCGTAAGACAGTGGACTGGTATAGATCTCCTGCGAGCCCGCATCGCGCACGAACGTAACTGTTACGTACGCGTTGCCTTCGAGCCCGTCGGGCAGCTTGATGTGCTGCACCGACCCTGTCGTCGATGTCTTGAACCACTGCCAGGCATAGACGCGCTCGCGCTCGACTGTGATCAGTCCGGCGCCGGCATACGGTGCGCGGATCGACAGCTCGATTTCCTCACCCGGCGCGTAGTCGCGCTTCGACAGCGCCAGCTCCAGCTCCGCGTTCTTCTCCAGCGCGCGCGTGACGTTGCCCTCACCGGCAACCTGGTATTCGAAGCGCGCAAGCCGCTCACCCTGCGCGTCGCGCACTTCGTATGCGAAGTTTCCAGGTGCATCGGTCGCGAGCGGCAGGTTGAAGCCGCTCACCGCGATGGCGAGCGGCCGCTCATCGAGCGTCGTCTCCTTGCGCCGCGACTCATATTTGTACGTGCCGTTCTGCTGGCGCATGAGCACCGAGACGTAGCGCGTCTCGAGCCGTGCCAGCACCAGCTTGTCGATGGCGGTCGCGCGCGCCTGCGGATTGATCGCGATGAACTGCACCGTGCGTTTGCCGCCGCGCGGCAGATATTCCAGATCGCCGTCCGCCTTGTACCCGACCAGGAACGGCATGCTCGACACGAGCTGCGCTGCTTCCGCAGTGACGCCGCGACCGCCGTCCGCCTCGAAACCTTGCGCTACGAGGTGCATGCGATAGGTCGCGCGGGCAAAGCGTTGCAGGTTGAGCGCGAGCGTGGCGTCGCCTTGCGCGTTGGTCGTCGTGTCAGCGAGTTGCTCGGTGTAGCCCTCGCGCGCGAACTGCGGGTCGTAGAACTTGTAATCGGGAAACGCGCGGAAGGCAGGAATGCTGGGATTGAGCGTCAGCTGCGCGGTGATGCGGCGGTTCTCCGCCGGCGTGCCGAACAGGTTTTCCAGATGCACGGTGGCGTTGAGCGAGTCCGGCGCGACCCAGCCGTCGAGCGATTCGATCGAGAAGGTGGCCTGCATGCGCAGGCGGTCCGGCTGGAAGTCGCGCACCTGCACCGTCGTCGCGCCGATCAGGTCGGCGCGGTACTGATCGCGCACGATCGACAGCGAGAGCGTGTACGTGCCGGTTGGCGAGGCTTCCTTCGTCGCGTGGAGGATTTCGCCGAAGCCGGCAGCGCCCGGCATGTAGGTTTCGCGCCGCACGACGCTGCCGCGCGGATCGGTGACTTCCAGCCGCAGCGGCAGGCGCGCGAGGTTGCCGCTCCAATCCTGGTTGCGGACGATCGCCGCGGCACGGATCTGCTCGCCCGGCCGATAGATGCCGCGGTCGGAGAACAGGTACGCCGCGAGCGCGGCGCGGTCCGCGTTGCTGTATTCGCCGCCGACGTCGAAGCGCGAGAAGTCCAGCCATCGGTCGCGCCCGTCCAAAGGCAGGAACGAGCTGTCGCCGCCGCGTCGCGCGAGATAGAAGACCGGCGCGCGCTCGTTCTTGAAGCTCTTCAGGTCCGGAAAGCGGACGTGGCCCGCGCTGTCCGTCGTCTCGCTGAGCGTGGGCAGGCCGTTGCGTCCGATGATCTCGACGGTCACGCCGGCGAGCGGCGCGCCACTTGCGATCGACTGTACGAACACGTCGTGCGAGCCGTCGACCGAGCGTTTCGCGACCAGACCGAGATCCGTAACGACCAGCAGCCGGCCGTCCGAGAGTTGGCCCACGGCGTTGTTCCAGTTGTCGCCGTAGTCCTTCGCGAGCGCCTGGCCTTGATCCCACGCCTGCGCGCGCACGAGGAAGATGCCGCGACGGTCGCCGCTTCCTTCCGAATCGAGGTACTCGCCGAGATCGACCGATTCGTACTGCGCTTTGCCGGGCGGCGCTGGCGGCAGTTGCAGTACGCGCACGAAGCGCTCCGCGACGTTGGTCGCGTCGAACGACCAGTTGGAGAACGTCGGCATCGAGAACTTGCCCTGCGATTGCGTCACCAGGTGCTGCAGCTGACGCGGCAGCACGCGGTTCACTTCGACGCGGATCGTGCGGACGTTGCGTGCGAACAGCGTGAGCGTCTTCTCACCGGACATCGACAGCAGCGAGCCCTGGTGCAGGATGCTCAGCTCGCGCGGAAACTCCGGCACGCGGATGATGCGCTCGACCGTTTCGCCGAGCTGGTAGCCGCCGAACGAGCGCAGGCCGGCGTCGACCTTCACGTACACATAGCGGCCAGGCGCGGCGTCGTAGCGCAAGCTGTGGAGTTCGTAGTGCTCGCGCTCGCCTGGAATCTGCGTCAGCTGCAGCTGCGTTTCGGTGCGCAGCACCTCCGGCCGCAGATTGCTGCTGTTCCACGGGAACGGTTCGCCGCTATGGTCGCGCGCGAATGGCTGCTGCAGCTGCGGGTCGGGATGCCCCAGCGGCAGCAGCCATGCATGCACTTTCGCCGGCAGGTCGCGTTCCCGCACCGAGAACGAAGTCGTGATCAGCAGGACCTGGTCGGGCTCGTTGCGCTCGTCGCGCACGATGTCGAGCGCAACGTCGGAGATCTTGAGGCTGTTGAGGCCGGGCACGTCGACGTTCGTCGCCAGCTCGTCGCGCGTCTCGTTGCCGCCGCGCGCAGAGTGCACGCCCGGTGCGATGGCGATGTGCAGGCGGCCGGACTTGGCCGGCACTTCGACCTGACCCGAGTGCACGTACGCATTCAGCTTGAGCTTGTCGTACGTGACCGTGAACGTCGGCGCTGCGAGCTTCTTCTCGATCTTGTCGTTGACGCGCTCGAACATCTCGAGCCGAACGCGGCGCTCGAAACTCTCCGGATCGACCGGGTGCGTGAACGAGACGTTCACGACCGCCTTCTTGTTCGCCGCGACGACCGGGTCCTGGTAGAACTCCGTCGTCGCGACCTTCGCGACGAACGCAGGCGAGTCGAACGCGAAGTCGTAGTCGCGCAGAAGTACGTGCTCGGCCGCGAATCCCTTACGCGACAGCGACACGGCAAAGTGCTGGCCGACCGGCCAATCGGCCGCGGGCTGGAAGCGCAGCGTCTTGTCGTCGTCCCAGGTCCATTGGCCCGCAAGCTGCGGGCTCATCGAGATGCCGGCCTGCTGCGGCTCGACCGTATGCCCCGCGCGATCGAGCGGCGCCGCTGAGCCGGCGAAGTGCACGATCAGCGGATTCGGCGGACGCGGTGGATCGCACGCGTAGCACGTGACCGGCGGCGCGGTAACGGTGAACGCAATCTCGACCGGGCGGGGTCGATTCTCGTACCAGCGCCACAACAGTGCGGCCGCGACGACCAGTACGAGCGCGCTGACGCCGACGAGCACGGCGCGACGTGGATTGGCGCGCGCCGCGCCGGCCGCAGCTGCGCCACGAGTGTGCAGAAATGTCGCGGTGCCGGCGGCCCAGTGTGGCGGTTGCCACGAAACGTGTCCGAAAGCCGCTCGCAGCCCGCGCCGAATCCGCTCGCCCGTCGCACCCATGGAAGCCCTCGTTGTCGCCGCCCGCACGGCGCATTTTGGGCGCGAATTGTGCCCGGGATCGGTGCAACTATGGCAATGCGGTGGCGCGGGCGCTTTGCCTTTACAATGCCGCACCCCCGACGTTACGGTAGCCCAATGAAGCCCTCTGTTTTGGTTCTTGCTGCCCTGTCCCTGCCGTGGCTCGCCGCCTGCGGCGGCTCCGAGCCGACCTGCGTCGATCCGAAAGACCCGTACCTCTCCGCTCGCAACAATCCGCAGCTGCAGGTGCCCGACGGCATGACGCAGCCGAATCGCTCGGAGGCGCTGGCGATCCCGGCTGACAAGGCTGCCGCGAACAAGGCGGGGCAGACGGCCTGCCTCGACGCACCGCCCTCGTATTTCCGCTCGACCGGCACGGTCGCGCGCTCGCCCGAGGAAGTCGTCGCCAGCTGGGCGCAGGCCTGGGCGAACCGCGAGGCGGATGCAGTGGTTGCTTTGTACTCGGCGCAATTCGTCGCGCCGACCGACACCGCGGGCGCCAGCGCGTGGCTGGAGCAGCGGCGCGAGCAAGTGGCAACGGGCCCGGTGCCCGACTCGATGGTGCAGGGAATGAAGGTCGAGCCGGACGGTGCGGACCGCCGCATCGTGTCGTTCACGCAGCGCTTCGGCGCTAACGCGCTGCGCAAGCAGCTCGTGCTGGTGCGCGAAAGCGGCTCGTGGCGCATCGTCGAGGAGAAGGTCACGATGTAGGTCGGGCTTCAGCCCGGCTTGCATCGACGTCATGAAGTCGCAAACGTCCGCCGTTCATGCCGCGACCGCGCTGCGTCCCGGCGCCGTCCGCGACGCGATCGTCGACCGACTGGAGCGCTCGCTCGGCAAGCCGCTCATCGGCGCGACCCGGCGCGACATCTACGACGCGCTGACGATCGCCATCCGCGAAGAGCTCGCCGAGCGTTGGATCGCGACCGGCACTCGCGTGAAGCGCGCGCGCGTCAAGCGCGTCTGCTATCTCTCGATGGAATTCCTGCTCGGACGCAGTCTCATCAACGCGCTGTCTTCGTTCGAGGACGGATTGCTCGAAGAAGTGCGCGAAACGGTCGAGTCGCTCGGTCACGACCTCGATCGCATCGCCGCCGAGGAAGAGGATCCCGGGCTCGGCAACGGCGGTCTGGGCCGGCTCGCCGCGTGCTTCCTCGATTCGCTCGCGACGCTCGGTTACGCCGCGACCGGCTACGGCATCCGCTACGACTACGGCATCTTCACGCAAGTCATCGCCGAGGACGGCGCGCAGCGCGAAGTCGCGAGCTCCTGGCTCGGCTGGTACAACCACTGGGAGCGCGGCCACGGCGGCGTGCGCTATCGCATACGTTTCGGCGGGCGCTGCCAGGCGACGCGCGACGAGCAGGGCCGCGTGCGCTACGAATGGGTCGATACGCAGGACGTGTGGGCCGTCGCGTATGACCTGCTCATCCCGGGCAATCGCAGCCCGACGGTGAATCATCTGCGCCTGTGGTCCGGCCGCGGCATTACGCCGTTCAAGATCGAAGCGTTCAACTCCGGCAACTACTACGCCGCCGTCGCCGAGCAGATCGAGGCGAAGAATCTCACGCGCGTGCTGTACCCGGACGACTCGACGCCGCAGGGCAAGGAGCTGCGCTTCAAGCAGCAGTATTTCTGCGTCAGCGCCTCGCTGCAGGACATGCTCGCGCAGCATCTGTCGGAGCGCCGGCAGCTGAAGGATCTCGCGCAGGCGATCGCCATCCAGCTCAACGACACGCATCCGGCCATGACCATCGTCGAGCTGATGCGGCTGCTCGTCGACGTCTACGACGTGCAGTGGGCGGTCGCGTGGCAGATCACCTGCGAAACCTGCAGCTACACCAATCACACGCTGCTGCCCGAGGCGCTGGAAACCTGGCCGATCGCGTTCTTCGAGCGGCTGCTGCCGCGTCATCTGCAGATCGTCTACCAGATCAATCGCGACTTTCTCGAGATCGTCAGCGCCCGCTATCCGCACGACCTGGACCGTCGCCGTCGCATGTCGCTGATCAACGAAGAAGGCGACCGGCGCGTGCGCATGGCGTACCTGTCGGTGGTCGGGTCGCATCGCGTCAATGGCGTGGCGAAGCTGCACTCGCGGCTCATGCGCCAGACGATCTTCGCCGACTTCGCCGCGCTGTGGCCGGAGCGCTTCATCAACGTCACGAACGGCATCGCGGTGCGGCGCTGGCTGAAGCAGGCGAATCCGGGCCTGTCCGCGCTGCTCACCGAGAAGCTCGGCTCGGCCTGGGAGAACGATCTCGAAGACCTCGAACGGCTGAAGTGGGCCGCGGACGACTTCGAGTTCCGCCAGCGCTTCCGCGGCGTCAAGCGCGCGAACAAGGAGCGGCTCGCGAACACGATTCACCAGCTGCTCGGCGTCGATGTCACGGTCGACGCGATGTTCGACGTGCAGGTCAAACGCATCCACGAGTACAAGCGCCAGCTGCTGAACCTGGTGTACGTGGTCGTGCGCTACCTGCGCATCCTCGACAATCCGGCGGCGCCGATCGTGCCGCGCGTGGTGATCATCGCCGGCAAGGCTGCGCCCGGCTATCACATGGCGAAGGCCGTCATCAAGCTCATCAACAACGTCGCGCGCGTGATCAACACGGACGCGCGCGTCGGCCACAAGCTCAAGCTGTGCTTCCTGCCGGACTACGACGTGTCGCTGGCGCAGGAGATCATGCCGGCCGCCGACCTGTCGGAGCAGATCTCCACCGCCGGCATGGAAGCCTCGGGGACCGGCAACATGAAGCTGTCGCTGAACGGCGCGCTCACGATCGGCACGCTCGACGGCGCGAACATCGAGATCCGCGACGCGGTTGGCGCCGACAATATCTTCATCTTCGGCATGACGGCCGAGGAAGTCGTCGCGCAGCGCGCCAAGGGCTACTCGCCGTCGGAGGTGCTGGCCGGCAACGCCGAGCTCAAGCGCGCGCTCGACCTCATCGAGTCGGGCCATTTCACGCCGGACAACCTGTTCGACTCGAAGGCGGTGGCCGACCGGCTCACCGACGAGGGGGAACATTTCCTGGTGCTGGCGGATTTCGACGCCTACGCGGCCGCGCAACAGCGCGTCGACGCGCTGTTCGTCGACCCGGACGAGTGGACCCGCAAGTCCGTGATCAACGCGCTCAGCATGGGACCGTTCTCGAGCGATCGCAGCGTGCGGGAGTACGCCGACAATATCTGGGGGATCAAGCCGGTCCTTTGAGCCGCGCCCATGTGCTCAGACCTCACCGATTTCGATCTCCACCTGTTCGGCGAGGGCAACCACCACCACATCCATCGCAAGCTCGGCGCGCACTCGGCAGTGCGCGACGGCGTGCAAGGCACGCGCTTCGCGGTGTGGGCACCCAATGCGCGGCGGGTCAGCGTAGTCGGCGATTTCAATCACTGGGACGGGCGGCAGCACCGGCTGGCGCTGCGCGACGGCTCCGGCGTGTGGGAGACGTTCGTGCCGCACGTCGGGCCCGGCGCGCTCTACAAATTCGAGCTCGACAACGCGCACGGGCACACGCAGCTCAAGGCGGATCCGTATGCGTTCCAGATGCAGCTGCGCCCGGACAATGCCTCCATCGTCGCCGACATTGGCGGCTATCACTGGAATGACGGCGAATGGCTCGCGCACCGCACTGCGTGGGATCCGCTGCGCGCGCCGATCAACATCTACGAGGTGCATCCCGGCTCGTGGCGCCGCTCCTGGCATCGCAAGCCCGCGTTCCTGACCTGGGATGAAATCGCCGACCAGCTGATCCCGTACATGCTCGACCTCGGCTACACGCACGTCGAGCTGGTCGGCGTCGCCGAGCATCCGTTCGACGGCTCGTGGGGTTACCAGGTGCTGGGCCATTTCGCGCCGACGGCGCGCCACGGCACGCCGCATGACTTCAAGCGCTTCGTCGATCGGCTGCACCAGGCGGGCATCGGCGTCTTCATGGACTGGGTGCCGGCGCATTTTCCCAAGGACGCGCACGGTCTCGCGGAGTTCGACGGCACGCACCTGTACGAGCACGCGGACCCGAGCCGCGGCGAGCACGTCGAGTGGGGCACGAAAATCTTCAACTACGGCCGCCACGAAGTGCGCAACTTCCTGGTCGCGAACGCAGTGTTCTGGATCGAGGAGTACCACATCGACGGCTTGCGCGTCGACGCAGTCGCCTCGATGCTCTATCTCGATTACGGCCGTGAGCCGGGCGAGTGGACGCCGAACCGCTACGGCGGCCGCGAGAATCTCGAGGCGATCGACTTCCTCAGGCAGCTGAACTGGACCATCGGCCACTACTTCCCCGGCGTGCTGACGATGGCCGAGGAATCGACGTCGTTTCCCGGCGTCTCGCGCCCGGTGCACCTCGGCGGGCTCGGCTTCCACTTCAAGTGGAACATGGGCTGGATGAACGACACGCTGCGCTACATGGCGTTCGACCCGCTGTACCGGCGTCATCATCACAACCTGATCACGTTCTCGTTCGTGTATGCGTTCTCGGAGCATTTCATCCTGCCGCTGTCGCACGACGAGGTCGTGCACGGCAAGCGCTCGTTGCTCGACAAGATGCCGGGCGACGAGTGGCGCAAGCTGGCGAACTACCGGCTGCTGATCGGCTACCTGACCGCGCACCCGGGCAAGAAGCTGATGTTCATGGGCGGCGAGTTCGGCCAGTGGCACGAGTGGCGCGACTACGAGGATCTCGCGTGGGCGGCGCTCGCCCATCCGCATCATCAGCAGCTGCACGCGTGGAACCGCGCGCTCAATCGCCTGTACCGCAGCTATCCCGAGCTGCACGGCACCGATAATTCGTGGGACGGCTTCCGCTGGGTCGAGCCCGACAACGCCGACGAGAGCGTGTTCGCATTTCTGCGCCAGCGCCTGCCGGGCGAAGGCGGCACGCAGCTCGTCATCGCGTTCAACTGCACGCCGGTGCCGCGCGACAACTACGTGTTCGGTGTGCCGCAGCCGGGCCGCTACCGCAAGATCCTGGACAGCGATTCGCCGGCGTTCGGCGGCTCGGGCTATTCGCAGCAGGGCGAGATCGATGCACCGAATGAGGGCTGGCGCGACTTTCCGGCGCGCATCACAGTGACGCTGCCGCCGCTGGCAATGGTGATATTCGAGAGAGTGTAGGTCGGGCAGCAGCCCGACACGGTCGTCGTCGGGATGAATCCCGACCTACAATCACGGTCCCTAATTTGTCACCATCGCACGGATGAACGCACTCCAGGTCGATTTCAGCGACGCAGCACTGCTGCCTGGCTCACCCGAGCCGCTTGGCGCCACGTGGACCGGCGAAGGCGTGAACTTCGCTGTGTATTCCAGCGGCGCCACCAGCGTCGAGGTGTGCCTGTTCGACGCGACCGGCGAGCGCGAAATCCGCCGGCTCGCGCTGTCGGAACGCAGCGATAACGTCTGGCACGGCTTCCTGCCGGCGCCGCATGGCGCGCCCGGTCTCGTCTACGGGCTGCGCGCACACGGGCCATACGACCCACCTCACGGCCTGCGCTACAACGGCAACAAGTTGCTGCTGGATCCTCATGCGCGCGCTTTGGCCGGCAAGTTCGCGTGGCACCCAGCGCTGCTCGGCCACGGGGAAGGCGATCGTCCCGACCCTGCGGACAGTGCTCCTTATAACTACAAGGCGCGCGTGATCGACACCGCGTTCGACTGGGGCGACGACATCTCGCCTTCGGTGCCGTGGCGCGATTCGGTGATCTACGAGCTGCACGTCAAAGGCTTCACGAAACTTCACCCGCTCGTTCCCGAGCGCGAGCGCGGCACCTACCTCGGGCTCGCGCGTCCGGAAGTCATCGCGCACTTCAAGCAGCTCGGCGTGACTGCCATCGAGTTGCTGCCCGTGCAAGCGTACATCTCCGAGAAGTTCGTGGCCGACCGTGGGCTCGTGAATTACTGGGGCTACAACTCGCTCGCGTGGTTCGCGCCGGCGCCGGAGTACGCGATCGACGATGCCGTGACCGAATTCAAGACGATGGTGAAGGCGCTGCACGCGGCCGGCATCGAGGTCATCCTCGACGTCGTTTTCAATCACACGGCGGAGGGCAATGAGACGGGCCCGACACTCAACCTGCGCGGTCTGGACAACGCGACGTACTACTGGCTTGAGCCGAAATCGCTGGCGCAGTACGTGAATCGCAGCGGCACTGGCAACACGATCGCAATCGGCCACAACGCGACGCGCGACCTCGTCATCGACTGCCTGCGCTACTGGGTCGAGGAAATGCACGTCGACGGGTTCCGTTTCGATCTCGCTGCAGTGCTCGGGCGCGACAACGCGCGCTTTCGCACCGACGCGCCGTTCTTCAAAGCGCTGGCCGCGGAGCCGGCGCTGCGCTACGTGAAGCTGATCGCGGAGCCGTGGGACATCGGCGTCGAGGGTTACCAGCTCAGCCACTTTCCGGCGGGCTGGGCCGAGTGGAACGACCTGTACCGCGACACGATGCGCGGCTTCTGGCGCGGCAACCCTGGGATCCTCGGCAACTTTGCGGAGCGCTTCGCCGGCTCGAGCGACCTGTTCCGCGCGAGTGGCCGGCGCCCGACCGCTAGCATCAACTATGTCGCCTGCCACGACGGCTTCACGCTGTACGACGCGACCGCGTACAACGACAAGCACAACGAAGCGAATCTCGAAGACAATCGCGACGGCCATAACCACAACCTGAGCTGGAATTGCGGCGTCGAAGGTCCCAGCGAGGATCCGCTAGTGATGGAGCTACGCGAGCGCCAGGTCCGCAACCTGCTAGCGACGCTGCTGGTCTCGCAAGGCGTGCCGATGCTGCAGGCGGGCGACGAATTCGGGCGCACGCAACGGGGCAACAACAACGCCTACTGCCAGGACAACGAGATGAGCTGGGTCGACTGGAACCTGGCCTCGCGCCGCGTCTGGCTCACCGCGTTCGTCCGGCAATTGCTCACGCTGCGCAAGCGCGCTTCGGGCTTGCGCCGCGATACCTTTCTGAAGGGTGCGCGCCAGGTCGATCGCGAGCACAAGGACGTGAGCTGGCGCCATCCGCTCGGCCACGAGATGAACGCGGGCGACTGGCACGACGAGAGCGCACGCGCGCTCGGCGTGCTGATTGGTCATGCGTTCGCGGATCCGCATGGAACCCCGAATGGACATCTCCTGTTTCTATGCAACACCGGCGACACGCCCGTGGATTTCCGCCTGCCGGCGCCCAAGACGAACGCCGTCTGGCAGGTCGTGTTCGACACGGCGCGCTGGCGCTCCAGCGATTTCGGCAAGCGCCTCGCCGCCGGTGAGACCTGTGCCGTTTCGTTTCACTCCTGCGTGCTGCTCGCGGACGGAGACGCGCCGCTGAGCGTACGCGGCTTCTCGTTACAGACCTGACCGGGAATGAACGCCGTCCAGGAACTCGCCCGACTCTATGGCGTCGCTGCTGCGTATATGGACTATCGCGCGCAGCCGCGCGAAGTCTCGCTGCAATCGCAAGCGGCGATCCTCGCGGCCATCGGCGTCGACGCTGCCGACGAGCAAGCCGCGGCTGCAGCGATTCACCAGCACCAGACGATCGGCTGGACCCGCCTGTTGCCGCCCGCCGTCGTGGTCGAGATCGGCGAGCCGCTCGTCGTGCCGGTCGCGGTGCCGCTCGAGCTCGACGCGACGTGGCTCGAATGGCGCATTTCGTTCGAAGACGGCCGGGTGCGTAAAGGCGCGGCGCGCCTCGACAAGCTCAAAGTGATCGAGGAAGGCAGCGCCGACGATCGTGCCTATCGCCGCCTCTCGCTGACGCTGCCGGAACTGCCGCTCGGCTATCACACCGCAGCGATCGCGCTGGACACGGGGTTGAGCGGCGAGCTGCGCCTCGTCGTGGCGCCGGCGCAGTGCTACGAGCCGTCAGCAATCACGAGCGGCGCGCGCCTGTGGGGCATCGCCGCGCAACTGTATGCGCTGCGTTCGCCGCGCAACTGGGGCATGGGAGATTTTCGCGATCTGCGCGAGCTGATCCAGCACGCTGCGCCGCTCGGCTGCGGGATCGTCGGCCTCAATCCGTTGCACGCGCTGATGCCGGCCAATCCCGCGCACATCAGTCCGTACAGCCCGTCGAGCCGCCTGTTCCTCAACGTGCTGTACATCTCGGTGGAAGACGTGCCGGACTTCGCCGAATGCGACGCCGCGCGCCAGCGCGTCGGCGCCGGCGACTTCCAGGAAACACTGCGGCACTTGCGTGCAACCGCGAACGTCGATTACGTCGGCGTCGCCGCGGCGAAGTTCGAAATCCTGAAATTGCTGTACGCGAGCTTCCGCAGCCTGCATCTCGAGCAAAACACGGAGCGCTCCCAGGCTTTCCGCAGCTTCGTCGAGATGCAGGGCGAAGCGCTGCGACTGCACGCGATCTACGATGCGCTCGACGCGCATCTGCGGCTGCAGGGGCCGCAGTACTGGGGCTGGCCGAGCTGGCCCGAGGACTATCGCGATCCCGCCACGCCGGCCGTCGTCCGCTTCGCGCGCGAGCGGGTGCAGGATGTCGAGTACTTTCTCTATCTGCAATGGCTCGCGGCGGAGCAGTTGCGCGAGGCGCAGGCGACTGCGCGCGAGCTCGGCATGGCGATCGGTCTGTATGGCGACGTCGCGGTCGGCGCGAATTCCGCCGGCTCGGAAACCTGGTCGAACCGGCACCTGTATCGCCAGGGCGCGTCGGTCGGCGCACCGCCCGATGCGCTCGCGCTCAAGGGCCAGGACTGGGGTATTCCGCCGCAGGATCCGAATGAGCTGCGAACGCAGCAGTACCAGCCGTTCGTCAGCCTGATCCGCAACAACATGCGCTACGTCGCGGCGCTGCGGCTCGATCACGTGATGTCGCTGTACCGGTTGTGGTGGGTACCGCGTGGACTGCTCTCCAAGGACGGCACGTACGTGCACTATCCGCTCGAAGACCTGATCGCGATCATGGCGCTGGAAAGCGAGCGCAAAACCTGCCTCGTGATCGGCGAGGATCTCGGCACGGTGCCGGAAGCGATGACGGTGGCGATGGAGCACTACCGCGCGTATCACTACAAGGTGCTGCTGTTCGAACAGGAGACGAACGGCAGGTTCAAGCCGCCGTCCGCCTACGTACCAACGTCGCTGGCAGTGGTCACGACGCACGATCTGCCGACCTTGCGCGGGTGGTGGGAGGAGGGCGATCTCGTCCTGCGCGACCGGCTCGATCTGTTTCCGAGCGCAGAGTTCAAAGCGCAGGCGCACGCGACGCGCGCGTCCGAACGCCGCGAGCTGCTGCTGGCGCTGGTCGCGGAGAACCTGTGGCACTGGTCGCCCGATCAGCCGCTGCCGCAATATTCGTCGGCGCTGGCGCGCGCCGTTCATGCATTCCTGGGCTTGTCACGCGCCAACGTGGCGATGATCCAGATCGAGGACCTGATCGGCATGAGCGACCCGGTCAACGTACCGGGCACCGACACCGAGTACGCCAACTGGCAGCGCAAAGTTACCCAGGACACGGCGGACATCTTTGACCGCACTGATGCCCGGGATATTCTCGCTGCAATGAACAGCGCCCGCCGCGGCGTCAATCCAAATGAGTGAAAGTGACGAAGTGACCCAGTGACGCGAGTGACGACGACCGTCACTCCGTCACTCCGTCACCCCGTCACTCTCCGGAGACCCCCATGCACCGCAGCCGTCTCGCCGGATTCATCATGGATTGCCGCACCGACGACCTGGAAAAAGCCGCGCAATTCTGGAGCGACGCGCTCGGCGTGCCGCTGAAGCCGGCGGCGGACGAGCCGAGCCCGTTGTATCGCCAGCTCATGACGGAACCGGACGACCTGCACATCGAAGTGCAGAAGGTCCAGCACGACAGCCGCGTGCACATCGACATCGAGACCGACGACATCGAAGCGGAAGCGCGCCGGCTCGAAGCGCTCGGCGCGAAGCGTGTCGGCGCGGTGCAGACTTGGTGCGTGATGGAAGCGCCGACCGGCCAGCGCTTCTGCCTGGTGCGGCCGCAGCGCACGGACTTCAAAGAGCACGCCAACGTCTGGAAGTAGCGCCGGGTTCCCCCGATTTGCCGACGTAACCGTTACAGATCGCCGACGGCCCGTGTCGGCGGATCCATCGCACCCGGCGGCGCGTATAGACGGCAGCGATCGCTCACGGGAGGAATCGGAAATGTTGTTTCGACTCAGGGAAGCCCAGCCATCCGTGGTGCGCCCGCGCGTCACGCCCGATCCGCAGCATGCAGCGGAACTCGAAAAGCGTTTCAGCGAGCTGGCGTATTGTCCGGAGAACGGCTTCCATCGCGATCAGCGGCAGGATCGACGCGCCGCGCCACGCCTGACGCTCGTGCCCAGGTAGCCTGCCTATCCGCTGATGACCATCCACACGACGAGCGTGGCGAGCGCCACGCCCGTCCATAGCCGCCACGCCGGCGCAGGCCGCATCCCTGGCTGTGCGCCGTCGACACGCTTGCGGCAGCTCAGCATTGCGGTCAGCAGGTTGTTCCGGTCGTACAGCGGGTAAAAGAGAATCGCGACGACGTGCAACGCCACCAGCGCGATCAGCACATCGAACGACAACTCGTGCGCTTCCGCAAACGCGCGAGCCGCATCGAAGCTGACGAGGTGCGAGAGCGGCCCGGACTCCAGACCGTCGATCGCTCCTCGCGCCGCAGCCGTAAGTGCTCCAGCACGGCGCGCGGACTGCCGACGAAACGCGCGAAGCGTACGGTCGAACTACCCGCGATGCCCCAGTAGATGCGAAATACCAGCAGGCCGAGCATCGTGTAGCCGCTATAGCGATGCCAGTCCATGAACCGCTGCTCGGCGGTCCACCACGAGAAGGCCAGGCACACGACGAACAGCCAGTGCGTGAGGCGGGTCGGAAGATCCCAAACGGGTGTCGAGCGCGTAGTCACGCGTTCAAGGCTAGCAGGGCCTCTAAAACTCCTGCCACTCCAGGTCGGAGCCCGCGACTTTTCGGACGACCGGCTGGCCCTGCCGTGCCGCGTGCTGCGCACGACGCTCGATCTGCACCGGCGCCGCGATTGGCGCTGCGCGCTCGATCCGGAACAGCGAGATCAGGTCGGTCAGCGCCTTCGCCTGCGAAGTCATCGAGCCGGCGACCGACGCCGTCTGCTGCGCCATCTCGGCGTTGCGCTGGGTGGACTCGTCCATCTGCATGACGGCGCGGTTCACCTGTTCGAGCCCGCTCGCCTGCTGCTGACTTGCGTAAGAGATCTCGCCGATGATGTCGGCGACCTTCTTTGCGGCCGCGACGATGTCGTGCAGATGCCGGCCGGACTCGTCGACGAGCCGCGACCCGTCCTGCACTTTCGCGACGCTGTCCTTGATCAGATTCTTGATCTCGTGTGCGGCGGTGGCGCTGCGCTGGGCCAGGTTGCGCACCTCGGACGCTACGACGGCGAAGCCACGACCCTGCTCGCCGGCGCGCGCTGCTTCGACGGCTGCGTTGAGCGCCAGCAGATTCGTCTGGAACGCGATCTCGTCGATCACGCCGATGATGTCGGCGATGCGCCGGCTCGACGTGTTGATCTCCGCCATCGCGGACACGGCACGCCCGGCGACGACGCCGCCGCGCTCGGCCTGGTCGCGCGCCGCGCTGGCGAGCTCGTTCGCGGTGCGTGCGTTGTCGGCGTTGCGCTTCACCGTGACCGTCATCTCTTCCATGCTCTGCGCGGTTTCCTCCAGGCTCGCAGCCTGATCGGACGTGCGTTGAGTGAGGCGGTCGATGCCTGCGTTGATATCCGCCGCCGCCGAGTCGACGGCGCGCGAGGTCCCGCGAACGTCCTTGATCAGCGTGCCGAGCCGCCGCCGCAGCGCCTCGATCCCGTGCAGCAGGCTGGTCTCGTCGCCCGCGCGCAGATTTACGGCGGTCGTGAAATCGCCGGCGGCGATCGAGCGCACCGTGTCGACCGCGATTTCCGGCTCGCCGCCGAGGCTGCGGCAGACGCTGCCGATCAGCATCCAGCAGCCGATGCCGAGCCCGAGGATCATGACGAGGGCGACTGCCAGACTGATCATCAGACCGTGGTGTAAGTTGCCGGCGCCATTCGCGAGCAGCGCGGCCACGCCGACAGCGACGACCGCTGCGGTCATAACGGGCAGCAGCCAGATGCGATGCTTGAACTTCATACCGCACAATTAACGGCGCGGCCGCGCCGCGTGCGCATGAGCTGGTTGCTGAAACGCGGCTGAGCCAAAAAACAAGGCCCGCGCACCTGAAGTGGCGGGCCTTGCAAAGAAACGTAAAAGTCGTGCGATGGGCTTACTGATTCGGGCTTTGCGCGAATCGCAGCCGGACCATCGCGCGCTGCGGGATTCGTTCCCCGTTGCGCTCGACCGGCTCGAAGCGCCAGCCGCGGATCGCGCGAACTGCCGCGTCGTCGAACACGTTCGCCGGGCTGGCGTTGCGGACTTCGACGTCGTCGACCGTGCCGTTCGGCATCACGGTGAACGCCAGCTCGACCCAGCCCTCGACGCCGCGTTTGCGCGCCGACTCCGGATACACCGGCTGCACCGTGCGCGTGCGCTTCAGCGAGTTCGCGGACACGATGTTCGTCGCCAGTGCATTCGCTTCGCGAGCCGCAGTCAGATCCTTCTCGGCCTGGGCGATGGCCGCTTCGTTGTAGCGTGCGCCGACGTCGCGGGCGGCGGCGATCAGCTGTTCGGCGCGCGGGAAGGCCTTGGCGGCCGTCGCGCCTTTGCCCGACTCGAGCAGACGCGTCGTCAGCTGCTTCGAGAGCTCTTCGACTTCGGTCCGCGTCGGCGCGGTGTTGCGGAGGTTGACCAGCAGGTCACGCGCGCTGTCGCCCGGCGGATCGATCAGCTTGCCTTCGGTGATGCGCTGACGGATGTCGGCGACCAGGGGATCGCTCGCGGCATTCGCCGGCGTCGCGCGGCGCGGCTGCGCGGCAGCGCTGGCTACCTTATTCGCATCGGCGAGCTGACGCTCGACCGCTGCGAGGGCCGCGCTGCCGGAGCCGAGCTGACGCACGATGTTCACGTAGTTCTGCGCATCCGTGAGGTTGCCCGCTGCCACGGCCTTGCGGGCCTCCTCGGTCAGCAGGCCGGTGAAGTCGCGGACCGACTGCACCACGTTCGGATCGGTCGCATCGAGGCGGCGCGCTTCCACCAGAGCGTCGCGCGCGCTGCCGTTCGCCGGCGCGATCAGCCGGCCGTTCTCCATGCGGTCGTTCGCCTGGTTGACGAGCGCCTTGACGCGGTTGCCGACTTCGGCCGCCTGGCTCAGCTTGATGCGCTCACGCTCGCGCCCCATCTGCGTGTCGAGGAACGCAAGGCGCGGATGCGCCGGATCGATGTCGCGCGCCAGCTCGATGTTGCGGCTCGCGTCTTCCAGTTTTTCGGAAGTGAGCGACGCCTCGGCGCGCTCCAGGATCTTGTCGACGACGTCGCGGATACCTTCCTTGGCCGCGGCGCTGTTCGGGTCGAGCGCGAGGGCGCTGCGGTAGTAGTCGAGCGCGCTGTCGCCGGAGGGCTCGAGATACTTGCCCTGGCTGAACGCTTCCTTCGCGAGCGCCAGCTCGGCCTGTACTGGATCGGACTTCTCCGGCACGCCGCCGGGTTGGCCCGCGGGCGTCGCCGGCTGCTGCACAACTGGCGGCGGCGTCGGCTCGCCGGCGAACTTGCTCACGCCGAACCAGATGCCGCCGATGACGATCAGCAACCCGGCCGCGAGCGCGCCGTAGGTCATCACGTAATTCTTGTTGTCTCCGCCCGTCGTGCCGCTGGACGCGCTCAGGCGCTGGCCCTGCGCGAGCAGGTCCTGGTGCTGCGTGACCGCGGCCTCGAGCGCCAGGCGCGTCTGGCCGTGCGACAGCGGCGTGAGCAGGAAACGGAAGATGCGGCCGGTGGCCGTCAGCTGCATCAGCGCAGCGCTGTCTTCGCGCTTGCCGGCGACGATCACGACCAACTCGGGGAAATGCTGAGTGAGCTGCGCCACCATCGCCGCGACGTCGGCGGTGCTTGCAGTGTCGGCCACCAGCACACCCGGCTTCAGGTCCGACAGCTTGCCGGCGACGTGATCGAGATCCGGAGCGGGCGCCACCGCCGTGCCGCGCGGGGCGGCCTTCTTGACGGTCTCGACCAGGTTCGGGTCGCGGCTCAGCACCAGGATCGGCGGGTGATGACTCTCGTCAGCCCCGGTGCGATGCGCATCGAACTCCAGATTGACCTCGTCGGCCGTGCCATGTGCCGTACGGGTGTGCTGAGCGTTGGCCATACAACCCCTCCTTTAGGGGGCTTTCATGTTTGCCGGCTAATACTACTTATGCAACATGGAATGACTGAGAACTGCATCTGCCTTTTCCAGTCAACGCCCGTGAACTGCGGCGCAAAAACACGACAGTGACGGATGGGCCAGGGCGTCCGGCGGCGCCAGGAATACCGAGTTTCCACCCCCCTGCCTAGCAGCGATTCGCTGAATGCTCCCCGGACGTGAAAAGGGGCTCACTGCGAGGGTGCGGATTTACCGTCCGGGCCGGTGCGGGCTATATACGAACCCCAGGCAATCTGCCCCAGCGTTTCGGAAGGCTCCGTGTCGCGTCCCGCCGTGCAACCCCCAACGCCTCCCGTCCGCACGCACCGCGTGACGGCGGCGCACGGCGTGCGCGAGGATCCGTTCTACTGGCTGCGCGACGACACGCGCAGCGACCCGCAGGTGCTGGCCCATCTGCGTGCCGAGACGGCCTATGCCGAGGAAATGCTGGCGCCGGTGCAGCCCCTCATCGACCGGCTGTACGGCGAGATCGTCGGCCGCATCCAGGAGGACGACTCCAGCGTGCCGGTGCGCTATCGCGGCTACTGGTACCGCGGCCGGTTCGTGAGCGGCGGACAGTACCCGCTCATCGTGCGTCGCCCGGACCAGCCGCAGTCGCCGGAGGTCGTGCTGCTCGACTGCAACGCGCTCGCCGCCGGACAGCCGTTCTTTCAGCTCGGCGGCTACGAGGTGAGCCCCGACAACACACTGATCGCGTACACCGAAGATACCGTCGGGCGCCGCCAGTTCCGGATCCGCTTCAAGGACCTCGCGAGCGGCGCCCTGCTCGGCGACGTGATCGAGAACGCGGAGCCGGACGTGGCGTGGGCCGACGACAACCGCACGCTGCTGTACGTCGAGAAGGATCCGGTCACGCTGCTCGGCCGGCGCGTGCGCGCGCACGTGCTCGGCACGCTGCCCAGCGCCGACCGGCTCGTGTACGAAGAGCCCGACGAGAGCTTCGATCTGGTCGTGATGCGCAGCAAGTCGGATCGTCACCTGTACATCGGCTCGGAGAGCACCACGACTTCCGAGTGGCGCTACGCGCGCGCCGGCGATCCCTCGCTGACGTTCGCCGTCGTCGTGCCGCGCGCCGCCGACCACGAGTACCAGATCGAAGACATCGACGACCGCATGCTGATCCGTACCAACTGGCGCGCGCAGAACTTCCGCATCGTGGTAGCGCCGCTCGCGGCCTGCAGCGATCGCACGACGTGGAGCGACGTCGTGCCGCACGACGCCGACGTGTTCCTGCAGTCGATGGACGTGTTCCGCGAGTTTTTCGCCGTGAACGAGCGCTCCGGCGGATTGCTGCGGATCCGCGTGCAGCACTGGGGCGGCGAGCAGTTCCACATCGCAGCCGACGACCCGACGTACACGATGCAGCTCGGCTCGAATCCGGAGCTCGAGACCTCGCTGCTGCGCTACGTGTACACGTCGCTGACGACGCCAGCCACGACGTACGACTACGACGTGCTGAGCGGCGAGCGGCACCTGCGCAAGCGCGAGCCGGTGCTCGGCGACTTCGATCCGTCGCGCTATGCGAGCGAGCTCCTGTGGGCGCCGGCTCGCGATGGCGAGCTCGTGCCGGTCTCGGTCGTGTATGCCAGGCACACGCCGATCGACGGAACCGCTCCGCTGTACCTGTACGCCTACGGCTCGTACGGGCTGAGTGCGGATCCGGCGTTCAGCTCGGCGCGGCTCTCGTTGCTCGATCGCGGCTTCGTCTACGCGATCGCGCACGTGCGCGGCGGACAGGAGCGCGGCCGGCGCTGGTACGAAGCCGGCCGCCTCGGGCGCAAGTGGAACACCTTCAACGATTTCGTCGACGTCACGGACTACCTCGTGACGCGCGGCTACGGCGCACGCGACCGCGTGTTCGCGGCCGGCGGCAGCGCGGGCGGCCTGCTCGTCGGCGTGGCCGCCAACGTCGCGCCGCAGAAGTATCGCGGCCTGATCGCCCACGTGCCGTTCGTCGATATCGTCACGACGATGCTCGATGAATCGATTCCGCTCACGACGCTCGAATACGAGGAGTGGGGCGATCCGCACGAGCGCGAGCACTACGAATACATGCTGTCGTATTCGCCATACGACAATGTCCGCGCGCAGACTTACCCCGCGATGCTCGTGACGACGGGCCTGTGGGACAGCCAGGTGCAGTACTACGAGCCGGCGAAGTGGGTGGCGAAGCTGCGGCGCGTGAATCGCGGTAACCAGCCGCTGCTGCTGCACGTCAACCTCGAAGCCGGCCACGGCGGCAAATCCGGCCGCTACGAGCGCCTGCGCGAGGTGGCACGAGAATACGGCTTCATCATCAGTCTCTGCGGTGACCCTATGAGTCAGGACCTATGAGCTCGGGCGGCTACATCCTGCTTGCCGACGACAACGCGACCGACGCGGAGCTGACGATCCGGGCGCTGGAGATCGGCGGCGTGGGCGAGCAGGTGGTGTGGGTGCAGGATGGCGAGGCGGCGTTGCAGTTCGTGTTCCGCAAGGGCGTCTACGCACAGCGCTCGCCGGGCAATCCGTGCGTGATGCTGCTCGACCTCAACATGCCGAAGATCGACGGGCTGGAAGTGCTGGCGCAGATCAAGGCCGACCCGCGCACGCGCTCGACGCCGGTCATCATCATGTCGTCCTCGGACCAGGAATCGGACATGATGCGCAGCTATGCGGCGCACGCGAACAGCTATATCGTCAAGCCCATCGACTTCAAGCAGTTCACCGAGCAGGTCGCGCTGCTCGGCCAGTACTGGACCCGCATCAACCGCGGTGGCTCCTAGCAGGCGCACATGAACCGTCGACATTTCCTGGGAACGATCGCCATGGCACTGAGCAGCGGCGCTGCCGGCGCAGCTGCGCCGACCGGCACACAGGAGCCGCGCGCGATGCTGCGGCGAAAGATTCCGTCGGCCGCCGACGGCGAGAGCGTTCCGGTCATCGGCATGGGAACGTGGAACACGTTCGACGTCGGCGGCGGCGCGCAGGAACGCGAGCCGCTCAAGCGGGTGCTGCAAGTGTTCTACGCGGCCGGCGCGCGCCTGATCGACAGCTCGCCGATGTACGGCAACGCCGAAAAGGTGACCGGCGATCTGGTGCAGCAGCTCGGCAAGCAGTCGGGCACGTTCTATGCGACCAAGGTGTGGACCAGCGGACGCGACAAGGGCCTCGCGCAGATCGAGCACTCGATGCGCGCGCTGAAGACGCCGCGACTCGACCTGCTGCAGATCCATAACCTGCTCGACTGGCGCACCCACGCGGCGTCACTGCGCCAGCTGAAGAGCGAGGGCAAGGTCCGCTACGCCGGCATCACGCACTATACGGTCGGCGCGCACGACGAGATCGAGTCGGTGCTGCGCGCCGCGCCGTTCGAATTCGCGCAGTTCAACTATTCGATCGGCACTCGCGCCGCCGAAGAGCGGCTGCTGCCGTACTGCCAGGAGCGCGGTATCGGCGTGCTCATCAATCGTCCGTTCGAGGAAGGCGCGCTGTTCACGCGCGTGCGCAACCGCAAACTGCCCGGTTACGCCAAGGAGATCGGCTGCACCAGCTGGGCGCAGCTGTTCCTGAAGTTCATCGTTTCGCATCCGGCGGTCACGTGCGTGATCCCGGCGACTTCGCGCGCCGAGCACATGCAGGACAACCTGCAGGCAGGCTTCGGTCCGGTGCCCGATGCCGCACTGCGCGAGCGCATGGCGAAGGACTTCGCAGCCAGCGCGTAGGGATTCCTGTTGCAAGTGTGCTCTGCGTCGTAGTTTCCGACCTCAGAATTCCCCTCAAGCGTGCGAAATAAGCCCCTCATCGGCATACTCCTTGGCCGGTCCTGAGCGGATCGGAAAACAGCGTAAAAGCGCCCGGGCGCGAGCGCCGAGGGAGAGCAGAAGCATGGGTGTGATCCTGATTGCGTTCGAGCGCGAGGCAGAGCTGAGCGCGCTCGATCAGCTGCTTTCGGGCAAGGGTCATCGTGTCGTGCGATCGGGCAATGGCCTGGCAGCGCTGGATGCCGCGCGGCGCGAGCCGCCGCATGCGATCGTTTCCGACATCGTGCTGCCGCGCATGGACGGCTTCGCGCTGTGCCGCAAGTGGAAGCAGGACGAGCGGCTGCAATCGATCCCGTTTCTGTTCTACACGCGCCGGCACGACGATCCGAAGTACGAGCGCTTCGCGCTGGAGCTCGGCGCCGAACGGTTCCTGGCGCGCTCCGTGTCGCCGGATTCGCTGGTCACGGCCCTCGATGAGCTGCTCGCCCGGCATGCGAAGAACGGTGGCGGAGGCACGATGCCGCTGCCAGCGCTCGACGAGACAGTAGTCCAGCGCAGGCTCGTGGCCGAGAAGGCACAGCGCGCTGCCGAAGTGGAGAAGTCGCAGCGCGCCGCCGAGGCTGCTGAGAAAGCCCAGCGCGCCGCGGAGGCCGCCGAGAAAGCCCAGCGCGCCGCCGAAGCAGAGAAAGCTCAGCGTCTTGCCGAGGCGGAGAAAGCCCAGCGGCTTGCCGAGCTCGAGAAGGCGCAGCATCAGGCCGAGCTCGACAATGCGCAGCGCAAACAGACCGAAGCGGCAGAGCGCGCGCAGCAAGCGCAGGCGCGGCTGCTCGCACAGATCGAAGAGCTCGAAGCGACCAATCGTCGGCTGGCGGCCGGCGAGGCGCGCTTCCGTCGCGTGTTCGAGGCGAATCCACTGCCGATGTGGATTGCCGATCATGCAACCGGCGGCTTCATTGCCGTGAACGATGCGGCACTCGCGCTTTACGGGTACAGCCGCGCGGAATTCCTCGCGCTACAAGGCGCGGCGCTCGAAGCACCCGACGCCGAGGATGGCGCCGCAGTTGCGCACCGGCGCAAGGACGGCAGCGCGCTCAGCGTCGCGCTCGCCCTGCATGAAATCGAATTCGACGGCCGCAGCGCCGATCTCGTCTCGGCGTACGACCTGACCGAGCGCGCGGCGACCGAGCGCAAGCTGCGCGACGAAGCCGCCGGTCTGCGCAAGGAAGTAGTCAGCGCCCGCACGCTGGTCGAAGCCGCGCCCGACGGGTGCTGGATTCTCGACAGCAACGGCCGCTTGCTCGACGTGAATGCTGCGTATTGCCGCATGTCGGGCTACAGCCGCGACGAGCTGCTGGGCATGAACGCGTCGCAGATCGAGGACCAGAGCGCTGGCGAAACGACGATGCGCCTGCAGCTCGGCCGCGTGCAGGGCGGCGGACGCTACGAAACCAAGCATCGCTGCCGCGACGGCACGCTGCTCGACGTCGAGGTGAGCGTCGGCGTGCTCGAGACGGGCGCGGGCGACAGCATGGTGCTGATCCGCGACGTGTCGCAACGTCGCCGCGAAACCGTCGCGCAGCGCGCCGGGCAACGGCAGCTCGAATTCCTGGTCGACCTGTTCAAGCAGTCCGAGAACTTCGACGAGTCCGCGCTCGTGCGTCGCGTGATCGACCAGGCCGCCGATACGACCGGCAGTCCGCTCGCGTACATGTACTTCGTCGACCCGGCGCGCAAGACGATCGCGCTCGCCGCGTGGCGCGATCGCTCGCAGCCGATGGCGACCATGGTCAACGCAGAGCCGCGTCCCGTTGCACGCGCCGGCCTCTTCACGGAATGCGTGCGCGCACAGCACGCAACTTCCAGCAACGATCTCACGCGCAAGCCGCAGCAGGACGGCCTGCCGGATCTGCAGCGCTACCTCGCAGTGCCGATGGTCGCGGATAACGACACCGTCGCGGTGCTCGGCGTTGCGAACCGCGAAGCCGGCTACAGCGAAGATGATCAGCGCGCGCTGCTGGAGCTCTCGGACGGAGTCTGGCGCGTGTTGCATTCGAAGCGCGCGCACGCGGCAACGCTCGGCTCGCTGCAGCGGACCGATGTCGCCATGCAGGGCATGATCGATTCGATGGTGCGCATGGTGGAGCGGCACGATCCGTACACCACCGGATCCGCGCGCCGTCTCGCTGCACTCGCGGTGGCGCTCGGTCGTGAGGCTGGGCTCGATGGCGAACGGCAACATGCACTGCGCGTAGCGGCGTTGCTGCACGACATCGGCAACATCGCCGTGCCCGCGACGATTCTTGCCAAGCCGGCGCCGCTCACGGAGACCGAGATCGCGATCATGCGCACGCACGTCGACGAAGGCTGCCAGCTGCTCGCCGACATCGACTTCGGCGCGCCGATTGCCGACATCATCCACCAGAGCCACGAGCGCTACGACGGCAGCGGTTATCCGCGCGGCCTCAAGGGCGAGGAGATTCTCGTCGAGGCGCGCATCCTGGCGATCGCGGACACGGTCGAGGCGATGTGCTCGCCGCGGCCGTATCGCCCGGCGGCCGGCATGGAAGCGGCGATCGACGAGATCAATCGCGGCGCCGGCCGGCTCTACGATCTGCACCTGGTCACCGCGTGCACGCGGCTCGTGCGCCAGCATGGCTTCACGCTGCCGGAATGATCGGAATGCGTGACGCGTGTCACGCATTGCGCGCTCCCCGACCGTCCGCGTAGTCATCCACCCTAGACGCCTTGCCTGAATCCACCGCGCGCCGATGCGGGGCCGCCCGATATTGCGTCGTGCGCGCGGCCGGCACACTGCGCAGCGTCGAACAAGGGCAAAACCGTCGTAAGGCGGTGACGCAAAGCCTCCGGTCCTCGGCTGCGCTGAGATTTTCAGCGCTCACGGATAGCGGGGTTGCCGCGGCGCGCTGTTCACGACAGCCGTGCCGCGTGAAGCCGGCCAGACGGCCCCCGTGACTCTCGCGGATTCTCCGTCGCTCCACTTCCCTTGCCAGACACGCATGGCCTCGGTGCGCGCTTGCGCAGCCGCGGGCCTGTCCATGGAAGTTTCGAGCGCTTTTGACGGAGAGGTTGATGGTTCATCGGATCGTCGTGTCGTGCCTGTTGAGCGTCGGCCTGAGCGTGCCGGCGCATGCGGCGAACCAGGCGCCCACGATTTCGGGCACGCCCGCGAGCTGGGTGTATGTCGGCTCGCGCTATTCCTTCCAGCCGACCGGCCGCGATCCGGAAGGCGCGACGCTGCGTTACGAGATCGTCAACAAGCCGTCGTGGGCCGCGTTCAACACGAGCACCGGCGTGCTGAGCGGCACGCCGCAGGCCGTCGGCCTGTGGAACAACATCAGGATCCGCGTCACCGACGGCGTCAACGCTGGCGCCGTGCTCGCGTTCGCGATCCGCGCGACCGGGCGCGACAACGTCGCGCCGGTGATTTCCGGCGCACCTGCGCGGTCGGCGGCGCCCGGTTCGGCGTACAGCTTCACGCCGTCCGTGAGCGACGCGAACGGCGATCCGTTGCGCTTCGGCATTACGAACCGGCCGTCCTGGGCTGCGTTCGACATGCTCACCGGCAAGTTGTCAGGCACGCCGAGCGCGGCGAGCGCGGGCACGTACTCCAACATCGTCATCTCGGTCACGGACGGATCGCGCACCGCCGCGCTCGCACCGTTCTCGATCACCGTGGCCGGCACTGCCAATCGCGCACCGACGCTCAGCGGCACGCCGGCAACGTCGGTCACTGTGGGCCAGGTCTACACATTCCGGCCGGCCGCTGCGGATGCCGACAAGAACACGCTCGGGTTCAGCGTTCAAAACAAGCCCGTGTGGGCGACGTTCAGCAGCGCGACCGGTCAGCTGTCTGGCACACCGACTGCTGCGTACGTCGGCAGCTATGCGAATGTCGTGATCAGCGTGAGCGACGGCAAGGCAACGGCCGCGCTGGCGCCATTCAAAATTACCGTCGCAGCGGCGCAGAACAAGGCACCGACGATCAGCGGCACGCCGGCGCCTTCCGTGAATGCAGGCAGCGCATACGCGTTCCGTCCGACCGCTGCGGATGCTGACCGCGACACGCTGACGTTCTCGATCGCGAATCGTCCGGCGTGGGCGACGTTCAACGCGGCGACCGGGCAGTTGTCCGGCACGCCTGCGAGTGCGAGCGCCGGTACGTACGCGAACGTCGTGATCAAAGTGAGCGACGGCAAGGCGAGCGCGACGCTCGCAGCGTTCTCGATCACTGTCGCGGACGTGTCGAACGGCGCGGCGTCGCTGATGTGGATCCCGCCGACCCAGAACACCGACGGCTCGACGCTGACGAATCTCGCGGGCTATCGCATCGTCTACGGCGCTTCGGCCACACAGCTCACGCAGACGATCCAACTCGGGAACGCGGGCATGAGCGCGTACGTTGTCGAGAATCTCGCGCCTGGCACTTACTACTTCGCGGTGCGCGCGTACACGAGCAGCGGCGCAGAGAGCGCCGACTCGAACGTCATCGCGAAGCTGGTTCGGTAAAAAACGCGCGCCTGGAGAATTTACATGAACGCCACGCACTCGCCGCGCTTATGTGAATCGCTACAGTTATGTGAAGGGCGCGTTGCGCCGCAGTTGTCGGCCACTGACGACAATTGCAGCGAGGCGCGCACTGTTGTTTACTCAATATCAGCTACTCAAGGGCATAACCGCCGAAAGGCGGCGACGCAAAGCCTCCGGTCCGAGCGCGCGAGAGCGCAGGATAGCGGGGTTGCCGGCCGGTCGTGGCGCGTGTGGGCGTTACATCAGGTCGTCATTCTGCCGCTCTCAGCACTCAGCTGCGGCTCTGCTCCCTTGCGCAAGCGACGCGTGCGCGACACCCGTGCACCGATCGGTGAAAAGGTGGGAGCTATGAAGAGTGCAATCGGTTTGGCAGCCTGGCTCGCGCGGCACGCTGTCGTGGTGCTAATGGCAGTTTCTCTGGCGGGCTGCCTCGAAGACAAGAAAGACGAGACAGACCAGCCGACCGAGCAGCCCACTACCGCGCCGCCCCCAGTGAATTCCGCGCCGGAAATTTCCGGCACGCCGTCGCCGAGTGCCGAGGCCGGTCTGGTGTACACGTTCACGCCGGAGGCGACCGACGCCGACGGCGATTTCATCGAGTTCACCATCGAGAACAAGCCGCAGTGGGCGACCTTCGACCCCGAGACCGGCACGCTCAGCGGCACGCCGGGCGATGCGGACGTCGGTGACAGCGCAGACATCACGATCACCGTGACCGACGGTATCGACAAGCGCTCGGTCGGCCCCTTCAGCATCAACACCAAGCCGCGCCGTCAGCCGCCGCCGCCGAATTCGCCGCCGACGATTTCCGGCGTGCCCGCCGCCGCGGTGATGGTCGAGCAGCCTTACGATTTCACGCCGACGGCAAGCGACCCCAACGGCGACAGGCTGCGCTTCGCGATCTCGAACCGCCCGTCGTGGACCACCTTCAACACCCGCACGGGACGTCTCAGCGGCACACCGGCGGCGGCGAACGTCGGCGCATACAAGAACATCGTGATCTCGGTCAACGATGGCGTGGCCAGCGTCGCGCTGCCGGCCTTCGCGATCCAGGTCCAGGACATCGACAACCAGGCGCCTACCATCAGCGGCACGCCGGCCGGGAGCGCGACGATCGGGCAGGCGTACTCGTTCACGCCGACAGCGGCGGATGCCGATAACAATTCGCTGAGCTTCTCGATCGCGAACAAGCCGGCCTGGGCGAGCTTCAACACGTCGACAGGCGGCCTCACCGGCACGCCGGCCGCGGTCGACGCCGGTACCGACTCCAACATCGTGATCTCGGTAAGCGACGGGCGCGCTGCGGCGTCGCTGCCGGCGTTCACGATCAACGTGCAGGAGCTGCCGAATCATGCGCCGACGATCGGCGGCACGCCGCCGACGACCGTCATGGTGAGCACGGCCTATTCGTTCACGCCCACGGCCGCGGACGCGGACGCCAACCCGCTGACCTACGCGATCGCGAACAAACCGGCCTGGGCGAGCTTCAGCGCTTCGACCGGCCGGCTCAGCGGCACGCCGGCCGTGGCCAACGTCGGCAACTACGCCAACATCTCGATCTCGGTGAGCGACGGCAAGGGCGGGAACGCGTCGCTGCCGGCATTCGCGATCAATGTGCAGGAACTGCCGAACGGCACGCCGACCATCAGCGGCACGCCGGCGGCCAGCGTTACCGTGGGCACGGCTTACTCTTTCACGCCGACTGCGTCGGACCCGGACCAGGACACGCTCGGGTACACGATCCAGAACAAGCCGACGTGGGCCGCGTTCACCACCTCGACGGGACGTCTGAGCGGCACACCGACCAGCGCCAACGTCGGCGCATTCAGCGGCATCGTCATCACGGTGAGCGACGGGGATAAGAGCGCTGCGCTCGCTCCCTTCACGATCACGGTCAACGCAGCTCCCAACCGCGCGCCGACGATCTCCGGCACGCCCGCGACCAGCGTGACGGCCGGCACGGCTTACAACTTCCAGCCGTCCGGGGCGGACGCCGACGGCGACACGCTGATGTACAGCATCCAGAACAAGCCGTCGTGGGCGACGTTCAGCACGACGACCGGCCAGCTGTCGGGCACGCCGGCGAGCGCCGGCGCGTTTTCGAACATCGCGATCGGCGTGAGCGACAACAAGGGCGGGAGCGCCTCGCTGCCGGCGTTCTCGATCACCGTGCAATCCCAGCCGACTACCGGCAACGCCACGCTGTCGTGGACGCCGCCGACCCAGAACGACGACGGCTCGACGCTCACCGACCTCGCCGGCTTCCGCATCCAGTACGGCTCGTCGCCGAGCGCGCTGACGCAGACCATCCAGGTCGCGAACGCGGGAGTGGCGACCTACGTCGTGACCGGACTGACCTCGGGCAGCTGGTACTTCACTGTGCGGGCCTACAACACCAGCGGAGCAGAAAGCGCTAATTCCGCCGTCGTCAGCAAGACGATCCCGTAAGAATGCAGCTTTAGCCTGACTCCGCCGTCCTGTATCCTCGGCCGCTCTTCCAGCGGCCTTGGATCATTTGCATGAATCGCGCTGTCCGCGTAGGTATCTGCGCCTGTCTCGCCGCGGCCGTCACGGCCGGCGCCGCCGAGCCCAAGTCCCCGCCCTCCAAATCCGACGTCCGCGTCGCATTCACCGACACCACGCTCGCGAACGGTCTGCGTGTGCAGCTCGTCGAGGACCACAACGCGCCGGTGATCGCGGTCAACGTCGCCTACGATGTCGGCTCGCGCAACGAACGGGCCGGGCGCACCGGGTTCGCGCACCTGTTCGAGCACATGATGTTCAAGGGCTCGCAAAACGTCGGCGACGGCGAGCACTTCTACCAGGTGTTTTCCAACGGCGGGTCGATGAACGGCACGACCGGCAACGACCTGACGCTGTACTTCGAGACGCTGCCGGCGAACCAGCTGGAGCTGGCGCTGTTCCTGGAAGGCGACCGCATGCGCTCGCTGGACATCACGCAGAAGAAGCTCGACAACCAGCGGCATGCCGTGCAGGAGGAGCGCCGGCTGCGCGTCGACAACCAGCCGTACGGACGCGCCGATGAGCACTTCGACGAGCTGTTCTACAGCAACTTCGCCTATCAGCACTCGACGATCGGCTCGATGGACGATCTGAATGCCGCGAGCGTCGCGGACGTCGCGCAATTCTTCAAGACGTACTACGCGCCGAATAACGCAGTGCTGAGCGTGGTCGGCGACTTCAAGCCCGAAGCAGCCATGGCGCTGATCCGGCGCTACTTCGAAGACATTCCGCGACAGAGCGAGCCGCCGGCGGTCGATCTGAGCGAGCCGGAGCAGAAAGCGGAGCGGCGCGAAACCATGACGGATCCGCTGGCGCGGGCGACGCAAGTGCAGATCGCCTACAAAGCCCCGGCCGGGAATGCTCCGGATCTGTACGCGCTGCGCGTGCTCTCATCGGTGCTGCAGCAGGGCGACAGCTCGCGTCTGTACCAGACGCTGAACAAAGAGAAGGAGCTGGTCGTGAGTCTCGGCGGGTTCGTCGACGAGCGCATCGGGCCGGGCGGTTTCTACATCGGCGTCACGGTGCGGCCGGGCAAGAAGGCCGAAGACGTCGAGGCGGCGATCTACGAGGAGATTGAACGGCTGCAGCAGCAGCCAATCGCCGAGTGGGAGCTGGAGAAGGCGAAGAACACGACGCGTTACGCTTACCTGCAGAGCATTCGCAGCACGCAGGCGCGCGCCACGATGCTCGGCACGTACACGGTGAAGTTCAACGATCCGGCCCTGATCAACACGCGGGTCGCCGGCTTCGATGCCGTGACGCGCGAAGACGTGCGTCGCGTCGCGAAGCAGTACCTGCAGGCGAAGAACCGCACCGTGATCGTTACCAACCCCGCGCCGCCCGCGGCGGCAACGCCGGGCGCGTGAGGAAAGCTCGCATGAAATCTTCGATCCTCGCCCTCGGCGGCGCGCTGTTCGCATGGGCCGCGCTCTGCGTCGCGCAGCCCGCGCCGGAATCTGCCGCTCCGGACTCGCTGAAAGGCGTCGAGCTCAAGGGCAAGGCGCCCGTCAATCCGCAGACGTTGCGCGTCGTGCTGCCCCGGGCGCAGGAAGCGACGTTGTCGAACGGCCTGCGCGTCGCGCTGATCGAGGATCACAAGCTGCCGACGTTCTCGGTGCAACTGCTGCTGACCGGCGGCGGTCTCGACGATCCCGACAATCAGCACGGTCTCGCGATGGTGACTGCCTCGTTGCTGCGCGAAGGCACGGCGAAGCGGACGAGTCGCCAGATTGCCGAGCAGCTGGCGACGCTGGGCGGCGTGTTCACCGCCGGCGCGTCGCCGTCCTCCGGGGAGACCGCGATCGGGTTCGGCGGCCTGAGCGAGAAGGCCGACGCGATTTTCGCGGTCGCTGCCGATATCGTGCGCAATCCCGCGTTCCCGGCAGCCGAGCTGGACAAGTACAAGTCGCGGTTCCTGTCACAGCTGCAGCAGCAGCGTGCACAGCCTGAGTTCGCCGCGCAGGAAGAATTCATGCGTGCCGTGTACGGGACGCACCCGGGCAGCTACGTCGTGCCGCCGGAGAAGGTGTTGACGGCCATGACCCGCGCGGATCTCGCGCGCTATCACCAGGCGCACTACGTACCGAACAACGGCATCGTGCTTGCCTACGGCGATTTCACGCTGAAGAGCCTGGTGCAGCAGCTGGAGCGCGCGTTCGGCGATTGGCCCAAGGGTGACGCGCGGACGATTTCGCTGCCGGCGCTGCAGCCGCCGGCGAAGGCGCGCGTGCTGCTGGTCGACCGCCCGGCGTCGGTGCAGACCTCGCTGTGGGTCGGCGGGCTCGGGATCGAGCGCCGCAGCGACGACTACTTCCCCATGCTGGTGATGAATCACATCCTCGGCGGCGGGCCAGCCTCGCGACTGTTCATCAACCTGCGCGAAGACAAGGGCTACACGTATGGCGTGTACAGCTTCTTCAACGGCTCGCGGTTTCCGGGCGTGGTGCTCGCCAGCACCGATGTGCGCACGCCGGTAACGGACGGCGCGCTGCATGAGTTGATGGGCGAGCTGCATCGCATCGGCGACGAGCCGGTGCCGGAGCAGGAACTGAAGAACGCCAAGCGCGCGCTGATCGGCGGCTTCGCGCTGTCGCTCGACTCGCCGCAGACGCTGATCAGCAACCTGGCAACCCAGAAGATCTACAACCTGCCGGCCGACTACTGGGACACATACCCGCAGCGTGTCGAAGCGATCACCGCCGCCGACGTGCAACGGGTCGCGAAGAAGTATTACGACGCGAACAAGTTGCAGATCGTCGCTGTGGGCGACGCAACGGAAGTGAAGAAAGTGCTGGAGAAATACGGCACGGTCGAGACGCAGGGCGCCGGCAACTAACAACAAGGCTCATTCATGTCCGCTTCGTCGTCTTCACCGCTGCGACGCCTGCTCAATCGGATCGCACCGATCGAGGAGCGCGAATGGCCGGCAGTCCTCGCCTCCTTTTGCCTGTTCTTTTGCTTCATGGCGGGCTACTTCGCGGTCCGGCCGGTGCGCGAGACCGTCGGCACGATCATCGGCCGGGAGCGGACCGCCGATCTGTGGGTCGTCACCTGGGCCGCGTCGCTGATCATCGTGCCGTTGTACGGCGTGATCGTGGCTCGCTTCCGGCGCAGCGTCTTCCTGCCCGCGATCTATGGCTTCGTCGGCCTCGTGCTGGCGCTCATTGGCCTCGCGATCCGCGGCGAGCAGGTGAACATCGTCGTCGGACAGTTCTTCTACGTATTCATCAGCGTGCTGAACCTGTTCCTGATCTCGATGTTCTGGAGCTTCATGCTGGAGCTGCTGGATCGTCAGCAGATCAAGCGGCTGATCCCGGTGATCGCGGCGGGTGGCACTGCCGGAGCGTTTTGTGGTCCGCTGGCCAACGATCTCCTGGTCGATCGGATCGGCAACAGCGGCGTGCTGTTCATGGGCGCTGCGCTGTTCTTCCTGGCGATTGCCGCGCAACGGGTGCTGCTGCGTATCTGGCACGAGCGGCCGGCGCGCGCGCAGGCCGCTGCGCCGGAGCGTCCGATCGGCGGCAACCCCTTCGCCGGTTTCATGCTGGTTCTGCGTTCGCCGTATCTGCTCGGCATCGCGCTGTTCGTCATTCTGCTCTCGACGGTCAGCACCTTGCTGTACTTCGAGCAGCTGCGCCTCGTCGAAGAAGCGATCAGCGACACGACCGAGCGTACGCGGTTGTTCGCGCGGCTCGACTGGATCGTGCAGGGATTGACGATCCTGTCGCAGATCTTCATTACCGGCCAGGTCGCGAAGCGCTTCGGAGTGACGCCGCTCGTGACGCTCGTGCCGGTGGCGATGATCTTCGGCTTTCTCGCGCTGGCTGCGACGGGCACGTTGCCGGTGCTCATCGCCGTGTTCATCTTCCGGCGCGCGACCGAGTACGCGTTCATCCGGCCCGGCCGCGAAATGCTCTACAGTCCGTTGGACAACGAGACGCGCTACAAAGCGAAGAACGTCAACGACGTTCCGGTGTACCGGGGCGCGGACGCGCTCTCGGCGCAGGTGAACAGCGCCATCTCCGCCGCGGGGCTCGGTGCGGTCGTGGTCGCGCTGCTGGGCGCCGTGGTTTCGGCTGCGTGGGCGCTGGTCGGCTGGTGGCTGGGCAGGCGTTTCGCATCCGGACGCGTCGGACCGGGCAGTGAAGTGCAGCAGCAGGGTCAGTCGGGCTGAGCGCGTTCTATTTCAGCTCGAAGCGAATCCGCATGGCGGCGCGCTGCGAGACCGCCGCGCCGTCGCGCATGACCGGCTCGAAGCGCCAGCGTTTCACTGCATCGACCGCCGCCTGGTCGAATGTGCGCAGCGGCTGCGCGTTGCGCACCGTGACGTCCTGCGTCGTGCCATTCGGTGCGATCGTGAACTCGACGTCCACCCAACCGCTGAGGCCCTGCCGTTCCGCTTCGCGCGGATAGGTGGGCGGCACTTCGCGCACGCGCTTCAGCGTTTTTGCCTGGATGACGTTGGTCGCGAACGCACGCTGTTGCTGTGCCGCGGCCAATTGCGCCTGCAGCGCCTTGGTGGCTGCCATGTTCGGCACCAGCGGATCGACGCGGCTCAGGAAGGTTTGCGCGGTGGCGACATCGCCCGCTGCGAGTGCGGTGCGCGTGCGCTCGAGAAACGTGAACGCGAGTTGTTGCTGCTCCGTACGGAGCTCATTCGAATCCGGATATTTCTCCCGCAGCGCCAGCAGTTGTTCATACGCATTGTCGCCGGGTGGCTCGAGCAGAACGCCGCGACCACGCAGCCGCGCTAGAGCGTCGAGCTCAGCGGCCGTCGGGCCTGACGCAGCGGGCGCTGCCGCGGTCGGTGTCTGCTTGGGTGCAGCTGCTTCCGGTTCGCTTTGAGCCGGTGACCTTTCGGCCGCAGGCGCCTGCACGGGTGCGCTTGCCCGCGCACCCGCTGGTTGCTTCGTCACCGGCGCGGCCGGAGGTGCAGCGCTTATCGGTGTGCGTGTACTGCGGGATAGCGCGAGCAGTTCGGCACGCAACGCATCGAGCCGCGGATAGTCTGGTACAGCGTGCTGGAGGGCCGTGAGCGCGGTCGCGCCGTGTGCAGGATTGCGTGCCTGAAGCGCTTCCACTACGCGCGCCTCGAGCCCGGCACCGACACGGAGCAGTCCGGCGCGTGCGTCAGCATTGTCCGGTTGCAACGCGAGTACCGCGCGGAAGTATTCGAGCGCATTGTTGCCGCGCGGCTCAATCAGCCGATCCGTGACGATCGCCATCTGCCCGCGGGCGAGGTAGTCGGCGATCTGCTCCTGCTGCGTAAGCGTGCCGACCTGGCGTGGCGGCGCGACCGGCTCGGGGGCATTGCGGCGGGTTTGCCAGATCGCGACGCCCGCTGCGGCAATCAACAGCACGATGACGCCTGTCACGATCAGGGCGACATTCGGGCGAGCCGCCGCGGTCTTTGCCGTAGCCAGTGCGGCCGGCACAGTGTTGCGCAGCTCGCCGTAGCGGCGCGTTGCTGCCGCCAGGAACAGGCCGGCGCGCGCTGGCGAAATGGGTTTGTGCAGGAAGCGATAGATGCGCCCATCGCTCACGAGCGTCGCGACGGAGTGCTCTTCGTCGCGCCGGCCCGTCGCCAACAGGATCAACTCGGGAAATTGCGAGTGCAGCTGATCGAGCAGGTTCGCCGCGTCGCCGCGCAGGGCGCCGAGATCGGCAATCAGGATGCTGCAGCGACCGCCGACCAGCAGGTCGACGGCAGTGTCTGCGGAGGGGGCGTGCCAGATCGCGTGCTCCGGACCGGCGGCCTCGCGCAACGTCGCGAGCACGCCCGGATCCGCGCTGAGCACTACGACATCGAGAACGTGTCCCGGAAGGCCGGCACCGGCCTGCAACGCAGCGAGGGTGGGATCGTGCCGCGTGCTCTGCACAGCATTCGCCTGCGACTCACTCGAGGCAAACGACCAGTTGGGCCGAGTGGCTGCGCCAGTTGATCGGAATCACGAACGAGCGGATGTTGTCGGGGGTGACGACTTTCTCGGGCTCGCCGGCGACGACCGTCGGCACCGAGATCATGAAGTCCTTGCCGAAATCGCGGCGCGCGTTGCCGGAGATCGTGTTGGCGACTTCGCCGACCAGGTCGCACATGTTCTCCTGCGTCAGCTCGGTCTCGCCCATGCGCATCAGCATGACGGTAAGCATCGGACGCGACGCGGTGAAGTACACGATGCCGCGGCGCTTGCCGGCGATGTTGATCACGCCGGTGAATTCCTGGATCGTCGGGCGACCTTCCTGGACGATGTACGGCGAGCCGACCGACGCGGGCTGGTTGGCGGCGGTCGCGAAATAGTGAGTCGTTCCTTCGACGAAGGTCTCCAGTTCGACTTTAGTCATCATTGCCGGCGCCTCTCAACAGTTCTTCCAGCGCCTCGGTCAGTTGACGATCCGTGAAAGGCTTGCAGAGGAAGCCGTTGGCTCCCTTCTTCAATGCTTCGATCGCGGTGGCTTTGTCGGACAGCGCGGAGATCACCAGGATCAGCACGTCCGGCTTGATCTTCACCAGATTCTCGACGCATTCGATACCGTCCATCTCCGGCATCGTCAGGTCCATCGTCACGACGTCCGCGGGGTCCTTGCGGAACGCCTCGACCGCCTGCTTGCCGTTCGCTGCGGTCGCTATGACCTGCAGGCGATCGATCTGCAGCTCGCGCTCGATCTTGCGCCGGATTATGTTCGAATCGTCACAAATCATGAGCTTGAGCTTGCCGTTCGTCAACGGTTGAGCCTTTGCGGATGCCAGCGCCATTTCCGTCCCTCGTGAGGTCTTCGTTGTTGATCGTCAGTCGGCCGCTTGATGGTCAGGCGGCCACGGCGCGTTCAGTCGCCGGCAGCCAGATCTTGAACTTCGAGAACTTGCCGCCCGCCGAAGCGAGCCCGACGCGGCCGCCGAGCTCGGCGACCAGGATGCGCACCAGGTCCATACCCGCGCCGCGCCCGGCGTCGGTCGTGACACGGTCGGCGGTCGAGAACCCGGGGCGGAAGATCAGCGCCATGGTCTGGCGCGGATCGAGCATCGCAGCCTGCGCCGGCGTGATCAGCCCGCGCTCGACTGCGACTTCCTTGATGCGTTCCAGCTGCAGCCCGCGGCCGTCGTCCTGCACGACTAGCTCGTAGCCTTCGGTGTCGCGCGCGCCGAACTCCACGGCCAGCGTGCCGACTTCCGACTTGTGCGCCTTGGTGCGCTCGTTCGGCTCTTCGATGCCGTGCACGACTGCGTTGCGCACCAGCTGAATCGTGATGTCCTTGACCGCGCGGCGATACGCTTCCGGAACGTTGTCGAGACCGGTGCACTTCAAGGCAACCTGCTTCGCCTGGCTGCTCGCGACACGCGCCGCGAGATCCGCAAGCGTGCGCTCGAGCCCGCTGCCGGCCGACTCGGCCGCAGCTTCGGCAGGCGGCATGACCGGCACCCGCAGCTGCATCGTCTTGTCCTGCTGCTGGGGCTCGTCGCTTTCGCCCGCGAGCCAGCGATCGACCTTCTCCGCTTCGGCCTGCGGGGAGGCCGGGCCGCCAGTGGGGCCGGGGCCGCGCCGCGAGGCAATCGCCTGGTGCAGATCGACCAGTCGGCTGAGCATCTCGCGCACCTGCGCGAGGTGGTTGAACAGATCGTCGAGCTTCACGACCAGCGGCAGGAAGTCGCTACCGGACAGCGACGCGCGGCCCTTCAGGTCGCTGAGCGCCTCTTCGAATGCGTGTGCGCGCTGCTCCACGGTCTTCAGGCCGAGCGCCGCGGCTTCGCCCTTGACGGCGTGCACCTGGCGGTAGATGCCGTCGATCTTCGCGCGGAACGCCGACTCTTCGCGCGCCGGCTCCTTGAGGATCGAGTTGACCATCTTGAGCGACACGTCGGCGTCCGTGAGGAAGCCGGTGAGGCTGTCGGGCTCGACGTGCAGGATCCGCAGCAGCAGGTCGAGCTGCGCCTGCGCCTTTTCCTGCGACTCCTGCAACTCGCGCGACAGCATGACGCGCTTGGTGACGTCGTTGACCGTCACCAGCAGGTGCGACAGCGAGCCTTCCGATTTCACGCGGTTGAAGTCGAACTCGAGGAAGTGCGTGTCGAAGCCGCCGGCGGCGTTGTCGAAGTGCACCTCGACTTCGTTGAGCGGGTTGATCGTCTTGACGAGCTTCTCGTTGACGCGGTCGCCCCACAGCAGCGCCACGTAGTCCATCGCGGTGCGCAGCGTCTTCTCCGGCACGATCTCTTTCAGCAGCTGGTCGAAGGTGAAGCCGCCGAAGTCTTCGCGACGGAAGATGTTGTTGAGCGCCAGCGAACGCTCGCTGCCGACCTTCAGCTCCTTGTCGAGCAGGAACAGACCTTCGTTCACCGTGCGCAGGATGTCCGCGGTCTCCTTGCGCTGGCGATTCGAGACTGCTTCGTCCTTGCGCAGGTTGCGCGCGAAGTAGAAGAAGATCGCGCCGAGCAGCAGCACGGCGGCAACCATGCCGAACACCTGTACCGTGCGCAGCGTGCCGGAACGGCTGCGGCTCGCCGTCTCGACCTGCGAGGTCAGCTCGACCATCACGTTCCTGAGCCGCGAGTGCGAGGTTGCGGCGTAGTCATTCAGATCCTGCAGCGCCGTCTGGAGACGGCGGCCGCGCGGGCTCAGCGGAACCGGCGTCGGCTCGAGCGCCGCGCTCTTTGCGGCGGGTGTCGCCGCCGCGTCCGGTGCGGCGTACGGCGAGCCGGAGAAGCGCAGCACCGGGTCGAGCTTCGCCTTGTATGCGTTCCAGAGGTTGGTGCCGTTGGTAAGCGCGCCCTGCACCTGCTCGGCGGTGAGCGCCGGCACGACAACGACGTTGCCGGTGCTGTCGGTGATCATGCCGCCGTTCGCCAGGCTGCTGAGAGCGTTGTCGTACGACTTCGCGGCTTTGCGCAGCGTTTCCAGCGGCTCGTCGATCTTCTGGCCGTTCTTCAGGCGCGCGGCGAGCTCGATGCCGGCGTCGTAGACGGCGCGCGGCTGTTCGCGCTGCTCCGCGAGAAATTTGACCGCGGAGACGTCGTCGGAGAACTGCCCGGCCTTGCCGTGGTTGACCGCAAGAATGATCGCGATGAACACCAGGAAGCCGGTGATCGCGAACACGATTCCCTTGTATCGACCGAGATCCAGAATGCCCATTAACGATTCCCCTGTGCGATGCAGCGCGCCGAGTTGGCGACGCGCAAGCAAGTGTCGCCCCGGCTTACAACTATGGCGTTATCTGACAATAAGCGTTTTGGCAGCGCTCGAACCAGTTCCCGGTTTTAAAGCACAAAAACTTGCGCCAGTTCAAAGTTTCGCGCAGTTGGCACGGCGCTGCAGCGGCCCCCGATCCCGGCGAAAATTGCGCGAAAGACTGATTCGCCTGCAAGCGGCGGTCTTACGGCATCCACACTGCGAAATCGCCTGTCATCGAGCGCCCGATGGCTGTGACCCGACTACAACACTGGCACCGGTACGCGGCTCGGGTCCGCCCGACGACGGCTCGCAAGATGTTGAATTGCGAGCTAAGGCCGGCTCGGCCAGGCGATGACGTGTTTTCGCGACAGATGGCGCTGATCGACGCAGTTGCCCGCATTTACGCGTCCGCAGCAGAGTTTTTCGCGCTCGACAAGCTTTTTAGTCCCGATCATTATCGGGCGCAGACCCCGACCCGACGTGCTGCGGCAGGGAACCCATGAGCGCAACGACAGAATTCAAATCATACGTACCCGTTGCCCAGCGCGCCGCGCTCGAAAGACTCGTGTTCTTCAATTCCTGCCAGGGACGCGTCAGCGATTGCATCGCGAATGCAATCGAGAAGTTCGGCGCGCCGGAAATCGTCGCGGATCGCGATCGCCTGCGCATCTACATGAAGGGCATGCCCGACGTTCAGTCGCTGTTCGCGCTCGATGCGAAGACCGGTCGTCCCGTCGGTGTAGCCGTCTATACACGCCAGGATGTCGAGCACGTCACCGTCATGCACCTGAGCATCGACGCGGAGTTTGCGAGCGGCGGGTTGCGCTCCGGCGAGCAGCTGTTGCTGCGGCTGCTGCGCGAAGTCCGTCGCTCGACGCGCCGTGTGAAAGGTGTGCGCCGCGTCGAGCTCTATTACGCCTCCGGACGCACTGCGAGCCAACGCTGGCGAATACCGGCGAAGGCGATGATGTAACCCCCGCCCCGTGCTCCGCCGGCGCCTCGCGGTCGCGAGCCTCATCACGCTCTGGTGTGCGTTGCTCGCTGCGATGCTAGGTCGGTACGCATGGCCTCTGGATCTCTTTACGCACTTCCGCGTGCAGTACGCGCTGCTGTTCCTGGTGTTCGCGATCGCGTTGTTCGCGCTGCGCGCGCCGCTGCTGGGCGCTGCGTCGGTCCTCGGCGCGGTGCTCGCCGCGATTCCGATCGTCAGCTACATGGGTGTGCCGACGGCGCGCGCGGAAGCGGGCTCGGCGAGCTTCCGCGTGGTCACGTTCAACACCTGGTTTCGTAACCACGACTACGCCGCGATTGCGCGCTTCCTCGAACAGACGCAGGCCGACGTCATCGTGCTCGAGGAGCTGAGTCGCGAGGAGGGACTGCGGCTCGGCGCGCACCTGCATTCCTATCCCCATTCGCACAACGACCCGCAGCGCCACGGCGCCATCGTCTTCGCACGCTGGCCGATCGTCGCGGCGGAATCGCTCACGATGGCCGACGGGCCGGCGCGCGCCGCCCGGGTGACGCTCGACTGGCACGGCACTCAGGTCACGGTACTCGGCGTGCACTTGCACTGGCCGCTCGGGCCGACGAACACGCGGCTGCGCAATACCGAGCTGGATACCATCGCGTCGTTTGCTGCGGAGCGCACGGAGCCGCTGATCGTCGCAGGAGATTTCAACGTCACGCCATGGTCGCGGTACTTCCGCGCGGCGCTGGACCGTTCGGGGCTGAACGATGCCGCCGCCGGGCACGGCCTCGCGCCATCATGGCCGGCGCAGTTTCCGCCGCTCGGCATTCGCATCGACCACTGCCTCGTCTCGCGGCACTGGCGCAGCACCGACGTGCGCCTCGGGCCGTCGCTGGGCTCGGATCACCTGCCGTTGATCGCGGACCTGGAACTGCAGAACTGACTCAGTCGCTGCGCGTCTTTCTGATCACGTAGCCGCCGGACTTCTGGTCCGGCTCGAGCGACAGCAGCTTGCGGTTCTGCGCCTCCTCCAGCAGGTCGCTGAAGGTGCGGAAGCCGTAATAGCTCTCGTTGAAGCCCGGCTTGCGGCGCTTGAGCGCCTGCTTGACCATCGAGCCCCAGATCTTCTCGTCCTGGTCGCGCTCCTCGGCGAGCGCGTCGATCGTGTCGAGCAGCAGGTCGAACGCTTCCTGCATGCGATCCTCTTCGCTCTTCTCGGCCTTCGGCTGCTGCTCCTTGGCAGCTTCCGTGGCTTGCTTCGCGGGCTTGCGCCGTGTGCGCTGCTGCTTCTTGCGCTCGTCCTGCCGCACCAGGTCGTCGTAGTAGATGAACTCGTCGCAGTTCGCGATCAGCAGGTCCGAGGTCGAGCTCTTGACGCCGACGCCGATCACGAACTTGTTGTTCTCGCGCAGCTTGCTGACCAGCGGCGAGAAGTCCGAGTCGCCGCTGATGATCACGAAAGTGTCGACGTGCTCCTTCGTGTAGCACAGGTCGAGCGCGTCTACGACCATGCGGATGTCGGCGGAGTTCTTGCCGGACATGCGCACGTGCGGGATCTCGATCATCTCGAACGACGCCTCGTGCATCGGCCCCTTGAACTCGCGGTAGCGCTCCCAGTCGCAGTACGCCTTCTTGACGACGATGCTGCCCTTGAGCAGCAGGCGCTCCAGCACCCGGTCGATGTCGAACTTCGCGTATTTGGCGTCGCGCACGCCGAGCGCGATGTTCTCGAAATCGCAGAACAGCGCCATGCTGCTAATCGTGTGCGCCACTACAGCCACCCCCGGCGGCGGAAGAACAGGTAAGGGACCAGTCCCGATATGAGCATCAGCAGCAGCGCGAACGGATAACCGAGGTGCCAGCTGAGCTCGGGCAGGAAGTGGAAGTTCATGCCGTAGATGCTCGCGACCAGCGTCGGCGGCATCAACATCACTGCGACGACCGAGAAGATCTTGATGATGTTGTTCTGCTCGATGTTGATCAGGCCGAGCGTCGCCTCCAGCAGGAACGACGACTTGGTGCCGAGAAAGCTGGCGTGGTCGGACAGCGAGCTGACGTCGCGGCTGATCGAGTGGAAACGGTCGCGCTGGTCGCCGGTCATCGGCGCGGATTGCTGGACGAACATCAGCAGCCGGCCGATGCTCACCAGGCTCTCGCGCGACTTCGAGTTCAGTTCGCCGTTGAAGCCGATGCGCTCGATCATGCGGCGCAGGTTGCCGCTGTCCGGCGTACCGTTGCCGCGCTGCGCGAAGATGCTGCCGGAGAGATTGTCGAGGTCGGCGCCGACGCGCTCGAGCACGTCGGCGATGCGCTCGGTGAACGCCTCCATGAGGCCGGCCAGCAAGGCCAGCGGACTGGTGCAGGCGGCGGGATGCTTCTCGGCGTACGCGATGAACTGCTGGAACGGCTTGGTGTCGAGATAGCGGTTCGTCACCAGGCGCGAGCCGGACAGGATGAACGTCACGGCCATGCTCACCGGCCGATCGGTGTCGAGCTGCGCCGCGACCGTGCTGGTCATGTACAGCGCGCCATTGTCCTCGTACAGCCGGTTCGAGGTCTCGATCTCCTTCATTTCCTCGCGCGTCGGCACGTCGACGCCGAGCGCGACCTCGACCAGCTTTTCCTCTTCCGGCGTCGGCTCGAGCAGGTCGAGCCAGATCGCCTCGTCGGGGATCTTCGGCGGCGAGCCCGGCGCGGTGCGCGCCAGGCCCTGCGGCTGCTGGATGAAGATGTTGAGCATGCCGCTGGACTGGTTACCGGCTGCCGCGCTCAGCCGCCGTGCTCATGGGCGGCGAGCTCGTCGATGAGGTCGAAGAGCTCGCGGTCGCCGCCGGCCATCTGCCTGTCGGTCACGTATTTGCCGTTCACGACCACCGTCGGCACCGAGTTGATCACGTAGCGGCGGTTGAGGAAATCGGCGCGCTGCAGCTTCGACTCCACGCCGAAGGACGAGAATGCCTTCTGGAAGTCCTCAGGGCTGACGCCGTGCTTCTTGAAGAACGCCTGCATCTTGTCGAGCGTGTTCAGCGGATCGCCGTTGACGTGAATCTCGCGAAAGATCGCCGCATGCAGCTCTTCGAGCTTGCCGAGCGCCTCGGTGGCGTAATACAGGCGCGCGTGAATTCGCAGCGTGTCGTTCCACATTCCCGGGACGCGCGCGAACTCGACGTAGGCCGGCTTGCCCTTGTTGCGCCACGACTCGACTGCGGGATCGAGCTCGAAGCAGTGAGCGCAGCCGTACCAGAACACCTCGACGACTTCGACTTTGCCGGGCGCCACGCTCGTCGGCTGCGCCGGCACGATCTTCCTGTAGTTCGTGCCTTCCTTGAAGCGCTCCGAGGTTGCGGGTGTGCTGGTCGCAGTGGCGAGGCGCAGCGCCGACTGCACGCCGCTCGGTGCCTGTTCGGCCGGCGCGTCGTCGGTCTCGGTCACGGTCTCGGCGGGCGCCGTCGGCGTCGAATCCTCGCCGGCCGCGGGCGCGGCATCAGCCGGTGCAGCAGCCTTATCGGCATTCCCAGTCTGCGCTTGCGCGGACTGCGACGCGGCCGGCTGTGACGGCGCCACCGGTTGCTGTTTGTTGCAGGCGCTCGACGCGATGCAGATCAGCGCGAGCAGCAGGACGGAGCGGAGCTTGTTCATTCGTAAAATTCCAGGCTCAGCGCAGGCCCTGCACGTAGGAAGCGACGGCGTCGATCTGCTCGTCGGACATCGTACCCGCGACGCTGCGCATCACCTGATTCGGATCGGTCTGCCGCGTGCCGGCGCGGTAAGCGCGCAGTTGAGCGGCGACGTACGTCGCGTACTGGCCGCGCAGCGCCGGGTACGCGGCCGGCGGATTGCCGGCGCCCGTCGGGCCGTGACACGAGGCACACGCGGGTGCGCCGGTCTTCGGGTCGCCGCTGCGATACACGCGCTGGCCGACCTGCAGCTTGCTGGCCTCAGTCTCCTTGCCCGTCGGCTTCTGCGCCGAGAAGTAGGCGCCGAGGTCCGCCATGTCGTCGTCCGACAGGCTCATCGCCATGGGGCTCATCAACGGGTTTTTGCGCGCGCCGCCCTTGAAAGCCTGCAACTGCTTGTGGATGTACTGCTCGTGCTGGCCGGCGAGCACCGGCCACTCCGGGTTCGCGCTGTTGCCGTTCGCCCCGTGGCAGGCGATGCAAGCCGTGGCCTTGGACTCCCCCTTCTCGGCCTCACCGGCGGCGAGCGCGGCGCTCGCGCACAGGCCCGAGAATGCGAACGCAACAGCGAAGAGCGGGGCAGCGGCAACCTTCTTCATTCGGGACTCCACACCGGACAGTGCGCAAAAGGCGCGGAATTGTACACTAGCGGCCCCGCGCCGCCTCCCGACCCGAATCCCCCGAAAATGCCGCAGTTCCCCGAAGCCCGATTCATCGGCAGCGCCTGGCAGCCGCGGCAGTTTCCCCCCGACGAAGGGGCCGAGGTCGCATTCGCCGGCCGCTCCAATTCCGGCAAGTCCAGCGCGCTGAACGCCATCGCCGGCCGCAAAGACCTGGCGCGCACGAGCAAGACGCCGGGTCGCACGCAGCTGATCAACTTCTTCGACCTGGCCGGCGCGCAGCGCCTGGTCGATCTGCCGGGCTACGGTTTCGCGAAAGTACCGGAGCGCATCAAGCACCACTGGCAGGAGCTGCTGACGCGCTATGTCGAGGCGCGTGACTCGCTGGTGGGGCTGGTGATCGTCATGGACTCGCGGCGGCCGCTCACCGACTTCGACGTGCAGATGCTCGATTGGAGCCGGGCCAATGGGCTGGCCTCGCACGTGCTGCTGACCAAGGCGGACAAGCTGAGCCGGGGTGAAGCGAACGCGGTGCTGAAGCAGGTACGCGCGGCGGTCGAAGGTGTCGCGACCGTTCAGCTGTTTTCGGCCGTGGCGAAGACCGGTGTCGACGATGCCCGACGCGAGGTCCTGCAGATGCTGAAGGCGGCCGCAAAAAAAAGCCCGGTGGCTCCGTGAAGAGCCACCGGGACAGTGTTACCCGGCATGGGGATGGACCGGGCTAACCGTTCACTCAGGGAGGTCAGCGAACGGGAGCGTCCTGGCCGACGCTCGAAGGTTGAGACGCCTGCGTTCCTGCAAAGTTCCCCGCCGTTACGCCCGGATAAATGTGAAGAAACATTCATGAACATTCAATGCTTTGGGTCGCCTGATCGCGACGCCGCCATGTGCGTGGAAACCGCGCCCGAAAGCCAGCAATCGCGCCGCGCCGGGCGCCACCGTTGCACATCGACAACAGTGGCGCCGGCGTCTGAGCGTGAATCACGCGGGCGCTATCGGAATGTGCTCATCACAGGAACGTATAAGTCACCCCGATCGAGATCATGTCGAGGTCGACGTCGCTGATATCGAACTTCTCGTACTCGGCCCGGACCGAGAGGCCGAGCACGCGGAACTGCGCGCCTGCCCCGTACGCGAGGTCCGTGCCGTCGTCGTCGAAGCTTCCCGAGATCTTGCTGTCCCAGGAAATCAGGCCGGCCTTCGCGAACAGATCCACCGGACCGGTCGCCAGGAATCCGACCGCGAACGCGGAAATGCCGTCGCCGTCGGCCTTCAGCTTCTGGCCGAGGACGGTGTCTTCGGGCTCGCCGAAGTTCACGTACGCCGCTTCGACGCCGAACCAGTCGAGCGGGCGAATGCCGGCAATGAGCTTGAAGGCCGTATCGTCGGCGTCGAAATCGTCGTCCGCAAACGTGCCGTTGGTGAGGTCGTCGATCTTCAGGTTCGCTTGGCCGACCGAGCCGCCCAGATAGAACCCGTTGTCGGCGGCCAGCGCCGGCAGCGCGGGCAGCGTCAGAAGTGCGACAGCAAGGATTGCCTTACGCATGCAGAGGATCTCCGTGTCTGAAGAAGGGTTTCGCGGGGTCAGAGAATGCAGCTCGCAGCTGAACGCCAATTGAATTGTGGAGAATCCATTCCTTTACGCTCCGTGATCAGTGAGCTTCGTCCCAGTTTGCGCCGGAGCCGGCGTCTACTTTCAGCGACACCCGCAACTGCGCGGCGGCGCCCATCAGCTCGCGCGCGCGGCCCATCAGCTCTTCGGCGGCATCGCGCTGAACCTCGAATACCAGCTCGTCGTGCACCTGCAGTAGCAGGCGGGCCGGGATGCGCGACGTGCTGAGCCAGCGATCCACCTCGATCATCGCGCGCTTGATGATGTCCGCAGCCGTGCCCTGCATCGGCGCATTGATTGCGGCGCGCTCCGCGCCCTGTCTCAGTGCCGCGTTGCGCGAGGCGATGTCGTTCAGATAGAGCCGCCGGCCGAACACGGTTTCGACGTAGCCACGCTCGCGCGCCTGCTGCCGCGTGTCGTCCATGTAGCGGCGCACCCCGGAAAAGCGCTCGAAATACAGGTCCACGTAGCGCTTCGCCTCGCTGCGCTCGATGCCGAGCCGCGAGGCGAGACCGAAAGCCGACATGCCGTAGATGAGGCCAAAGTTGATCATCTTCGCAGTGCGCCGCTGGTCCGCGCTGACCTGCTCCAGCGCCAGACCGAAGACTTCGGCGGCGGTCGCCTGGTGGATGTCGCGCTCCTCGGCGAATGCATTGAGCAGACCCGTGTCGCCGGACAGATGCGCCATGATGCGCAGCTCGATTTGCGAGTAGTCCGCCGCGACGATGCACCAGCCCGGCGGCGCGACGAATGCCTGCCGGATGCGCCGGCCTTCGGGCGTGCGGATCGGAATGTTCTGCAGGTTCGGCTCCATCGAAGAGAGCCGGCCGGTTGCAGCGACCGCCTGGTGATAGCAGGTGTGCACACGCTGCGTAGTGCGATTGATCTGCAGCGGCAGCTTGTCCGTGTACGTGGATTTGAGCTTCGCGAAGCCGCGATAGTCGAGAATGAGTTTCGGCAGCTGGTGCCCCTTTTCCGCGAGCTCTTCCAGCACGCTTTCCGCGGTCGACGGTTGTCCGGTCGCCGTCTTGCCGAGTACCGGCAGGCCGAGCTTCCCATACAGAACGTCCTGCAGCTGCTTGGGCGAATCGAGCGAGAACGGCCCGCCCGCTGCCTCGTGCGCGCGCGCTTCGATTTCGCGCATGTGCCGCGCCAGCTCGAGGCTCTGCTGCCGCAGCAACTCGCCGTCGATGAGCACGCCGGCCTGCTCCATCCGGAACAGCACCGGCACGAGCGGTTGCTCGATCGTTTCGTACAACGACCGCAGGCCGGGCACGCCCGAGATGTTCGCCCACAGCACTTGATGCAGCTGCAAGACGACATCGGCGTTCTCCGCCGCGTACTTCGTCGCGTTGTCGATCGCGACCTGGCTGAACGGAATCTGCTTGGCGCCGCGGCCGGTAAGGTCTTCGTAGTGGAGCGGATCGAAGCCGAGATAGCGGCGCACGACCGCGTCGACTTCGTGGCGAGTCGCTGTGCTGTTCCAGACGTAGGATTCCAGCATCGAGTCGAAGCGCATGCCGCGCAGCTCGATGCCTTTGCGCTTGAGCGCGTGCTCGCCGTACTTCAGGTGATGGCCGATCTTCGGCAGCTGCTCGTTCTCGAGCAGTGGCTGCAGTGCTTGCATCACGGCTGCCGTCGCGAGTTGCTGTGGAGCACCGGCGTAATCGTGCATCAGCGGCACGTACGCAGCTGTACCGGGTTCGACGCAGAACGCGAGACCGATGATCTCCGCTTCCATGTAGTCGAACGAAGCCGTCTCGACGTGTAACGCGATCAGCTCGGCCGACTGCAGCCGCTCGATCCAGCGCTGCAGATCCTCCATCGTGAGGATCGACTCGTAGTTTGCCGGCGGTCGCGCGGCGGCCTGCGCCGATTCCACCACGGGCGGCGCCGCCAGCGGGGCGCCACTTGCAGCCGCACCGCCGTCGATCTGCCGCAGGAGCGCGCGAAATTCCAGCCGCGTGTACAGCTCGCGCAAGCGAGCCTTGTCCGGCTCGCGGCGCACGAGTGAGTCGATCGTGCAATCGAGCGTGAGATTCGAGTCGATCGTCGCGAGCTTGCGCGACAGCTCCAGAGTCTGCAGGCCGGCGCGCAGGTTCTCGCCGACCTTGCCGGTGACCGCCGCGGCGTTTGCCACCAGCTGGTCGAGCGTGCCGTACTCGTTCAGCCACTTCGCCGCGGTCTTCGGCCCGACTTTGTCGATGCCGGGAATGTTGTCGATGTCATCGCCGATGAGGGCCAGGTATTCCATGACCTGCTCGGGCCACACGCCGAACTTGTTCTTCACGCCCTCGCGATCCAGCCGCGAGTCGAACATCGTGTTCACGAGCGTGATGCGGTCGGTCACCAGCTGCGCCATGTCCTTGTCGCCGGTCGAGATCAGCACGTCGATGTCCTGCGCGTTCGCCTGCTTCGCCAGCGTGCCGATCACGTCATCCGCTTCCACGCCGCTGATACGCAGCAGCGGCAGCCCCATCGCCTCGACGCAGTCGAGCAGCGGCTGGAGCTGCGATCGCAAATCGTCGGGCATCGGCGTGCGCGTCGCCTTGTATTGCTCGAACAGCTCGTCGCGGAACGTGCGGCCGGGGGCGTCGAAGACCACCGCAATCAGCTCCGGCGATTCCTCCCGGCACAGCTTGTTGAGCATGTTGACCACGCCGAGCACGGCGCCAGTCGGCTCGCCGCGCGAGTTCGCGAGCGGCGGCAGCGCATGGAAGGCGCGATACAAATAGCCGGAACCGTCGACGAGGACGAGCTTACGCCGCGCGTCCATCAACGATCCGGCGGTACGACGGGGCCATCCGGATCGGGCGGCGAGACGCCGGGCTCGCTGGTTTCGCCAGGCACGCTGGAGCTCGGAGTGTCTTTCTTCTTGGGCGTCTCGGTCGACGCAGGCGCCGCCGGATCCGCGGGCGTGACGCTCTCGTTGCGCGCCTCGTCGGGGCGATAGAGAGGGCCCTTCAGGCCGCAGGCGGCGGCTGTCAGCGACAGCGCCGCAAGCAAGGCGAGTTTCGTCCGCGGGAGCATCGCGGAAGTATATAAGAAGCCGGGTTGCTAGGTGCCGGCCGGTCGCTCGATCACGAACATCGTGATGCGCGAGATGCACACCAGCCGATCCTGCTCGTCGGCGATGCGGATTTCCCAGACGTGGCTGCGCTTGCCGACATGCAGGGGCCGCGTCGTGCCGATCACGAAGCCGTCGCTGACTGCGCGCACGTGATTGGCGTTGATCTCCTGGCCGACCACGCGGTACTTGTCGGGATCGACCACCAGGCCTGCCGCTACGCTGCCGAGCGTCTCCGCGAGCGTCACCGAGGCGCCGCCGTGCAGGATGCCGAACGGTTGCCGGGTGCGATCGGTGACCGGCATACGACCGCGCAGGAAATCGTCGCCGATCTCGGTGAACTCGATACCCAGGTGCAACGGCATGTTGATGCAGTAGGCGCGCACCTGCTCGAGCGTGTAGGGACGGAACCAGATCATGGCTTCTTCAACTTCTCTGCAACGCGCTGGTAGGCGTCGCGAAACGACAGGCCTTCTTTCACCACCAGCTCGTTGGCGGCTTCGGCGGCATGAATCGCCGGATCGAGGCGGATGTTCCCGGCGCGGAATTTTACGCCGGGCAGCGCCGCCGCAAGAATCGCGAGCGTATCGAGACACACGTCGATCGCCCGGAACAGCGGCGCCTTGATCAGCTGCAGATCGCGCTGATAGCCGGACGGCAGCTTGGCGACGATGCCGAGCACCTCGCTCAGCGCAGCCTCGGCCGTGGCCGTGCGGCCGCGGACCAGCTCGAACACATCGGGGTTACGCTTCTGCGGCATGATCGAAGAGCCGGTCGTGAACGCGTCCGGCAGCTCCACGAACGAGAACTCCTGCGTGTAGAACAGCAACAGGTCGGCGGCGAGGCGCCCGGCGTCCTGCATCACGAGCGCGATTTCGAACACGACCTGTGCTTCGGCTTTGCCGCGCGACAGCTGCACGGCAGTGACGGGCTCCTGCACGCTCGCGAAGCCGAGCTTTGCGCGCGTGCGCTCGCGATCGAGCGGCACGTTGGCGACGCCGTAGCCGGCCGCGGAGCCGAGCGGATTCTTGTCGATGCGTCGCAAGCACTGGCGCAAGCCTGCGCAATCGTCGCGCAACTCCGCCGCGAAGCCGCCGGCCCACAGCGCCACCGAGCTCGGCATCGCCTGCTGCATGTGGGTGTACCCGGGGAGCTCGATGGCACCCTGGCGGGCGACGAGATCCTCCAAGGCAGTAGCGACGGCAGCGGTTCCAGCCGCGAGCTGATCGACCGCATCCTTGAGATAGAGCCGCAGCGCCGTGAGCACCTGGTCGTTGCGCGAACGGCCGAGATGCACGCGCTTGCCGGCTGCGCCGATGCGCTCGACCAGCAGATTCTCGAGAGCGGTCTGACCGTCCTCGTGCTCGAGCTGCACGCTCCATTTGCCCTCGGCGTGCGCCCTGCCGATTTCGGTCAGGCCGCGCACCATGGATTCATAATCTTCGGCGGTGATCAGCCGCTGCAGGTGCAACATCTCCGCGTGAGCGATCGAAGCGCGCACGTCGTACGCCACGAGGCGATTGTCGAGCGCGTGATCCTCTCCCGCCGTGTAGCGCAGGACACGCTCGTCGAGCTGCGAGCCCTTGTCCCACAAACGGCTCATCAGCTGTGCTGCTCCGCCGGCGACAGCACGCTGATGTTCTCGACGATCAGCGTGCCCGTGCCTTCGTTCGTGAACACTTCGGCGAGGATGCTGTCCGCCGACTTGTAGGACGTGACGTGCACGCGGCGCACGCCGCCGCGGATCGCATCTTCGATCGCCTTCGCCTTCGGCAGCATGCCGTCCTTGAGGCTGCCTTGCGCCTTGAGGCGCGCGAGCCCCGCGAGATCCGTGTACGAAACGATCGAGCGCGGATCGTCGAGCGATTCGAGAATCCCCGGCGCGCCGGTGCACAACATCAGCTTCTCGGCCTTCAGCCCCGCGCCGATGCCCGCCGCGACGGTGTCCGCATTGATGTTCAGCAGCGTGCCCTTGTCGTCCGCGGAGACCGGGCTGACGACCGGCATCAGTCCGTCGTCGAGCAACTGCTGCAGCACCTTGACGTCGATCAGATCGATGTCGCCGACGTAGCCGTAGTCGACGACCTGGCCCTCGACGTTCACCGGCGGCCGCTTGTGGGCGCGCACGAGCCCGGCATCGACGCCGCTCACGCCGACCGCGGCGATGTCCAGCTCGCGGCAGATGCCGAGGATCTGCGTGTTGACCAGACCGTTCAGCACCATGCTGGTGACTTCCATCGACTTGCCGTCGGTGACGCGCCGGCCGGCGACCATGCGCGGCGTGAGGCCGAGCGACTCCTGGACCTGCGTCAGCTGCGGGCCGCCGCCGTGCACGAGCACGACGCGGATGCCGACCTGGTGCAGGATCGCCACCTGCTCGATGAGCCCGCGAGTCGTGGCGGGATCGCCGAACACGCCGCCGCTCGCCTTGATGACGAATACCTTGCCCTTGTACATGCGGATGTAGGGCGCGGCGCTGCGCAGCGCGCGGATGGCAACAGAAGGGTCAGTACGGAGCACTTTGCGGGTTCCTCACTTCTTCAACAGTCTATACAACACGGCCATCTGCACGACCATGCGGTTGAACGCTTCCTGCACGACGACGCTGCGCGGGCCGTCCAGCACTTCGTCCGCGACGGCGACGTTGCGCCGGACCGGCAGGCAATGCATGAAGTGGCACTTCGCATCGGTGCTCTTGAACCAGCTGTCCTTGACGCACCAGTCGCCGAGATATTCGCGCAGCCGCGCATCGGCTTCGTTGTCGCCGTAGTGCTGCGGCGAGCCCCATTCCTTCGCATAGATCACGTGAGCGCCGCTGAGCGCTTCGCCGCGATCCGTGGTCTCGTGCACCGCGCCACCCGACGCCTTGGCTGCCTGGCGTGCCTTCTCCATGATCGGCTCCGGCAGCGCGAAGCCATCGGGCCGCAGCACGACGACTTCCATGCCGCGCATCGCAGCCATGTGCACGGTGGAGGAGGGCACTGCGAGCGGCAGTGCGCGCGGATGATTGGTCCAGGCGAGCACGAACTTGCCGCGCTCCGGCACGCGCAGCTCGTCGAGCGTGTGCCAGTCGGCGAGCGCCTGGCACGGATGACTCATCGCCGACTCCATGTTGACCAGCGGCTTCTCACACAGGTCCGCCATCATGCGGAAGCCGGTCTCGGCCAGATCGGCCGCAAGGTTGCGACCTTCCGCGAACATGCGGATACCCATGGCGTCGCAGTAGGAGGCGAGCACTGGCACCGCTTCGCGCACGTGCTCGGCTGCTGCGCCGTTCATGATCGCGCCCGAGCGCGTTTCCATCTGCCACGTTCCCTGGCCCGGTGTGATCACGACGGCCGTGCCGCCGAGTCGCATCATCGCGCTCTGGAACGACGCGAGCGTGCGCAGCGAAGGGTTGAGGAACAGCAGCCCGAGCACCTTGCCGGCGAGCGCTTGCGGCTGCGGATGCTGTTGCAGGCGTGCGGCGAGGCCGAGCAGATCCTTGATCTGCTCGCGCGGAAAATCGGCCAGGTCGAGGAAGCGGTTCATGCAATCACCCGATCTTCTTCAGTGCATCGCGCAGCTGCTCGACGTGCTCGCTGCTGAGTATGAACGGCGCGAGGATGCGCACGACGTTCGGATCCGCGCTCGTGCCGGTCAGGATGTCGAGCTTCAGCAGCTCCGCCTGCACGTCTTTCGCGGGCCGCGAAGTACGCAACCCGAGCAACAATCCTGCCCCCTGCGTTGCGACGACCGGGCCGACGACGCACTGCTCGCGGATCTGCGCCGAGCGCTCGCGCACGTTGGCGAGCAGCTGCTCCGACTCGATGATGTCGATGACGGTCTCGACGATCGTGCAGGCCATCGGCCCGCCGCCGAACGTCGTCCCGAGCGTGTCGGTCTTCAGATAGGACGCGACGTGGTCGGCCATGAGCAGCGCCGACACGGGGAACCCGGCGCCGAGCGCCTTCGCGGTCGTAATGATGTCCGGCGTGACGTCGTACATGTTGGCTGCGAACGGATAGCCGGTGCGCCCGACGCCGCATTGCACTTCGTCGAAGATGAGCACCGAGCCGTTCTCGCTGCAGCGGAAGCGCAGCGCGGCGAGGAAGTCGCGTGGCATGTCGACCGCGCCGGCGACGCCTTGCACCGGCTCGACGATCACGGCAGCCGTATTGTCATTGATGAGGCTGCCGAGCTTGTCGATGTCCGTGGGCTTGATGAACGTGACGTCGAACGGCGCGCGTGGGAAGCCGTACCACTTCTGCTGCGCGCCCCAGGTGATCGCCCCCGCTGCGGCGGTGCGCCCGTGGAAGCTGCCTTCGACCGCGATGACCTGCGTGCCTCCCGTCATCTTGAACGCCAGCTTCAGCGCGTTCTCGTTCGCTTCCGCGCCGGAGTTGACGAAGAAGATCGTATCGAGCCCGAGGCCGCAGAAAGCTGCGAGCCGGGTCGCAGCGCGTCGGCGCACATCGAGCGGCACGGCATTGCTCTGGAAGCAAAGCGACTGCGCCTGCTGCGAAAGCGCCTCGACCCACCGCGGATGTCCATAGCCAAGCGCGGCGACAGCATGACCGCCGTAGAGATCCAGCACCTTGCGTCCGCCGGGCGTGTGCAGATAGACGCCGGCAGCGTCGCGCACCTCGAGGTTGAATTGCGCGAACACCGGCGCCAGGTGATCCGGCATCCCCCGGGTGATCGGAATTACTTTCTCACTTGCCATGCTCATATCCAATCATGTCCAACCGGGCGCGGGCGCAGTCAGCCCCGTCGTCTCCTCGAAGCCGAACACGCGATTGAGCCACTGCAGCGCTCCGCCCGCAGCGCCTTTCACCAGATTGTCGACGACGCACATCACCGCGATCGTCGAGCCGTTCGCGGCGCCGCTCACGAACGCGTAGTTGCTGCCCGCAACGTCTTTGACGTGCGGCATTTCGGCCGTCACCCGCACGAACGGCCGGCCGCGATAGAACTCGCGCAGCGCTTCGAGCAGCTCCGGCGTCTTGATCGGCCGCGACGCGTGCCCCTGCACGGTGACGTGGATGCCGCGCGCGAACGGCCCCGAATGCGGAACGAAGTTGAACTCCGCCTGCACGCCGCTGGCAGCATTTGCGAGCGCTGTTATCTCGGGCGTGTGACGGTGCGACAGCGGGTTGTATGCGTACAGATCGCTGTGACGCTGCGGATGATGCGTGCCGGGACCAGGCGTGCGGCCTGAGCCGGTGCTCCCGGTCACGCCCGCCGCGAACAGCCGCGGCTCAGTGAGCTGCAATTTCAGCAGCGGCACGCTCGCGAGCAGGACGGCGGTTGCAAAGCATCCGGGGTGCGCGACGTGCCGCGTCGACAGCCGGTCGAGGTGCTCGGGCACGGCGCATGTGAATTGCGGGATCCGCGCCGGCGCGCCGTGAGCGTGCTTGTAGACCGCTTCATACGCGCCCGGCGTCGAGTAGCGATAGTCCGCCGAAATGTCGATGACGCGCGGCGCGGCGCCCTTGGCTTCCGCGGCCGTCAGCAGATCGTCGATGAGCTTCGCGGCGACACCGTGCGGAGCCGCCGAAAGGATCGCCGACTGCGGCAGTGTCGTCGCCAGCTTCGTGATGGTCTCCAGGTCGGAGAACTTCAATTCCGGATAGACCGGCGCGAGGTGCACGAACGACTTCGCGACCAGCTCGCCGGGCTGGCTGTCCGACAGCACGCCCTTGAGCTCGAGCTGCGGATGCGAGGCGATCAGGCGCAGCAGGTCGCCGGCGACGTAGCCGGTGCCGCCGAGCACGATGACCGCCGTCCGCGAGTTGGACTGGTTCATTCCGACTCTTCCCCTTCGAGCTGCTTCGTCTTCAAGCCGAGCTTGTCGATGATGCAGTCGCCGAGCTTTGCGCCATCGGTGATCGCATTGAACGCGGGCACGCTGAATTGATCGCGGATGATGTTGACGCCGACCGCGTTGTCGGTCGCCGGACCCGTGACCACCGCGGGCTCGATGCCGAACTTCTCGCGCAGCAGCTTCACGCCGCCCCACGCAGCGACCGGATCGTTCGCTGACAGCACGACGCACGACAGCGCGTCCTTGATGTCGGGCGACGACAGGATCGCCTCGACGCCATAGGCGCCGAGAATGCCGTCGCCGAGCTCGAACACGATTACGTCCGGCTCGCCCTGCGACATCTCTGTGAGCAGCGCGCGCGTGATCGCCGGGCCGGTCTTCGCCGTGGTCGTGACCACGCCGAGGTCCGTGAAGATCATCGTGCGGTGGGCGCCGGCGTCTTCCATCGCGAGAATGTCACGGCGCAGCGACACGCCGGTTGCCTTGAACGCGTGCACGTTCAGGCCGCGGTGGCGCATGCGCGCGACGATGGCGCAGGCCGCCGCAGTCTTGCCGGCTTCCATGCAGGTACCAGCCAGCGCGACCACGGGTACGCCGCGCGTGTTCACGGTCGCGTTGTAGTCCAGGCGCTGATAGCCGACGCGTGCGGGCACGCCGATGCGCTCGCCGAGGTACGGGAACTGCAATACGACGCCGATGACGCGCGCGTCGAACGGCCGGCCCTTCTCCGGGTTCACCGAGTCGACGATGCCGAGCACGCCGCCGATGTTCAGGACCTGGATCACGTCGCCGGCCTGCACCGACTCCGGCAGATGGCCCGAGTAACCGAACAGCGCCTGGCGATGGCCGAGCGCGCCGACGATGACGTCGCCCTTCGCGAGCTTCGCCATGCGGCCGCTGGTCAGCTCCAGCGTGTTGTACGTCGACTTGTTGTTGAGGATCTCCACCACGAGCGCGACGCCTTCCTCGCACGGGATGTCCGCGGTGGCGACGCGCAGCTCGTGGCCCAGGTTCAGCGCCTGAGTGATGGAAGCGATCTTGTCGACGAGCACCGTCTTCATGTTTGCAACCATAGTGGAAACTTGGGGAAACGCGATCACTGCGTTCATTGCTGCTGACCTGCCCTCGCCCAGAACATTCCGGGCAAACCGACCATCTTGGAAAAGCCGAGCGCATCGGCGGCGGTCCATTCGCCGGCGGCTTCGCCGTACACGCCCTTCGATGCCGTCATCAGGGAATAGGGCGAGGCGACACCCGCGACGAACGCACTGCCGGGCCGATACTGCACGGTCACTTCACCGGTCACGCGCGCCTGCGAAGCGCTGAACAGCGCCTCGATGTCGCGGCAAACCGGATCCAGGTGCTGGCCCTCGTGGACGAGATCGCCGTAAGGGCCGGAAAGCAGTTCCTTGATGCGCTGCTGGCGGCCGGTCATCACCAGCTTCTCCAGCTCGCGGTGCGCGGCGATCAGCACTTCGGCGGCCGGGGCTTCGAACGCCACGCGACCCTTGGTGCCGATGATCGTGTCGCCCAGGTGGATGCCGCGGCCGACGCCGTAGCGCGCGCCGATCTCTTCGACCTGCTCGATCAGCGGTACGGGGTCGAGCCGCACGCCGTCGAGGTTCACCGGCACGCCTCGCTCGAAACCGATCGTGTGCGTGGTCGGCGCCTCCGGCTCGCTGAACGCCTGCTTCGACAGCACCCAGGCGTGATCCGGGATGCTGCCGGCGGAGGTCAGCGTTTCCTTGCCGCCGATGGTGACGCCCCACAGGCCGCGATTGACGGAGTAGGCGGCGCCATACGGCGGGATCGGCAGCTTGCGCTCTTCCAGGTACTTCAGCTGTTCCGGACGCTTGAACGCGCGATCGCGCACGGGCGCGAGGATCGTCAGCTCGGGAGCGAGCGTGCGCAGCGCGACCTCGAAGCGGACTTGATCGTTGCCCGCTGCGGTGCAGCCGTGCGCGACGACCTTGGTGCCGAGCTTGCGCGCGTACTCCGCGATGGTCTGCGCCTGCATCACGCGCTCTGCGCCGACGCACAGCGGGTACATCTGGCCGCGCTTCACGTTGCCCATGATCAGGTACTTGATCACCTGGTCGAAGTACTGCTGCTTCGCGGCGACCAGGATGTGATCCTGCGCGCCCAGTGCGCGGGCGCGTTGCTCCAGCACCTTCGCCGCCGCCGCGTCGATGCCGCCGGTGTCGACGGTGACGGTGACGATGGGTCGGTTGTAGGTCGCGCTCAGCCACGGCACCAGGAACGACGTGTCCAGGCCGCCGGAGAAAGCGAGAAGGATCGGCTCGTTACCGGCCGGCAAGGTTGCTTCGCTCATGGTCAGATTCCGAAGATGACGCGCAGGCGCTCGCGCAGCTTGCGCTGCTCGCGACCGCCTTCGGTGGCGATGAAGATGGTGTCGTCGCCGGAAATCGTGCCGACGACCTCGCTCCAGCTCGACTCGTCGATGGCGACGGCGACGCTTTGCGCCGTGCCGGTCGTGGTCTTGACGACGGTGAGCGACGGACCCGCGGTGCGCACTTCCATCACGAAGTTCGCGACCGCGGCGAACGGCGTGCCGGCCGCGACGGTGTCGCCGCCCGGCAGGATGTAGTGATCGCCGGCCTTGGCGACGCCGAGCTCACGCAGGTCGCGGCTGACGCTCGACTGCGTGGCCTCGAAACCGTGCTTGCGCAGCAGCTTCGCCAGCTCGTCCTGGTTGTGCACGGTCGACTCGCGGATGATCCGGAGAATCGCCGCGCGGCGCGCCACTGATTGATGAATTTCCGCTGCCATCTGCCCGTCTGCATAAAAACGCGCGGATGTTGCATAAATATGCACAAGAAGTCAAGAAGGGAGAAGAGCCGGAAATTTCTCTCGCCAAGATCGCCAAGAACGCCAAGAAGAATTCGGAAAGTCCCGGTCAGAATTCCGAATCGGAAGTTCCGACTCTTCCTTGGCGATCTTGGCGATCTTGGCGAGAGATCTTCCGGGTCTTACGTCATGAGCTTGCGGCTGCGCCACAGTCCGTCCGCGGCGTACAGCGCCAGCGCCGTCCAGATCAGCACGAACCCCGCGACGCGCGGCCCGCTGAACGGCTCGCCGAAGGCGAAGACGGCCAGGATCAGCTGGATTGTCGGACCGATGTATTGCAGGAGGCCGACAGTGGAGTACGGAATGCGGCGGGCGCCGAACGCGAACAGCACCAGCGGAATCGCCGTGATCGGGCCGCCGACCATCAGCAACAGGTTCAGGCCGACGCCGCCGGTCGTCAGAACGCCGCTGCCGCTGAACTCGCACCACACGACGTAGGCGATGCCCAGCGGCGCGAGCAACAGCGTTTCGCTGGCGAAGCCGGCCAGCGCGTCGACGCTGATGACCTTGCGGACCAGGCCGTACAGGCCGAACGAGAATGCCAGCGTCAGCGAGATCCACGGCGGATGTCCCGCCGTCCAGGTCAGCCACGCGACGCCCGCGGCGGCGATCGTCACCGCGGTCCACTGTGCGGCATTGAGCCGCTCCGACAGCAGCAACACGCCGAGCAGCACGTTCACGAGCGGATTGATGAAGTAGCCGAGGCTGGTCTCCACGACGCGGTTCGCCGCGATGCCGTACACGTAGGTCAGCCAGTTGATGCTGATCAGCGTCGCGCTCGCGAACAGCCGCCAGCGCGTGGTTGGATTGGTCAGCGCCGCGCGAACCTGCCCGACTTCGCTGCGCAGGCTCAGCCACACGAACGCGAACAGGCAGCCCCACACCAGGCGATACGCCGTGATCTGCACGACCGGAACGGCGTGCAGCAACTTGAGGTACAGCGGCAGCAGTCCCCAGATGAAGAATGCCGAGGCGGCAGCCGCCAGGCCGCGCGGGTCGGTGCGCGCCGGGATGACGGAGGGCTGCGATGCCCGGGCGGTATCGTTCATGATGCAGGCATGCTGGCGGCGGGCGCGAATGGTTGCACACACGCGGATCTCAGGCCAAGCTGACCGCATGTCATCAGTGCTCGATCTGTCACGCCGCCTGCTCGCACTGTCGCAGACCGGGCTGCATTTCACTGCCGAAGAATACGACCGCGAGCGTTACCGGGAGATCGGCGACATCGCCGCCCGGCTGCTCGAGCTGCAGGCCGAGGTCGGCGCCGATGCAGTACGCCAGGCGTGGTTCGTCGAGGACGGTTACGCCACGCCGAAGATGGACGTGCGCGGTGCGATCTTCCGCGACGATCGCGTGCTGCTCGTGCGTGAGCGCACCGACGGCAAGTGGACGCTGCCGGGCGGCTGGGCCGACATCAACGACACGCCGAGCTCCGCCGTGCTCAAGGAGATCGAGCAGGAGTCCGGTTTCAGCGCGCGCGTCACCAAGCTGGCCGCCGTGTACGACCGCAACAAGCACAATCATCCGAAGTATCTGTTCCATTCCTGGAAGATGTTCTTCCTCTGCGAGATCACCGGCGGCGAGGCGCGCACCAGCTACGAGACGACCGCCGTCGAGTTCTTCGCGCCGGACCAGCTGCCGGAGCTGTCGACCGGGCGCTCGACCGCCGAGCAGATCCGCCGCATGTACGAGCATCACCAGCAACCCGACCTGCCGACCGAGTTCGATTGACATGTCCGAACAGACTGCCGCTCCCGAGTGGTTCACCCGGGCGATCGCCGCGCCGTGCGAATCCCGTTTCGCGCAAGTTGACGGCACGCCGATCCACTACTTGTCGTGGAACGCGGCGGAGACGGACAAGCCGGCGCTGTTGTTCGCGCACGGTTTCCGCGCGCATGCCCGCTGGTGGAGCTTCATCGCGCCGTTCTTCCTCAGCCACTTCCGCATCGTCTCCATCGACTTCGCCGGAATGGGCGACAGCGGCAGTCGCAGCGAGTACACCCCGCTCGGCTTCGTGCACGACATCGTCGGCGTGCTCGATCACGCGGGCTTCGAGCGGGCGACGCTGATCGGGCACAGCTTCGGCGGCGGCCGGGTCGCGCGCGCCTGCGCGGAGGTGCCGGAGCGAGTGACGCGCGCCGTCATCGTCGACACTCACATGCGGCTGACCGACGAGAAGCGCTCGACACGTCCGTTCGAGATCGGCCCGCGACGCGTCTACCCGACGTTCGAAGCGGCCCGCGCGCGCTTCCGGCTGGTGCCGCCGGAGAATCGCACGGCGCCTTACATTCTCGACTACGTCGCGCGCCACTCCTTGAAAGAAGTCGAGGGCGGCTGGAGCTGGAAGTTCGACGAACGATTGATCCCGAAGCACGACGCCGCGAAGGCGCAGGACATCCTGGCGAAGATCGAGACGCCGGTGACGTTCATCTACGGCGACGCGAGCGCGATCGTGTCGCGCCAGCATGCGCACGAGATCGTGAGCCATATTCGCAATGCGCATGGACCGATCGCGATCCCGCAGTCCCATCACCACGTGCTGCTGGATCAGCCGCTGTCGCTGGTCGCCGCGCTGCGCGCGGTGTTGTACTGATTTGTCAGGCTTCAGCCTGACTCTTCTCTCTCTCATCTCTCCGTCGCGTACTCCAGATCCGCGCTCTGGTTCTCACCCGCCTCGGTCTTCAGCACCCACTTGTCGCTGATCGTGTAGCGCAGCTTCAGCGTGTTGATCGATTCCGTCAGCGAGATGCCATAGCTGACGAACAGCCGCGGCGACAGGAACTTGCCGAGCACGAGCGCCGTGTTCGCCTCGCCCGCGCTGTTGACCGTGCTTTCCACGCCGACTTCCTCGATGCCGATGCGGCGTCCGAGCTGCGATGCCAGGAACCCGCCGCCCTGCATCGCCAGCGAGTCGCTCGCAGCGCTGATGCTCTTGGTTTCGGCGCCCGTGATCGAATCCACCGACTTGCCCGTCAGCAGGTACGACATGATCTGCGACTGTGTCATCGACGGGTCCGAGAAGAACGTCAGACGTGGCTCCTGCAGCGTGCCGCGCACGTTCAGTCCGACCTCGGTGGTTTCGATGCGCCGGCGCGCTTCGATGTCGAGGCCGGGGTCGTCGAGCGGCGAGGCGTCGAACAGCAACCGCCCACGGTTGATCTCCAGCTTCTGGCCGTACGCTTCATAGCGGCCGTCGCTGACGCTGAGCTCGCCGCGGCCGATCGGTGTCTCGCCGGTCTGCACCGTCGTGCCGACTCCGCCAACGATGCGCCCTTGCAGCCCGAAAGCGTCGACGCGCACATCGTCGCCCATGTCGATGCGGACCTCGCTGTGCACGACGAACAGGCCGGCGCGCTCGGCCGGATGCTCGCCGACGTAGCGCGCGTCGTCAGAAGCCTTGACCGCGCCGGTCAGCTGCGCCGGCTGGACGCGCGCGCTTGGAATCTTCACGTCCCCCGCTACATCCATGCGCTTGCCGTCGACCTGAAAGCGCAGGTCGGGTGAAGCGACGACGCGGTACTCGGGCAAGTCGGCCACCAGCAGATTCTGGCCGCGCACGCGCAGTTCGCCTTGCGATTCGCCGCCGCGCCACGTCAGGTGCCCGTCGGCTTGCAGCTGTCCGTCGCCCGCGCGGCCCTGGCCGCGAAAGCGCAGTCCGGTGTTTTCGAGGTCCGCGACCACGCCGAGCTCGCGCATCGCCAGGTTGACGCGATAGGAGTCGAACTCGCCGCGCGCCAGCTCGATGCGGCCGTTGAACTCCGGCAGCGCCAGCGTGCCGCCGACCGTAGCGTTCGCCGTCAGCAGGCCGGCGGCGTGATCGATTTCCGGGAACAGCAGCGGCAGGATGTTTGCGTCCGCGGCGCGCGCGCGCATGTCGCCGGTCAGCGGCAGGTGCAGGATGTCGTTGCGACCGTCGCGCTGCAGCCGGGCGTTCGCAAACAAGAACGTGTCGGTAAAGGCCTGGATACCGAACGATAATTCGATGCGCTCCGGCTTCGCGGTCGCCGCGAGACCGCCGGTGCCGAGGTTCAGCGTCTCCGGCGCGGCGCCGGCCGGCCGGTAGATGATCGCCGCGTCGATGATGCGTGCACCCGCTTCGCCCTGCCATGGCTGGCCCGCCGCCCCGAACGCGTGCACGCGACCTTCGATGCGGCCCGCGATTTCCGCTTCGGCGCCGCTCGGCGGCAGCACGGAGGCCAGCGGAATCTCGTAGCCGGAGACGGTTGCCTGCCACGCGCCGCCGCGCTGCCAATTGCCCTCGGCGCACATGCGGCCGGCGCCGATGACCAGGCAGAAGTTGTCGAGTTGTGCGCGATCGCGCGAGGCGAGCACCGTTGCCGGCTGCGGAGCCTTCAGCTGCTGGTTGGGCGCACCAGTCGACAGCTCGGTCGTGGTCACCGTCGCGGTCCAGACTTCCTTGTCGTAGCGGCCCGCAACGTCCATGACCGCGTGCGGCGCAGCCTGTTTCGGCTGCGGCGGGAAGCCGGTCACGTCGAGTGCGATGCGATGATCGGTCGCGACGCCGGTGCCGGTCACTTGCAGTCGATCGATCAGCGGCGAGCCCCGTCCGAGCTGGCGCGCCTGCACGGTCAGCCGCGACGGATTGTTGCCGGCGGCATCCACGTCCGCATCGAGCTCGAGCTGCTGCGCCAGCCAGCCCGCGTAGCGGAGATTTTCGCCGTGCACCTGCGCGACCACGTGCGGCGATTTGAGTGCACCGCTCGCCGAGCCCGTCGATTCGATCGAGCCTCCGGCGTCCGGCAGCAAACGATCGAGCGCGGGCGCACGCACCGACCAGCGTGCATCGATCGTGTCGCGGAGCAGCTTGCCGTCGAGCGTGGCGCGGGCGCCGCCGAACGCGAGGCGCGCGTCGCTGACCTGCCAGGTCTTCCCGTCGCGCTGCACGGTTCCACGGGCGCGTACCGGCTCGTTGCGCAGGGTGCCGCGCAGGTTCGTCAGAGCAAGGCGAAAGCTCGCCTGCTTGTCGAAACCTTTGCCTTCCGCCTGCGCGCGCACGTCGATGCGTCCCGGAAATTCCTCATGCAGCTCGACCGGATTGATGTCGGCGGCGCTGACAGCAACCTTCCACGCGCGCGGTTTCGCAAACTGCAGTTGCGCGCTTCCGGTCGCGGTGCCGTCGAACGCCTTGATGTCGTACTGCGCGACCGTGAGCTCTTCCTTCGACAGTACGCCGCGCGCCGAGCCTTGGGCGGGTGGGAGATTCGGTCCGTCGACCTGCGCGGTCGTCGTGAAATCGTACGGCAGCGGTCCGCGCAGCGTTCCTTCGCCGGTCGCACTCGTCACCACGGCGTTGCCATGCAGCGGCCACTGCAGGTTCTCCCACGTTGCCGCGACGTCGAGCGTCGGGGCATCGCCATCGAACGTCACAGTGCCTTTGGCATGAACTCTGGCGGCGCTGTCATTCAGAGCAATGTCCGACGACGCGAGGGTCAGCACTCGTTTCGCGAAGTTGCCGCTCGCTTCCACGGTCAGGTCTTTGCTGTCGAGCTCCGGGATGCCGACATTGCCGGCGACACTGATGCGATCCGGGTTGGCCTGAACGTCCAGCGCGACGTTGCGCAGCGAGAACGGCGGCTTCTGCAGGAACGGATCCAGTGCGAATGCTGGTGCGTCGACGTGGCCCGCGATGTTCCAGCGCTCGTCCGGTCGCGTGAGCAACGCCCTGGCCGACGCTTGCTGCGGCTGCAGCAGCTGTGCCGCGATTTCGAGTCGGTCGAAATTACCGTCGGCCTTGCCGCCGAGCGCCAGCGTGACGCCGTTGCTCATCTGCAGGTGACCGCGGGCGTTCGCAGACATGCCGAACGGCTTGCCGGCGCGCAGCGTCAGGCCGCCGGCAGCGTCGAACTGTTCGTCGCCGAATTGGCCATCGGCGTGGCCGTCGCGAACCTGGAGCGTTCGCGCGGTGATCGTCACGCGTCCCGCCGCCGCGCGCTTCGCGTCGACCACGGTGCCATTCGTGTGCTCGTAACGCACGCGTGTGATCTCGACTTTGCGCGCATCGACGCGCAGGAACTGCGGCAGGAAGCGCGGCGGCCGCGTGCTCGGCGGCATCTCCGCATCGTGCAGCACCACGACCGCGTCGTGTGCCGTGACCGACGACGCTTGCAGCGTCTGCAGCAGCAATCCGCGCAGCTCGGTGTGGATGACGATGTCGTGGACGACGACGTGCACCCGCGGATGATCGAGCTCGAACAGCTCGATGCGCAGCGGGCCCGACAGCGTCCCGGAGACGCCCGTGATGTGGACGCCGAGCCGTTCCAACCGCCACAGTTGTCCGGCCACGAGCGAGAGACCGGCCGGCGTGTACAACACGATGCCGACAAACACGAAGGGCGCCAGGACCACCAGCACAATCGCAGCGATGAGCAGGCGCCGCCGCATCAGAATTGTGTCGAGATGTACAGGTGGAAGCGCGGGCCGCGGCCCGACTCCGACAACGGCTGCGCGACGTCGATGCCGAAGCTCGCGACAGCGATGTTGTAGCGCACGCCGAGGCCGGCGGAGTACTCGAACTGCGGATCCTTGAAGTCGTCGAAGGCGTTGCCGATGTCGAAGAAAGTGGCGATGCCGAAGTTGCGCGGCAGGTCGCGCGTCACCTCGATCGTGCCGGTCGCGAGGTGCTTGCCGCCGACGCTCTTCTCCTTGCCGTCGGCCGGATCGACTTCCTTCGGCGAAAGCTCGTTGAGCTCGAAGCCGCGCACGCTGCGGTCGCCGCCGGCGAAGAAGCGTTGCGAGGCCGGCAGGTCGACGATTTCGTCCTCGCGGTTCGACTCGAGGTGGGTCGCGCCGAGCTCCGCGCGCAGGTCGAGGTGCCAGCGCCGCGCGAAGTTGAATACGCGCTCGCCCTGGAAGCGGAACTGCACGAACGAGGCGTCGGAGCCGAGCGAGGTCGGCGAGCCGCGCAGCTCGAAGTACAGCCGGTAGGGCCGCGGTTTGCCACCGGTGATATAGCTGGGCAGCGTCGAGTAGCTGATGCCCGGAAATACATAGAAGGCGGTGTTGCGGTCGCCGGTGCCTTCCGTGGTGGTCTCGTTCGACAGGCGCACGAACAGCACGCGCTGCCAGCGGCCCATCACCTGAGTCAGGCCGGTGCCGACTTCATTGCGCCGGCTCTCGGTGTCGCCGATCTCCTCCTCGACGAGGTTGCCGGTGAATTCGAGCTTCTCCAGCGCGACGTCCATCACCGGGATGACATAGCGCGCGCTCAGCTCCTTGATGATGGACGAGCCGAGCAGCTCGACCTTCAGACGGTGGCCTTCGCGATTCACGCGGCGGTTGTCCCAGGTGAATTTACCGCGCGCCTCCGTGTCGGTGCCGTAGCCCAGGCTGGTGGAGAAGCGGTGCCGGCGATTCGGCTCGGCACTGATCGTCACCGGCACGGTCAGCGCTTGCGCGTCGACCGTACCGGTCTCGATGTTGACGGCGGAGAAGTACTGGCTGTCGTCGAGCGTGTACTGCGTGCGCAGCAGCGAGTCGAGCGTGTAGGGATCGCCCTGCTGCATTCGCAGCAGCCGGCGCATCGAGTGGTCGTCGATCACGTCCTGCGCGATCTTGATCTCGCCGTAGCTGTAGCGCTTGCCGGTGTCGACTTCGATCGTCGCGGTCGCGCGCCGCTCCACTCGATCGATGACCAGCTCGTTCTTCGTCAGGCGCGCATCGAGATAGCCGTCGTTCTTCGCCGCCCGCAGCAGCGCGCCTTTCACGCGCTCGTACGTGCCGTGATTCAGCCGCAGGCCGGGCTTCAGCTCCTCTTCGTCGATGACTTCGCGGATCGCACGCTCGTGGGCGCCGGGCCCGATGACATTCACGCTCACATCCGACAGGCGGACCGGTCGGCCGGGCCTGACGTGAAGGGTGACGCGCCAGTTGCCGCCGTCCTGCGCGGCTTCGTATTCGACCTCGGGCTCGTAGTAGCCGAGCGGCTCGAGTGCGGCGCGGGTCTCGGAGACGATGCGCCGCTGCAAGCGCGACATCGTTTCCGGCGTGACGTCGTCGCGCTCGGCGTAGCGCGTCAGGCTGAGGAACGCATGGATGTTGTTACTGACCTGCTCGCTCGCCTGGGGAATGACGATCTCGATCTTCGCCTGCGCCGACAGCGGCAGCAGCGCAAGGAGCAGCAGGGCGGAGCTTCGGGACATGGCGAGCGACCCTGTCTCCGTGCCGGTTATTCCGGCGATGAATCGAACGAAGGATCGGTCGCGACCGCTTCGCCGGGATCGTTCGCTTCGAACCACACTTCCGGCACTTCCACGCTCTTGAACTCGAAGCGCGACGTGCCGCTCTGCACGCCGGCGGCATCGAAGCGGCGTTCCTGCAACACCGTGCGGCCATTGCGCTCGACGAACAGCACGCTGGAACAGCGCGTGCCGTAGCGCTCGTTGACGATGAACGGCGCGGAGACGACGCGCTCCCAGTCCGGCGGCAGGCCGGTCGAAGGCAGGTGATCGTCCACGGCCGGCTCGCGGTCGCCGAGCATCGCGAACAGATCTTCCGGCGCGACGTCCGCGCCCGTCAGCAGCTCCTCGAAACGCTGGCGCGTGCGGGCCAGCTTCGGCCACGGCGTGTCGAGCAGGTGATTGCTCAAGCCGTAGACGCCGGGCGCGAGCGCCGCGGGCGCGTTCGGTCCGCGGTTGGCAAAGTAGTACAGCGCGCGGGCGCCGCCGACCAACAGGTTGAAGCCGGAGTAGCGCGGCGCGGCGCCACGCAGGTCATCGAGAAATTCCTTCGGCGAAGTCGCGCCCGTCAGGAATCGCGGGACCAGCTGTCCGCGCGACGGCGCGCCCTCGACCGGCGCCTGCAGGTCGCGATAGTTGGTGACGATTCCGAAGCGCCCGGAGCGCGCCACCCCGAGCCAGGTGCCGCCGGCCTTGAGGTCGCGCCCGCCGAGGATGCGCGGATCGTCCTGCCACCAGCCGAGCGGCGCGGCGGGCCGCTCGTGAAATTCATCGCGATTGCCGGCGAGGATCAGCCGATAGCGCGGGTGGTGTTTCCAGGCGAGGACGAGCAGGCACATGGCGGTGATTGTAGAGCAGAGCGCAACAGCTGAAATGCACTCTGCGCACTGAATGAGCGCTGAAGGACCGGCGCCAGCTTGTCATCTCTTCGGCGCCTGCCACATCCGTACGCCGGGCTCGGCCCGTAGCGGGGTGACGGCGTTGCTGTCGTACCAGTCTTCGATCAGGCGGAACGAGATCGAGTGCGTCGTCGGCAGTGCGATCTCGCCGGCGGCGATCTGTGCGCGGGTGAACCAGCCGGCATCCTCCAGCTCCTCGTCGCTCAGGTCGATGGCGGTGCGGCTCGCGTGGGCCGTGAACCCCAGCATCAGCGAGGACGGGAACGGCCAGGGCTGCGACGAGTGATACACGGCCTCGTCGACGACCACGCCGGTCTCCTCGCGAACTTCCCGCGCGACGGCGTCCTCGAGGCTCTCCCCCGGCTCGACGAACCCGGCGATCGTCGAATACCGGCCCGGCGGCCAGGCCGGCTGGCGGCCGAGCAGAGCCCGCTCGCCATCGGTGACCAGGACGATGACGGCGGGGTCCAGTCGCGGGAATTGCTGGTGGGTACAGGTCGGATTCGAACACCGCATGACGTGACCGCCCTGTATGGCGACCATCGGCGAGGCGCACCGCCCGCAATAACGATTGTGGCTCTGCCAATGCACCATCGCGCGGGCGTACGCGAGCAGGCCGGCTTCTTCCGGCGACAGCTCGCCGGCGATCAGCCTCAGATCATGCAGCTCCGTGCCGCTCGCGAGCGGCGGCGGCGCTTCGCCCGCGACGGCGACGGCGAACACGACGTGCTCGTGAAACTCGCCGAGCAGGATGAAGCCGCCGCTCGTATCGACGCCGGCGAGCGCGTGCGCACCGGTCGCGAAGTACGCGGCGGCATTTCCGTCCGACGAGGTCACGATCGCGCTGCGCGCTTGCCACACCGGCACGAACCACGTCGCGGGATCGGCCAGCGCTGCGCGCAGACGCTCTTCGTCCTTGCGCCAGTGCGCGGCGCGTTCGAGATACGGCCCGGCCAGCACGTTGGGATTGGAGCGCGGCAACGCCATGCGGGCAATTGTATCAGCGTCGTTCCGCGTGCGTTCGCTTCAGCGTGCACACGGGGCACGTGCGACGACACAGATTCACTCGATCGCGCAGGTACTGGCTGTCGCAATGCCGGCAGCGCACCGCATGCAGGTCGGCATTGCGCGACAGCAGTTGCAGGAGAAACCACGCGTGCTCGAACGAGATGTCGGCGTTGCGCAGCAGCTGCCGATGAGTTTCGTAGGCGTCGCAGAACAGTCGGCCGAATTCGATCGACCCGGGTTGCGGCTGCGACTGCGCGCGCAACAGGCCGAACGTGCCGAACACGCTCGCGAGCATCGACGATTCGAGCTGCGCGCGCGCGTTGCGTACGAAGAAAGCGACCTGTCGCGGCGACTTGCCGCGCCGGCGCCGCACGGGCGCGCTCGGCATGTGGCTCGCATAGGTCTTGTAGAGGCGGCGGATGCGATCGTCGGTCAATCCGGTGCACGAGCGGATCGTGCAGGTGCGGGCTTCGTGGCGGATCATGCGCAGCGCGAGATCGTGACGCTGGCGATCGTGAAAGTAGCGCTCGTTACTGATGTGCATGGACATTCCTCCTGTCCTTCTGCGCGCTCCTTCGCGGGCGTAGTGTGCCCGCAATTGACGATGAGTTGAAGCCAATGTTTAATGCGCGCCCGTCATGCAAGGATGCATCGATGACCCGCAACGACACGGAAGAACTGCCCGGCGCGAGTGCGCCGGTGCTGAGCGCCGCGGTGCTGGCGCAGATTCACGCGCTCAATCTCGATTACATCGAGCTGCTGGCTGCGGAGCACAACGTTCCCGAGCTGCAGGGGCAGTTGCAGCACTTGCCGTGCAAGCTGCACGCGACGATCGCGAGTCTTGCGCCGCCTGCACGCATCGCGTTGGCTGCGCTGCCCTACACGCTGTACTCGCTCGGCTTCGAAGACGAGAAGCTGTGGCGCTCGCTCGCGGAGCCCACTGCACTGGCGTCATCGCTGTCGATGAGCGAACGCTACGCGCAGCCGCACAGCTCATCGCTGCAAGCGTCACTGTGCGAAGTCGCACTGCTATACGCGTGGCACGTTGCCACTTCGAGCCCGCTGGCTGCGCGCCTGATCTACGCGATGCCGGAGGCCGTCACGCAGCGCCTGACTGCAGCGCCGCCGTGGTACGTCAGGCGCCTCGCCGTGCATCACGCTGCGCTGCTGATGCCGCGTTGGCCGACGAACCCTGGCTTCTGGCCCGACCTGGTGCGCTTCGCGGCTGCGGGAGATCAACCGCGGCTTGCGACAGCGAAGGTGCTGGGCAGTCAATTGATTGCCGCGGAGCTGCAAGGATCGGCGCTGCAGTCGCCGCGGTTGCGCGCGCGTCAGCGTGGTTGACGATTGCGCAAAGAGCTACCGCGTGCGACGGCGTCGTTGCCGAACTTCGCGCGGATGTCGTCGAGCGCCGCATCCAGGTGCTGGTTGCGGCTTGCTTCCGGCACCGTGAAGAGCTCGAGCTGCGGCGTGCTGGTCAGGTCAGTCGCACCGACGCCGAGCAGACGCACCGCGGCGCGCGGCTGCTCGCGCAGCCATTCGTTGAGGAGCTTCGTCGCAGCGTCGAGCAGCGGCCGCGTTTGCTGGGTCGCCGGGCGGATCGGGCTCTGTCGCGTATAGGTCTTGAAGTCCTTGCGACGGATCTTCACGACAACCGTCTCCGCCAGCCACCCTTGCGAGCGCAGGCGCGTCGCTGTGCGGTCCGTCAGCCGCGCGAGCTCGGCGTGCAGCCGGGCACGGTCGCTGATGTCCGTGTCGAACGTCTCCTCGGCGGAGATCTGTTTTTCATCCCAGTCGGCGATCACCGGCCGCTCGTCGATGCCGGCTGCGCGCGCTTTGACTTCGGCCACATAGCGCCCGAACACCGGTTGCAGCACGGCGTCGCTCGCGAGCCGCAGGTCGCGCAACGTGTGGATGCCGATGCGCTCCAGGTGCGGCGCGGTCTTCTTGCCGATGCCGAACAGCCGGGTGATCGGCAGCGGGTCGAGCAGCGCAGTGACCTCGTTCTCGCGCACGACGACCAGCCCATCGGGCTTGCGCAGGTCGGAGGCGATCTTCGCGACGAGCTTGTTCGGCGCGACGCCGACCGAGGCGGTCACGCCCGTGCGCGCGACGATCTTTTTCTTGATGGCGACGGCGATCGCCTCGGCGTTGCCGAGTGCCGCCTGGCTTTCAGTGACGTCGAGGAATGCTTCGTCGAGCGACAGCCCCTGCACCAGCGGCGTGTACTCGTGGAAGATTTCGAACACGGTTCGCGAGACCGCTTTGTAACGCTCGAACCGCGGACGCACGCAGATCGCGTCGGGACAGCGCCGCAGCGCTTCGCGCATCGGCATGGCGGAGTGCACGCCGTACTTACGCACTTCGTAGCTGGCCGCAGCGACGACGCCTCGACCGCCGGTGCCGCCGACGATCAGCGGCTGGCCGCGCAACTCAGGATTGTCGAGCGCTTCGACGGACGCGTAAAACGCGTCCATGTCGACGTGCAGGATCGCTCTCAGACAACACCCTCATGCGTTGCTGACGCGCGCCGGGCGCACGTCGTCGACCGACTGCTCGCCGCCCGCGGCCATCTCGTCCGTCGTGAAGTCATCGACGTGGATGATCTCCATCACCCGGCGGTCGTAGTCGCGCAGCATCGCGGCCTCGGTCTCCGTCAGGATGCCCGCGGCGAGCGACTGCTGGACCTGGCCGGGGAAGTCGAGCGCCGTCACGCGGCCGGTCTTCACGCCTTCGACGCGCACACGCTTCTCGAGCGGCTCCGCGGCGTCGGCGAGCACCAGCACTTCCTGCAGCATCCCCAGCGGATTGTTCGGCTCGATCGTGCGATAGACGCCGTTCGTGAGACGGTCGCGCGGCATGCTCGTGTGCAGCATCTCCTCGACGATGTCGCGGCCGAGGCGGTCCTGCGGTGCGTGATACGTCTGGCCGCGCGGGAAGATGAAGAACCGCATGAACGCCGCGAGGAACCGATTGGGGAAATTGCGCAGGAAGGCATGCAGCTGATCCTGCGCCTTGTAGAGCAGCGTGCGGCACGCCCACTCGACCAGCGGCAGGTCGTCTTCCGGCCGGCCCTGGTTTTCGTAGTGCTTCAGCACCATCGACGCCAGGTACATGCACGACAACACGTCGCCGAGTCGCGCCGACAGGCTCTCCTTCTTCTTCAGGTAGCCGCCGAGCGTGAGCATCGCCACGTCGGTTGCGAACGCGAACGACGCGCTGAAGCGATTGATGTGCTGGTAGAAGCGCTCGGTCGAGCCGGCCGCCGGCACGTGCGAGAAGCGCGCGAGCGTCAGCGCCATGACCATCGAGCGCACCGCGTTGCTGATCGTGAAGCCGATGTGGCCGAACAGCGCAGCGTCGAAATCCTTCAGGCCTTTGCGCTTGTCTTTCTCGCGCGCCGCGTTCATTTCCCGCAGCACGAACGGGTGACAGCGGATTGCGCCCTGACCGAAGATGATCAGGCTGCGCGTCAGTATGTTCGCGCCTTCTACCGTGATCGCGACGGGCACCAGGTCATAGCCGCGCGCGAGGTAGTTGCGGGGGCCGAGCATGATGCCTTTGCCGCCGTGGATATCCATGGCGTCGTTGGCGACGCTGCGACCGTACTCGGTCAGGTGATACTTCAGCATCGCCGAAGGCACCGACGGCTTCTCGCCGCCGTCGATGGCGCCGGCTGTGACCGAGCGCGCGGCGTCCATGATGTACGTGGTGCCGGTCATGCGGGCCATCGCTTCCGCGACACCTTCGAAGTGACCGACCGGCACATTGAACTGCCGGCGGATGCGCGCGTACGCGCCAGTGGCGAAGACAGCCGCTTTCGCTGCGCCGGTGGCGCTCGAGGGCAGTGAGATGCAACGGCCGACCGACAGCTGTTCGACGAGCATGCGCCAGCCTTGCCCGGCCATCTTCGTGCCGCCGATCAGGCAGTCGAGCGGCACGAACACGTCCTTGCCCTGGATCGGGCCATTCTGGAACGGCGCGTTCAGCGGGAAGTGCCGCCGGCCGATCGTGACGCCGGGCGTGGTGCGGGGAATCAGCGCGCAGGTAATGCCGTAGTCGGTGCGGTCGCCGCCGAGCAGACGCTCGGGATCGAACAGCTTGAAGGCGAGGCCGATCACGGTCGCGACCGGCGCCAGCGTGATGTACCGCTTCGAGAAGTTCAGCCGCACGCCGACGATCTCGCGGCCCTCGTACATTCCCTTGCACACGACGCCGGTGTCGGGAATCGACGCCGCATCCGAGCCGGCGCGCGGCCCGGTCAGCGCGAAGCATGGGACTTCCTCGCCGCGCGCGAGCCGCGGCAGATAGTGACTGCGCTGCTCTTCCGTGCCGTAGTGAAGCAGCAGCTCGCCCGGTCCGAGCGAGTTGGGCACCGCGACCGTCGATGCGACGACGCCGGAGCGGCTGGAGAGCTTCACCAGCACGCACGAGTGCGCGTAGGCGGAGAACTCGAGACCGCCGTACTTCTTCGGGATGATCATCGCGAAGAAGCCCTTGCTCTTGATGTAGTCCCACAGGTGCGGCGGCAGATCGGCGCGGCGGTGCGTGATGTCCCAGTCGTCGATCATCCGGCACAGCTCTTCGCAGGGCCCGTCGATGAATGCCTGCTCTTCGGCGGAGAGACGCGGCGGCGTCGCCGACAGCAGCTTGTCCCAGTCCGGACCGCCCGTGAACAGCTCGCCGTCCCACCACACCGTGCCGGCTTCCAGCGCGTCCTTCTCGGTCTGCGACATCGACGGCAGCATGCGCCGGTAGGTGCGCAGGAACGGCCGGCTGATGAAGCGGATGCGGAACGCATCGATGTTCAGCAGCACGAGCACGGCGAACAGCGCGACGAGCAGCAGCGTCGATACCGGCGCTGCGGTCGTGAACGCGTAGATCAGCATGGCGCCCGCGTACGCGAGAGTCGCGGTGAGCAGACTGACGCGCTGATACGCGAGCACCAGCGCGCCCAACAGGAAAACGAGGAACCAGATGATGCCGGTCATGAGCTGACACTAGCTCGCTGCGATTGACGCAGCAAGCGTGCTAACCGCCACGATTGTCGGACAGTCGGACCCTGGAGGAGTCAGGCTGAAGCCTGACACTTCAGATCAGATCTTTGACGCTGTCGCGCTCTTCGAGCAGCTCCTTGAGCGTCGCGTCCATGCGCTGGCGGCTGAACTCGTTGACCGCGAGGCCCTGCACGATCTGATAGTCGCCGTTGCGGCACGTCACGGGATAGCCATAGATGACGCCCGCGGGAATGCCGTAACTGCCGTCCGACGGCACTCCCATGCTGACCCAGTCGCCGTCCGCCGTGCCCTTCACCCAATCGCGCACGTGGTCGATCGCCGCCGACGCCGCGGAAGCGGCGGACGATTGGCCGCGCGCCTTGATGACCGCCGCGCCGCGCTGCTGCACGACCGGGATGAACGTTTCCGCGTACCACTTCTGATCGACGAGCGACAGCGCGGGCTTGCCGTCGACGAGCGCGTGATGCAGATCGGGATACTGAGTCGCGGAGTGATTGCCCCAGATGATCGGCTTGCGCAGGCGCGCGATGTGCACGCCGGTTTTTTCGGCGAGCTGCGACAGCGCGCGGTTGTGATCGAGGCGCACCATCGCGGTGAAATTGCGCTGATTCAGGCCGGGCGCGTTGCGTTGTGCGATCAACGCATTGGTGTTCGCGGGATTGCCGACGACGAGCACGCGCACGTTGCGGTTCGCGACTGCATCGAGCGCCTGGCCCTGCGCCGAGAAAATCTGCGCGTTCGCCAGCAGCAGATCCTTGCGTTCCATGCCGGGACCGCGCGGCCGCGCGCCGACGAGCAGCGCGACGTCGCAATCCTTGAATGCGATTTTGGCATCGTCGCTCGCGACGATCTGGTTGAGCGTCGGGAACGCGCAGTCGTTGAGCTCCATCACCACGCCCTGCAGCGCCGGCAACGCCGGTGTGATCTCGAGCAGATGCAGATTGATCGGCTGATCGGCGCCGAGCATCTGGCCGGAAGCGACACGGAAGGCGAGGGCGTAACCGATCTGGCCGGCGGCGCCGGTGATCGCGACGTTGATAGGACTCTTCATGGAGCGCGGCTCTGCTTGAGACGAAAGGGGCGCGAATTCTAACAAGCGCCGCCCGGCAGTCTTTTTTCAAATACCCCTTGCTTTCAGTTTAGTGTTGTAGTTAACTACAACACCAGAGAGCTACACCACTTCAGAGACCGCACAGAGTCGAGTCGCACAGAGGAGTTAAGGCCATGAATACCCGCCAGAAATTTACGTTTGTTGCACTGCTTACAGGCTTTGCGCTGGCTTCCAACCCGGCCAAGGCTGACGTTCTGGGCTTCTCGGTCACACTGCCCAGCCTGGGCTCCGTGACGGCCGAAGTCAGCAAGATCGTCGCGGCAGACCTGACGGCCGCACTGCGCAATGCGCTGAGCGCGCCGCGCGTCACGCATGTCCGTCAGTCGCCGACGGTCACGGTCGAGGAGATGGAGACCGTCCTCGTCGTCGCGACGCGGTTGCCGGCGACTGAGTCGCTTGCCGCGCGCACTGATCGCCAGTGAGCCGCACGTCGTGCCGGCCGGCGAAGAGCAGGGGGTTGAGGGGTGGTCTGGTACAGTAAACCAGAGCAACACTTCTCAACCCTCGGACTTCAACAGAGGTTTTCTGGAAGCGAACATGGATCGCGAATTTAGTGACAGTCAGCCGATCTACCGGCAGCTGCGCGATCGCGTGGTCGCCATGATCCTGGACGGCGTGTTGAACGAAGGCGACCCGCTACCCTCGGTGCGCAACGTCGCAGCCGAGTACCGCGTCAACCCGCTGACGGTGCTCAAGGGTTATCAGCAACTCGTCGACGAACAGCTCGTCGAGAAGAAACGAGGTCGGGGCATGTTCATCAACAGCGGCGCGCGCGATCTGCTGCTCCAGGGCGAGCGGCAGAAATTCCTCGCGGAAGAATGGCCGAAGATCCGCGCCACGATCCAGCGTCTGGGCCTCGAGCCGGCTGCGCTGCTGAGCGCCAAGTCCGGCGGGCAGGAGGAGCGCTGAGCCATGTCTGCTACTACTACATCTTCTTTGGCACCCGCATTTGCTATCGAAGCGCGCGCCGTGCGCAAGGCGTTCGGCAAGACCGTCGCGCTCGACAACCTCGACCTGCGTATTGCCGAAGGCCGCATCGTCGGCCTGATCGGCCCGAACGGCGCCGGCAAGACCACCGCGCTGAAAGCGATCCTCGGCCTCACTCCTTATGAAGGCGAGCTGCGCGTGCTCGGCCGCAATCCCTACATCGAGCGCAACGCCGTGATGCAGGAAGTCTGCTTCATCGCCGACGTCGCCGTGCTGCCGCCGTGGCTCAAGGTGTCGCAGGCGCTCGATTACGTCGAGGGCGTGCATCCGCGCTTCGATCGCGCCAAGGCCGAGGCCTTCCTCGCGAAGACCAACATCCCGCGCGACAGCCGGGTGCACAAGCTTTCCAAAGGCATGATCACGCAGCTGCACCTGGCGCTCGTCATGGCCATCGACGCACGGCTGCTCGTGCTCGACGAGCCGACGCTCGGCCTCGACATCCTGTATCGCAAGGCGTTCTACGACACGCTGCTCAACGACTACTTCGACCACAGCCGCACGATCCTCGTGACGACGCACCAGGTCGAAGAGATCCAGCACGTGCTCACCGACGTCATGTTCATCAACAAGGGCCGCCTCGTGCTCGACTGCAGCATGGAGGACTTCGAGAGCCGCTACGTCGAGGTGAGGGTGCGGCCGGAGCAGACCGCGGCGGCGCGGGCGCTCAAGCCGATGCACGAGCGGCAGGTGTTCGGCCGCAGCGTATTCCTCTTCGATCGCCCCGACCGCGCGCAGATCTCCGCGCTCGGCGAGGCGCGCACGCCCAGCATTGCAGACCTGTTCGTCGCCATGATCGGCGGACAGCAAGGAGCCGCGGCATGAACGCAGCAACCGAAACTTCCGAGAGCTTCGTGGCGCCGACCACTGCACCGCGTCCGGTCCGGCCGTTCTACTGGTCGGTGATGCGCGAGCTGTGGGAGAACCGCGCGCTGTTCATCGCGCCGCTGGTCGTCGGCGGCCTCGCGGTGGTCATCCTGATCTACGTCGCGATCTTCGGCGCGTACGACGTGAAGATGCTCGGCTCCGTGCCGCCGGAAGCAGCCGGTCGGGTGGCGACGTTCGGCTATGGCGTCATTGCCTGGGCAATGTCGATGGTGATGAACATCACTGTGTTCTTCTACCTGCTCGATGCGCTGCAGGGCGAGCGCAAGGACCGCAGCGTTCTGTTCTGGAAATCGATGCCGGTGTCCGACACGACGACCGTCCTCAGCAAGCTATTTACGGCGCTGGTGGTCTCGGGCGTCATCGTTGCGGCGGTCGCGATCGCAACGCAGGTGGTCCTGATCCTGGTCGCGAGCGTAGTCATGATGGTCGGCGGCGCAAATCCGCTGGCAGTGTGGGGCAGCGCGGAACTGGGCCAGATGACTGTCGCGATCATCTACTGGCAGATCGCGGCGGCACTCTGGTACGCGCCGGTGGCGGCCTGGCTGCTCCTCGTCTCTTCGTGGGCGAAGCGAGTCACGATCCTCTGGGCCGTGTTCACGCCGATCGCAGCCGCGGTGTTCGAGCGTCTGGCGATCCGCACTCACTACCTGCAGGACGTGATCAGCGCGCGGCTGAACGATCCGGTGCTCAAGCAGTTCCTGGCCAGCTCCCATGCACGCGGAGCCGAGTTCACAGTCAACGATGAGACGGTCAAGGCACACGGCATGGCCGGCCGCGTGCTCGACGCGATCGACCCGCTCGCCTTCTTCAGCAACCCATGGCTCTGGGTGGGCCTGGCAGTGGCCGCGGGCTTCGTTGCCGCAGCGATCTGGATGCGCCGCTACCGCGAGCCGCTCTGACGGAACAATTGGCACCGTGTAAGGGTTACTCCCAACGGCATGGCGGCATGCCGTTAAACCCCGGGAGACCAGCAGGATGAGCCGATTGGTATGCGTCTCGAACCGGATTTCGCTGCCGCGTAAGTCGGCTGCCCCCGGCGGGCTCGCCATCGGCATCCTCAGCGCGCTGAAACGCACGGGCGGATTGTGGTTCGGCTGGGGCGGCGAGACGGTCGAGCAGGAGCCGGGCGATCCCGACATCCACATCCGCGAAGGCGTCACCTACGCGACGATCGACCTGAAGAAGGACGAGTTCGATCTCTACTACAACGGCTACGCGAACGAGGTTCTCTGGCCGCTGTTCCACTACTTCCAGCGCAGCATGCGCTACGCGGCCGAGCAGCGCGACGCATACGAGAACGTGAATCGCATGTTCGCGCAGAAGCTCGCACCGCTCCTCGAGCAGGACGACGTGATCTGGGTGCACGACTATCACCTGATCCCGCTCGGCCGGCGGCTGCGCGAGCTCGGCGTGAAACGGCCGCTCGGCTTCTTCCTGCACATCCCGTTTCCCAACATCGAGCTGCTGCGCGTGCTGCCGTGCTACGCGGAGTTGCTGCGCGACCTGACGAGCTACGACGTCGTGGGCTTCCAGACGCAGAACGATCTGCGCTCGTTCCAGTCCGGCATCGAGCACCTGTGCGGTCCGGAAGCGCTGCGTGGCGACGGCCGCATCCGCGTCGGCGATCGCGTCATCCGCGCCGAAGTGTTTCCGATCGGCATCGACGTCGGCACGGTGCAGGAGGAGGCGGTCGAAGCTTCGCAGGCGGAAGTGGTGACGCGCATGACCGACAGCCTGATGGGCCGCACGCTGATGATCGGCGTCGACCGGCTCGACTACAGCAAGGGGCTGGTCGAGCGCTTCCATGCGTACCAGCACTTCCTCGAAACCTATCCCGACATGCTCGGCCGCATCACGTACCTGCAGATCGCGCCGCTGTCGCGCTCGGATGTGCGCGCTTACGTGGAGATCCGCCAGGCGCTGGAGCAGGCGGCCGGCCGCACCAACGGTCGCTTCGCCGACACGGACTGGACGCCGATCCGCTACCTCAACCGCAATTTCCCGCACGCGACGCTGATGGGGCTGCTGCGCGCGTCGAACGTCGGCATCGTCACGCCGCTGCGCGACGGCATGAACCTGGTCGCCAAGGAATACGTCGCCGCGCAGAGCGCGGAGGATCCCGGCGTGCTGATCCTGTCGAATCTGGCGGGGGCGGCGCGGGAGCTGACGGCGGCGCTGCAGGTGAATCCGTACGACACTCGGGCCGTCAGCCAGGCGATCCAGGCGGCGCTCACGATGTCGCTGCAGGAACGTCGCGAGCGTCACGCTGCGATGGTGCAGGTTCTCAGGCGCAACGACATCGCCACGTGGACGCGCAGGTTCGTCGAGGCGCTCGAGCAAGCGCAGCCGCCGGAGAACGCGCGCGTCCGCGTCGTTCGCAATCACTAGATCTCACTAGCCCGCGGGCATTCCCCCGGGGCAGCATTCTGCCGCCCCTTGGGTCAGATCTGCTTGTTCGCGACGTTCGAGTTCGCGCTCTCGGCGCCGGTGCTGCTCACGGCCGTGACCGCGAAATACCAGGTCGCCGGCGCGAGATCTTCCACCACGTAGGTCGTTACGCTCGCGTTGTCGATGACGATCGTGCTCGTCAGCGATCCGGCGCTCGTGCCGTAGCGGATCCGGTAGCCCGCGAGGTTGGCGAGCGTCGTGCCGTCCGTGTTCTCCGTTGGCGCCGTCCACGACAGCGTCGCGCGGCCGTTGGAGATCGCGGTCACGGCGATCGCGAACGCACTCAGCGCAGTGCTGGCCTGACCGTCGCTCACCGAGATCGAGATGTTCGAGTAAGTGCCGACATCGGCGGCGTCGGGCGTGCCGGACAACCGGCCCGTGGACGTATTGAACGTCGCCCAGTCGGGCTTGTTGGCGATGCTGAAGGCGAGCGAGTCGCCGTCGACGTCGGACGCAGTCGGCAGGAAGTTGTACGTGCTCGACGCGTTCACCGCCGCGGGTGCACTGCCGGAAATCGTCGGTGCGTGATTGCTCGCGCCGGGCGGCGGCGGAGCAGGGGGCTGCGCGGTTCCGGAAGGAGGCGTCGACTCTTCGTCGCCGCCGCCGCAGCCGCTCAAGGCAGCTGCGCTCAATGCAATCAAGACCAATACAGGGCCGAACCTGCGCATGACGATGACTCCCGTCGTGACGGAGGCAACCCCGCTATCCTGGAAAATCGACTTCCGTCGGACCGGAGGCTTTGCGTCCCCGCCTCTCGGCGGGTTTGCCGTTGAATGAGATTTACAGTGTGGTTAGTGTCGGTCGCGGCGCGCGCGTTACATAGTGGGCGAATACGCAACCGCGACTCGGGAAGCCGGCAAAAGCCTTTCGGGTGAACCCTTATTCTTCGAGCAGTGTGGTCGGGAGGCTGGACGAATGCGCATCGATGGTACATGTCACTGTAGCAACATAATCTTCGCGCTCGACTGGCAGCCGAGCCCCAGTGAAATTCCCGCGCGCGCCTGCGGATGTTCTTTCTGTACGAAGCACGGCGGCGTGTGGACTTCAACGCCGACTGGCGTCCTCGAGATCACAGTGCAAGACGCTGCGCTCGTTTCGCGCTACGCATTCGGCACGCGCACGGCCGAGTTCCATGTCTGCTCGAAGTGCGGCGTCGTGCCCGTCGTCACCAGCGAGATCGAAGGGCGGCTCTACGCGGTCGTCAACGTGAACACGTTCGACGGAGTCGACGCTGCGCTGTTGCGACGCTCGCCAGCGAACTTCGACGGCGAGGGCACCGACTCCCGTCTCGCGCGCCGCGCGCGCAACTGGATCGGCAACGTGCACTTCGTCAGCGCGAGCGAAGAAACTCGTTGATGAGCCGATAGTAGTCCGGGTGCGTCTCGATATCGTTGTGCCCGGTCTGCGGCAGGACGTGTATCTGCTTAGCGCCCGCCCACGCCTTGAACAATTCTTGCGCATGGGCGGCTGGCACGACGAAGTCGTGTTCGGCGGCGAGCATCAGCGCCGGTGCACGCGTCTGCTGCGCCCAGTCCGTCGAAGGGAATGGATGCCGCAGGAGCAGGCGCACCGGCAGGTACGGGTACTTGCCGGACGCGACCGCAGCGATGCTGTCGTATGGCGTGACCAGTATTGCGGCACGCACTGGTCGCACGCCGGCGAGCATCGCAGCGACTCCGGAGCCAAGACTTCTTCCCATCACGACGATGTGCTCGGGCGGCACGCCTCGTGTGATCGCATAGTCGTACAGGGCGAGACCATCGTCGTACAACGCTTGCTGGCCGGGCTCGCCAGTGCTGCCGCCGTAGCTGCGGTAATTGACGACGACCATGGCTCGCGCGTCGATGCTCGACGCAGCGCTCGCGGTGTAGAGCACATCCTCGGCGTTGCCGCCGAAGTAAAGAACGACGGCGGGCGTGGTCGCTTGCGGATTCTCGACCCACCAGCCCTCCAGGCGCGCGTCGCCCGTCGTTGCGAACTCGATCCGCTGCGCCGAGTACTGCTGCCGCAGCTGCGGGTCGTTCGCCTGCGGAAAGAAGATCGAGCGCTCCTGGCCCAGGTAGAGGAACGCACAGATCAGGATGAATCCGGCGGCGCCGATCAGCAGCAGCGTGAGCATGGTGGACAGCACGGCGCGCATTGTGAGTCCCGAGGATACCTCTTGACCAAAGGCGCCGGCAGGCGCATCAATGGCCGCAAAACGACCATTCACTGCAGGGAACCGTCGTGAGTATGCGAGCGCGCCTGGCCGGGTTGTCCGTCCTTCTTCTATTTGCCGTCGTCGACCTTCACGCCGCCCCCGCTGCGACGCCACCGAAGAAGATCACCGTAGGCTCGCTGACCCTCAAGTACTGTAATTCCGACTACGACGGCTACTGCGGCCAGCTCAAGCGCCCGCTGGATCCGACAGGCGGGATCAAAGGCACGATCACGATCGGCTTCGAGTACTACCCGCGGTTCGATCAGAGCACGCCGGCGCGCGGCACGCTGCTGCCGCAGGAAGGCGGCCCGGGATATTCCACGACCGGCACCCGCGACGCGTATCTCAACATTTTCGGTACGCTGCGCGAGCACCGCGACGTGCTGATGATCGACAAGCGCGGCACCGGCACCTCCGGCGCGGTCGACTGCCGCGAGATCCAGACAGGCGATCCGAGCGATCCCGCGGGACTCAAAGCCTGCGCCGATCGGCTCGGCGCGAAGGCTTATCTCTATGGCACGCATCTCGCGGTCGACGACATCGCAGCCGTGCTCGACGCGCTGCAGATCGACGAAGTCGACTTCTACGGAGACAGTTACGGCACCTACGTCGGACAGACGTTCGCGGCGTGGCATCCGCAGCGTTTGCGCAGTCTGATCCTCGACAGCGCCTATCCGGTGCGTCCGCCCGACATCTGGTTCCCCACGGACTGGACGACCGGACGCGACGGGCTCGATCTCGTGTGCGATCGCTCGCCCCCGTGTCGCGCGCTGCGCGGTACCGCCACGGACCGCATCGAGCGCTTGCTGCGCGAAGTGCGCAACAAACCCATCAGCGGTACGGCGCCGGATTCGGACGGCATTCCGCTCGACGTCACCGTCGACGTCTCGATGTTGTTCCTGCTGATGACGAACCTGGGCAACTCGCCGATCACGTATCGCGACCTCGACGCCGCGGCCCGCGCCTGGTTCGACAATCACGACAAGCTGCCGCTGTTGCGTCTCGCCGCCGAATACAACACGCCGTTCGTGACCGACGCCGTGGATTTCAGCTACGGCCAGTTCCAGGCCGTGGTCTGCCAGGAATATCCGCTGCACTACGACCTGGACGATTCGCCGATGAAGCGGCGCCGGCAGTACGCGAACGGCATCGAGGATGCGCGCCAGAACCGCCCCGACCTGTTCGCGCCGTTCTCGATCGACGAAGCGCTCGACTCGAACGCGAACTTCACGCCGCTCGCGACCTGCCTCGATTGGCCGAAGCCGCTGCCGGCGTATCCGCAGGGCGATCCGCTGCCCGCGCAGCCGAAGTTCTCCAATGTGCCGACACTGGTGCTGTCGGGCGATCTCGACTCGGTGACCTCGCCGCAGGACGCGACGCAGGCGGCCGCGCAGTTCCCGAACGTCACGCATCTGATCATCCCGAATCTCACGCACGTGACGGCCTATTTCTACAGCGACGTCGGTTATCTCCCCGACGGCGGCGACACGACGCATTGCGTGCAGCGCATTTTGCGACGCTTCATCTCGCAGTTGTCGCCGGGCGATACCAGCTGCATTCCGAACGTGCGTCCGATCCGCACCGTGCCGAAGTTTGCGTCGGTCGTGAGCCAGCTCGACCCGGTGCGGGCAGTGAGCGGCAACCAGGCGGGCACGCGCGAGCTGAAGCTGGCAGCCGGCGCACTCGATACCGTCGGCGACGTGTTCTCGCGCTTCCTGGTCACGTTCGGCATCGGCGGCGGCCTGCGCGGCGGCGAGTTCACGTACACGCTCCAGCCATTCGGTTACGAGTTCGAGCTGGACCGCGTGCAGTGGACCGAGGATCTGCAGGTGAGCGGCCAGATGCGCTGGCATCTCGACTCGGGCAACGTGATCGCCGACGTGCGCCTGAGGCAGGACGGCAAACAGGTCGGCACGCTGACGATCGAGTGGAACGACGTGCAGAAGAATGCGATCGCGACCTTGCGCGGCACGATCGGCACGAAGACCGTCAAGGCGAAACGGATCGCGCCGTAACGAGCGCGACAGCGCTTACTTCAGTTTCGCGAACATCGCCTTGAAGCGCGCGTGCTCGCGCACGCAGTCGTAGTCCGGGTCGTGCTCGACCCAGTCGCGCTTGCCCATGCCACGTCCGAAAAACCGCTCGAGGAGATCGAGCGCTTCTTCGTGCTGACCGTTGCGCAGTTTCAGGCAGGCGCGGTTCAGCAGGGCGCTCAGGTCGTCCGGATACAAATCGACCGCGCGACGCGACCATTCGTCCGCGCGCTCGACGTCGCCGGTCTCGAATAGCGCCAGCGCACCGACTGCCAACGCGCGTCCATCGAGCGGATTGAGCGCCAGGATGCGTTCGGCGCGCGCTACGGATTCACGGCTGCACACGCGCGCCTCGTCCATGCGGCCGAGCATGCGCAGCGACTGCGCCTGAAACGTCGGACTCTGAAAGTCCTCCTGGCGCACTTCGGCGGCCTTGCGAAACAGTTCCACCGAGTGCTCGATTTCGCCCTGCGCGAAAGCAGCGCGAGCGTAGTAATAGTAAGCGTCGAACAGGTGCGGATTGATGTGCGCGGCCAGCTCGAAATGAACGCGAGCCTCGTCGTAGAGACCGCGCAACGATAGAGCGAAGCCGCGCGCGACATGTGCGTCTGCGAGGTCCGGCGCCAGCTCCATCGCTATCTGGCTCGCGCGATCGGCGCGGTGCATGTCCTGGTCGTTCGAGCCCCACCATTCGTACAGCAGGGCGTGCACCGTCGCGAGTCCGGCCCACGCCGGAGCGTAGTCGGCGTCGAGCTCGATTGCGCCTTCGAACATGCGGCGGCTCTGTTCGAGGTCCGCCTGTCGCATCCGGTGCAGCGACTGGCGACCGCGCAGGTAGTACTCATACGGCTCCGCAGAAGTATGCGGCCGGCGCAAGCCGCGCTGCTCGCGCTGTGACAACGCGGCGCCGCCGCGCAAAGTCATCGCGACCTTGGCGGCGATCTCGTCCTGGATCGCAAACACGTCGCCGAAGGTGCGCTCGAAGCGCTGCGACCACTTGTGATAGCCAGTGGCGACATCGATGAGCTGGACCGTGACGCGCAACTGATCGCCGGCGCGACGCACGCTGCCTTCGACCACCGAACCGACGCCGAGCACGCGTCCGACTTCGCGCAGGTCCACACCGTCATGGCGGAATTGAAAAGACGAGCTGCGAGCGGCGACGCGCAGCCCGTCGACATGCGTGAGGGCGTCGATCAGCTCTTCCGCGAGGCCTTCGCAGAAGTAGTCCTGGTCGCGGTTCGGGCTCATGTCCATGAAGGGCAGCACGGCGATCGCGGGCAGTTCCGCGGGGGCGGCCGCGGGCTCGTTGGACTTCGGTGCGGCGGCGGGCTCAGTGCCGGCGAGTTCCGCCACGAAGCAGTAGCCGTAGCGATGGCGGGTCTCGATGTAGCGCGGTTGCTTGGCGTCGTCCCCGAGCGCCTTGCGCAATTCCTGGATGCAGGTCGTGAGAGCGTCGTCGCTGACGACGGTGTTGCGCCATACGGAAGCGAACAGGTCCTGCTTCGTGACCGGCTGGCCGGCCCGCTCGACCAGCAGTCCGAGGACCCCGGCCGCCTTGCGCGTGAGCTTGATCTCGCGCTGGTCGGCCCACAGCCGGGCGGTCGCCGGCTCGAAGCGATAGCGTCCGAAGCTGAGGTGCTGACTGCTCATCCGCAACAATCCCGGAGAAATCCCGGCATTCGCCCGGGACTCAAGGGCCGCGCCTTCGTAGTCTTTTGGCACAACACCGGTGCGCACACAAGTCGCGCTGGACTTCATTCTGGAGGCTCCTGGCCATGCTCAAGCGTCTATCGATCTTCGTTTACGGCGTGCTCAGCTACGCCGTCTTCTTCGCCACTTACCTGTACGCCATCGGTTTCGTCGGCAATCTCTGGGTGCCGAAATCGATGGATTCGGTGCGCCAGACGCCGTTCCTGACGGCCCTGCTCATCGACCTCGGGCTGCTCGGCCTGTTCGCCGTACAGCACAGCGTGATGGCCCGGCCCGGGTTCAAGCGCTGGTGGACCGGCATCGTGCCGGCGGCCGCCGAGCGTAGCACCTACGTCCTGTTCTCCAGCCTGGCCCTGATTGCGATGTTCATCTACTGGCAGCCGCTGGGCGGCGTCGTGTGGAACGTCAGCGCGCCGCTGGGCAAAGCCGTGCTGTACGGCGCGTTCGCCTTCGGCTGGGGCCTGGTGCTGATCTCGACCTTCCTGATCAACCACTTCGACCTGTTCGGCCTGCGCCAGGTGTGGCTGGAGCTGCTCGGCAAGCCGTACCGTCCGCTGCACTTCGGCACGCCGCTGTTCTACCGCTACGTGCGTCATCCGCTGTACCTCGGGTGGTTCTTCGCCTTCTGGGCGACGCCGACCATGACGGTCACGCATCTGGTGTTCGCGATCGCCACGAGCGCCTACATCCTCATCGCGATCCAGCTGGAAGAGCGCGATCTGATCGACGCGCATCCCGAGTACGCGGAGTACCGTCGCCGCGTGCCGATGCTGGTGCCGTTCACGAAGAGCCGGCGGCAGGCAACGCGGGGCGTGGTTTCGGCTGCCCGCTAGGCCAGCCGGAGATCCGTATGCTCACCCAACGTGTCGACCTGTTCGATAGCACTTACGGGCACTTCACCGAGGACGTGCTGGCGACGATCCGTCGCGCGACGTTCGATCTGGACATCGGCCAGAACAGCTGGCTGACGGTCGAGGAGTACGACCGCTTCATCTCGTGGTTGCGGCTCACGCCGCAGCAGCACGTGCTGGAGGTGGCGAGCGGTTCCGGCGGCCCGGCCCTGTACCTGGCCGACCGCGTAGGCTGTCACGTCACGGGCATCGACAGCAACGAACGCGGCGTCGCGGAGGCCGCGCGGGCCGCGTTCCACTCGCAGCAGTCGCAGCGGGTCAGTTTCCGCGTTGCCGACGCGACGCAGCGGCTGCCGTTCGCCAACGGCACGTTCCACGGGCTCGTATGCATCGATTCGATGAATCACTTTCCCGATCGACTGCGCGTATTGCAGGAGTGGCAGCGCGTCCTACTCCCCGGCAGACGCGCTGTCTTCACCGACCCGGTCGTCATCACCCGGCCAGTGACCAACGACGACCTGGCGCTGCGCAGCTCGATCGG
>DATEML010000276.1:0-54036 GCA_035275585.1 Steroidobacteraceae bacterium | reverse complement strand
ATGCTCGCCGGGCAACTGACCGTCGCTACGACCGCTGAGCGCCAGGATTCCGCCCGCCCGGCCGTCGCGCCGCAACTCTTCGAGCAGATCCATGTCGTAGGCGCGCGTGTACGCGGCGTTCGACAGCATCACGACGACCAGGGTGTTGCGATCCACCATGGACTTCGGGCCGTGGCGAAACCCCAGCGTCGACTCCGCCAGCGTCGCGATCCGCCCGTCGGTGAGCTCGAGCAGTTTCAGCGCCGCCTCCTGAGCGAGCCCGCGCAACTCGTTGCTGCCGAGATACACGACGCGCTCGAAACGCGAGGCGACCAGTTGCTGCGCACAGGCCGGCATCTGCTGCAGCAATACCTCGGCGGAGCGCGCCAGCCGCGCGACGGTCGCGGGCAGTATCGCGTCGAACAAGAGCGCCGCCGCGAGCAGCATGCAGGTGAAACTCGATGTCATCGCAAAGCCGCGATCGTTGGTGGCCTCGGGAAGCAGCACGAGGCGAGCATTGCGCATCTTGCGCGTGCGGCTGGCGAGATCGCCATCCTTGTTGCACGTAACGACCACGTGCCGGACGTTGCCGAGCACCTGCTCCGCCAGATCGAGGGTTGCGGCACTCTCGGGGCTATTGCCGGAGCGGGCGAACGAGACGAGCAGCGTCGGCCCCGCGGATTTCAGCCACAGCGGCGTGCTGACGATATCTGTAGTCGGAATGGCATCGACCCGACAACGCAGGCGCATCGCCAGGGCGGGCTGGAGACACTGACCGATGAAGGCCGACGTGCCGGCGCCGGCCAGCACGATGCGGCCGGATGGATCGTCGACGATCGGCGCAATGAACTCGTGCAGCGACGCCCGTTCCGCAGCGAGCAGCTTTTCGACCCGCAGCCACATCTGCGGCTGCTGGGCAATCTCCCGGGCAGTCCACATGCCGCCTCGCGATTCGAGCGCGGCCTCCGTCGGACTGAGCAGATCACTGGAAATCATGGGACTCCTTCAGGCATTGCCGCCCTGGCACGCACGCATGTACGGGCGCAGAGCCCGCGCGATGCCGTCGGCCAGCAGCGCATCGGCGCTCGCCGGCAATAGCCCCGCACGCACTGCCTGGTACTGTTGCGGCAGGTATTGACTGAGCAGCGTCAACGGCAGGGCCGTGCGCCGCAGGCGATTCAGCAGCGACTCGCATGCCGCCTGAATCTGCGGGTACGGCCAATAATACCGAATGCGATCGCTCAGGCTGAACTGCAGATCCAGCGCAGTGCGCGCGGGATCGCGATAGTGACTACGCCAGTGGCGCGGATCGGCAAACATGGTCTGCAGCGCGACCTTGCGGAGGTCCTCTTCGGCATCGCCTCCGGGCAGCTCGCACGCGATCGCAGCCAGCGCCCACAACGTCTCGCGCAGCGCGTAGGTTGCACCCGGGCCGACCTTCAGGATCGCAAAGTGATCCCGCACGAGATGCTTCAGGTTCTCGGCAGTCTGGTAGTCGGTCGAGTGCGCCTCGAACACGAACTGCGGATCGGCGGCGATGAAGTCGCTCAAGACCCGCGCACGCTGCGGTGCGTAGTCGATCACCTTGTGATGGTCGAACTCCACACCCGGCTGGACGACGAGCGCGATCACACGCGTCCACGCGGATTCGAGGCCCGCGCGTTTGAACGCGTCGCGATGCGCAGCGATCGTCGCGCCTGCCGCCTGCGGCGTCGTGACCGCCAGTTCCTGCAGCTCCTCCGTCGCGCCGCCGGGCACCGGCACTTCCGTGCCGATGACGTACACAGGCGGCTCGCCCCCCATTTCGCGCCACGCGCTCTCCGCGACTGCGCAGAGCTGCGCGGCGCGCTTGGCGAGCGTCGGCTCCGGCAAGGGCTCAGTGTCGTCGCCGCAGGCCATGGAACAATCGAGATGAATCTTGCGGAATCCGGCGCAGACATAGTCGTGAATCATCTGTGCCGACTTCGCCATCGCTGCGGCGGCGGGCTCGGTGCGCCAGGCATTCGGGCCGAGATGATCGCCGCCGAGCCACAGCAGGTGCGCCGGGAAACCGACGCGTGCGGCGATATCGCCCACGAAGCGCCGGAAGTCGGGGGGACGCATTCCGGTATAGCCGCCGAATTGATTGACTTGATTCGAGGTCGCCTCGATGAGCAGCGGCGCGTCGGCTGCTTGCGCCTCGCGCAGCGCGCACTCCACGACGCGCGGGTGCGCGGAGCACAGCGAATACACGCCGACATGCTCGCCTCTCTTGTGCCGCGCCACGATGTCGAGAAGGGCCTTCACGCTTGCACCGGTTCCTCGGACTGCAACGCAAGCACCAGCGCCGCGGCGAGCGCCAGTGCGATGCCTGCAATCTTGAACGGTCCAGGTACTACGCCCATCAGGGCCAGCGAGATCACGGCCGTGAGCAACGGAGCGCCGGCGTTGACGAGCGGCGAAACTATGATTGCCTTGCCACGGCGCAACGCAAGCACGAGCGTGAGCGCGCCGACCGCGTTGAGAGCCTGGATCATGGCTGCGAGGCCGACGCCGTCCAGCGAGTAATTGATGTGCTGCGAGTAGTCCGTCATCAGCAGCGCGACGGGCGCCACCAGCAGGCCGCCGAGCATCATGTAGTAGAAGATGCTGGCGCTATCCATGCTCGCATTCGCGAGCTTGATGATGTACGCCTGCCCTCCCCACGCCGCCATCACGAGCAGCGCCATGGGCAGCCACGCGCCGTAGCCGACAGGGTCGCCGGTCACGCGATAGTCGAACAGAGGCAGGGACAACAGCGCGAGCGCGATACCGAGCACGCCGAGCCGGCCCGTGCGCTCCCGCAGCAACGCAAAGGACATGGCGATCGTCACGGCCGGCGACAGCGAGATGATCGGAAAGATCAGGTACGGCGGGCCCAGCTGCACGGCCTTGAAGAGCACCAGCTGGCCGCCTGCACCGAGCAACCCGATGGAAAGGCCGAGCGCGATCGAGCGTCGGTCGCGCAGCAGTCTCTGCCCGCCCCAGCGCAGCGCGAGCACCGCGACCGGTATCATCGTGAGCGACCACACGACGTAGTTGATCGTGTCCGGCACGCCGCGCTCGGTCGGCAGGCCGATGATCGCGCCCCAGACTCCCCACAGCAGCACGGTGCCGAGCGCATGCACCAGCCAGCCGTTCATCGATTCGCCGCGGGCCACCGAGTCGTGCATGCGCTACGCCGCTGCCTTCAGAACTTGGCCGTCGCGCCGAGCAGGTACGAACGTCCCCAGGTCTCGAAGCCGGCCAGGATGTCCGGGCGGCCGAGATACGAGACGTAGTACTCGTCCAGCAGATTGCGGCCTTCGAGCGAGACCTGCAGCGTGTCGGTGACCTTGAAAGCGACCGAGGCCGTGACCCAGGTGATCGGATCCGCCTTCTGCGACAGTCCGCCGACTGCATCGATCACTTCGGTGTACTCGCCGCTGTAGTCGGCGGCGATCTGCGCGTCCCAACGATCATTCTCGAACATCAGCGCGACCGAGTACTGCGATTCGGAAACTCCCTCCAGGTCGCCCACGTGCACGCCGTCGACGTAGGCCTTGGTGTCCGTCAGCGTGTAGTTGGCGCGCACGCCGAAGCCGTTGGCGAAGAAGTGCTGCATGCCGAGCTCGAGGCCCCACACCTTCGCCTTGTCGCCGTTGATCGGGCGCTCCACATCGTAGAGGATCGGCGCCGGATCCGCGCCGCCGATGCTGCCGACGACGCCGATGTCGACGTTCTCCTGCAGCTCGGTCGTGATGAAGCCGTCGATGTCCTTCCAGAACAGGGCGCCGCTCAGCACCGACTTGTCCGCGAAGTACCACTCTAGCGAAAGATCCGCCTGGTCCGCCTCGACCGGCTTGAGATTTGCGTTGCCGTCGTAGAACACGGAGAAAGTGCGATCGAGCGTGTTGTCGGTGCGGGTCGGCGCCAGCTGATTGAGCGAAGGACGCGCCAGCGTCTTCGCTACTGCCGCACGCAGCAACAGGTCCTTGCGCAGCCAATAGCCGACGTTGATGGACGGCAGGAACTTGTCGTAGCTGCCTTTCTGCTCCAACGGCTCCGCGGGGCTGTAAGTCACATCGGGGCTCGAAGTCGGCACTTCCGGCGTCGGGTCATCGACGAACACGATCGCGTTGACGGCCGTCTTCGCTGTCGTATCGGTGCTGATCCAGCGCACGCCGAAGTTCGCGAACCACGCATCCGCGCCGAGATTGGCCTGCAGGTACAGCGCGATCGTGTCTTCCTCGACGTCGTACGACTGGACCGGGCTGAACAGCGGCGCCGTGAGCGAAGAGTCGAACACCTCGCCGGTGGGATCGCCGTTCTCGTCGAGCCGCGGCTGCCCATCCAGCACGCGCACAGCATTCAGATACTGCGCGACGTCGAACGACACGAAGCGCTCGGGATGATTCCCGCCGCCGTTGCGCATGAAGTTGCTCAGCGACAGTGGGTGCACGACGTCGGAGCCGAGACTCTCGAAGGTAGTGCCATACATATTGTCGTACTGGTTCGAGCCGTCGTTGGTATCGTTCTCGATCGTGTTGCGGATCTTGGCGCGCTCAGTGCCCACGGCGCCAAACTGCAGCGAGCGCCACACGCCGCGGTCGAGCGCGAACTCGCCCGCCAGCGTGAGACCGGTCACCTTGTCGGTCACGTCCGTGCCCGACAGACCGACATAATGCAGACCGAAATCGTCATTGCCGAGCTCGCCGTTCTGCAGCGCTGTCGCGTAATCGCGCCCGTCCTCGAGCGTGACGCTGATGTCCGGCAGGCTGTGGCTGTTCATGTGCACGTGGCCGACATGGCTGCCCGCGATGCCGGAGACGACCCAGGTGTCCTTGCCGCCCGAGTCGCGATCCGCCTTCGACTGATAGGCGTCGAAATTGAAACTCAGCTGCTCGGTGGCCTGCCACGCTGCGTTGACGCCGAACTGCGTCGTGTCGACGACGCGGTGTTCCGTGATCGTGGACAGCTCCGGCACGAGTTCCGCGACCGTCATGTCGGTGACCCAATGATCGCGGATGGTGACGTCGCTCCAGCGGTGCGTGCCCTCGTCGTCGAGAATCGAGTCCTCGACGTAGTACGACTGGTGATAACCCACGGTCGGCGCATTCAGGCGCGTGAACATGCCGTCGACGCTGATCCTGAGATTGTCGGTGGCCTGCCATTGCCACACGGCCGTCACACCGCTGCGCTTCTTCTGCTGAATGCGCGTGCCGAAGCTCATGCAACACAGTCCAAGCAGCTCGCTTTCGTCGTCGGAGATCTCACCGTCGCCATTGGCGTCGAATTCGCCGGGCGAGTCGGGGTTGATCGAGAACTCGTGCACGGCGTCCGAGCGCACTTCGGAATCCTGGTACACCGCCGTCACCATCAGGCCCATGCGATCGTCCGCGAACGTATTGCTGAATACGGCGCTTGCCTTGTAGCCGGTGTTCTCGGACAGATCGTTGTAGTCGCCTTCGACCGACGCGGACGTGCGCAAACCCGGCAGGTCGAGCGGCCGCGCGGAAGTGAGATCGATCGCGCCGCCGATGCTGCCTTCGAGCTGGGCCGCATTGGCGGACTTGTACACGTCGGCGCCGTTGATGATCTCGGACGGCAGCACGTCGAACGCGAACTCGCGCCCGTCGCCATCGGTCGCCAGGATGCGGCCGTTCAGCGTGACGATGCTGAACTCGGGCCCGAGCCCGCGCACGTTGACGTATTGCCCCTCGCCGCCCCGCGTGCGCTGCAGAGTGATGCCAGTGATGTGCGACAGCGAGTCGGCAACGTTGTCGTCCGGAAAGCGGCCGAGGTCTTCGGCCACGATCGAATCCTGCACCCCTTGCGCGCCCTTCTTGCGCTCCAGCGATTCGGCGAGCGCGGCGCGGGTGCCGGTGACGATGATTTCCTCCAGCGTTTCGGAGCCCGAGGGCGTTTGCGCCCACGAGGCGGCGCTGAACGCCGCGCTGAAAATGACAACCGGGACTCGCTTGTACTTATAAGTGAGCGACATGACCGTGCCCCTCGTGATGGTCCGAGGGAAATGCTATGCCAAGGAAACTGAAAGCACAACAAACCTTTTTTTTGTTTCATTTTGAGTGATACGCTGTAAAAACGAAAGGTAAGGGGATCCCGCGGACAGGCAGCGATGCGCAGACGTGACTTCATTCGGGCTGCCGGCGCCGTAGCGGTCGCGGCGAGCTCACGCGGCCGGGCGGCCGATGTTCACAACTTCGACGGGTACGATTTCGGCCCCGGTCCGCCGGTCGCCCGACGCCTCTACCAGGGACCGTTTCCAACGCAGCAGTACGCGGGCTGGCAGGTCGTCATGGCGACGACTGCCTCGACGGAGGTCGTCCGCAACTTCGGCATGGGACTGGTCACCTATCTGTGCGACGAGGTCGGGCCAGCCGCGAAGTCGGGCGAGCCGCTGGCAAAGTCGCTGGAAGATCTGGCGCAGCTGCCGCTCGGGACCAAGCTTTACGTGCGCGTGAACTGGAAGGACGTGCAACGCAGGCCGGGGCGGCTCGATCTCTGCGAGCACTGGCAGCTCGCGTTCGACCTCGCGAAGCGCTACGACAAGCGCCTCGGTCTGCGAGTCATGATGAGCAATCCTGACATCGAAGGCACCGCGCTGCCGGCGTTCCTTGCCGGGCAAGTGCCCACCGTCGATCTCGGCGAGTGGCAGAACCGGCGGCGTTATGAGCCGCGCTACGACGACCCGCGCTTTCAATCCGCATTCGACGAGCTCGTCGGGCTGCTCGCGCAGGAGTACGACGGCCATCCGCAGGTCGAGTACGTCGACACCGCGATGTACGGCTTCTGGGGCGAGGGTCACACGTGGCCGCTCGAGCGCAATCCGTTTCCTGACTATGCGACAGCCGCAGCCACCTTCGCGAGGATGCTCGAGCGCCAGCTGCAGCATTGGAAGAAGACGCCGCTCGCGACCAATACTCAGCCCGACTTCAGCAAGGTTGGAAACTTCGAGCTGGTCGAGCGCACCGTGCGCAGCCACAACTGGCTGCGCACCGATACGATCTTCATCGAGAACGAGCAGATCGAGGCATTGAGCAACCGTCCCGCCTGGACCGGCGTGACGGTGGAAGTGCCGATGTCGGACGGCTCGCCGCAAAGCCTGCATGCGAGCGAGGGCGTCACGCTCACCGACAACGTCATCGATCACGTGCGTGATGTCGGCGCCGGCTACTTCTCGCTATGGAACTGGCATCGCATCCACGCCGACGGAATTCGGCGCTACTACGAGCAATACCCCGACGCGTTGAATGAGCTCGCGCGCTCGATCGGTTATCGGGTCAGGCCGTCGTGGATCTGGACCTACGACACCGGCAGCGAAGCGGGCCTGATTCTCGGCATGGTGAACGACGGCATCGCCGGCGTTCCGGGCGTCCTGTGCATCAGCATTCTCAATGATGCAGGGCTCGAGCTCGCGAGCGGCAGCCTCGATGCAGGCTATCCGCTGCCGGGCAAAGTGCGGCAGGCGAAGCTCGCCTTGCCGCGCGGCACGGATTGGAAGGGATTGCGGGTGAGAGGCGAAATCGAAGTGAAAGGCCAGCGCTACCAGGTGCGCTGGGCGTGCCGACAATCGCTCGATGCCGACGGCACTTTGACGCTGAGGCCGACCCCGGGGATCGATTAGAGCTACTGGGGCGGTCTCGGTCTCTTTCGCTGCGCCTGCCAGTAGCGGATCAACACGAAGCCCGTCGCCATGCCGCCGAGGTGCGCGAAGTGCGCGACGCCCGACATCGTTTGCGTCACGCCCAGATACAGCTCCAACAGTCCGTACAGCGTCACGAATAACCAGGCCGGCATCGGGATCGGCGGGAAGATCAGCATCAGCGTGCGCTTCGGATAGGCCATGCCGAATGCGAGCAGCAGCCCGAATACGCCGCCCGACGCGCCAATCGTCGGGTACGGAGGCAGGTCTGCAGCCGTCACCACAATGAGATGCATGAGCGCGGCGCCCACTACGCAGGTCAGGTAGTAGATGAGATAGCGCTTCGCTCCGAACAAGCGTTCGACCTCCGAGCCGAACATGAACACCGCGAACATGTTGAAGAAGATGTGCGTGAACCCGCCGTGCAGGAACCCGTAGGTGAGCAGCTGCCAGGGCCGGAACAACCCGGATTGCAGCGGCCACAGCTCGAACCAGCGCACTGCGCCGCCCAGCAGATACTGCAGGACGAAGACGCCGACGTTCGCGAGGATGATGGCCTTGTTGGTCGGGGTTATGCGATCGAACATCGCGGGTAGTATGGGGGCATGAAGAGTCGGGCTAAAGCCCGACCTGCGAAAAAGACGCAGGCAAAAAAAAAGCCCGCGGGGGCGCGGGCAAGGGGGGTCAGGGAAAAACAGCGCTAAATCGATACTCAGGCCGCCGCGGCGTTGCGTGCGTTGTATGCGCGATACGGCAAGCCCAGGTCGCGCGCGACCGCTTCATGCGTGATTGCGCCCTGGTGAACGTTCAGGCCGTTCGCCAGGTGCTGGTCGAGGGCGAGAGCGCCGACGCCGTGGTCGGCAAGCGCCCGCACGTACGGCAACGTTGCATTGGTGAGCGCGAACGTCGAAGTGCGCGGCACCGCGCCCGGCATGTTCGTGACGCAGTAGTGGACGACGCCGTCGACGACGAATGTCGGATCCGCGTGCGTGGTCGGCTTGCTCGTCTCGAAGCAGCCGCCCTGGTCGATCGAGATGTCGACCATCACCGCACCCGCTTTCATCTTGCGCACCATGTCGCGCGTGACGAGCTTCGGCGCGGCAGCGCCGGCAACGAGCACGGCACCGACGACCAGGTCCGCCTGTGTGACGAGCGACTCGATCGCCTCGATCGTCGATGCAGCCGTCTTGAGCGAACCGCCGAACATCGCGTCCAGCTGACGCAAGCGCTTCAGCGAACGATCCACGACGGTCACATCGGCGCGCATACCGACGGCGATTTCAGCAGCGCTCGTGCCCGAGACGCCGCCGCCGAGAATCACGACTTTGGCAGGCGGGACGCCCGGCACGCCGCCGAGCAGCACACCGATGCCACCGTTCGCCTTCTGCAGCGACGAAGCACCGACCTGCACGGACATGCGGCCCGCGACTTCACTCATCGGCGTGAGCAACGGCAGCGAGCCGTCGTTCGCAGTGACCGTCTCGTACGCGATCGCCGTCGAGCCGGAAGCCATCAGCGCTTTCGCCTGCTCCGGATCGGCCGCGAGATGCAGATAGGTGAACAGGATCTGTCCCGGCCGCAGCATCTTGCACTCGGCGAGCTGCGGCTCCTTGACCTTCACGACCATCTCGGCGCCGTCGAAGACTTCCTTCGCGGTGGCGACGATCTTGGCGCCCGCGGCGGCATAGGCCGCGTCGTCGACGCCGATGCCGGCGCCGGCCGAGCTCTGCACGAGCACCTGGTGACCAGCGGCAACGAGCTCACGTACCCCGGCCGGAACCAGGCCGACGCGGTACTCGTGATTCTTGATCTCCTTCGGGACGCCGACGCGCATGCGCAACCTCGTGAGGGAATGAAAAGACGCGACTACTCTAGTGGCGGGAAGCGGCAGGAAACTGCGCGAATCGGCACGTTCCGGTTAAAATGTGGCAGAATCTGCCGACATTGCCCTCAACACCGACGGATTCTTGCGCATGAAACTGGACCGCTTCGACAAGGCCATCCTGCAGGCCTTGCAGCACGACGGCCGGGTCTCGAATGCGGCGCTGGCCGAGCGCCTGAGCCTGTCCGAGTCGGCCTGTCTGCGGCGCGTGCGGGCGCTCGAGGAGTCCGGCCTGGTGGAGGGTTACACCGCGCTGATCAACCAGCAGAAGGCCGGCTGCCCGGTGAACGTGTTCGTCAACATCACGCTCGATCGGCAGGACGAGACGGATCTGCGCCGCTTCGAGGAAGCCGTGCGCAAGATCCCGGAAGTGATGGAGTGCTACCTGATGACTGGCGACTACGATTACGTCGTGCGCGTCGTCGTTGCAGACACCGCCGACTTCGAGCGCTTGCACAGCAAGCATCTCACGCGGCTGCCGGGCGTCGCCCGCGTGCACTCGAGCTTCGCGCTGCGCACGATCCAGAAGTCGCGCGAGCTGCCGATTCGGTAGACGACGGAAGACCGGAGAAACTCTCGCCAAGATCGCCAAGAACGCCAAGAAGAACAGCGCCGGAAATCAGAATTCTTCCTTGGCGATCTTGGCGATCTTGGCGAGAGACCTTCTTCTCAGTACGTCAGCTTGCGGACCGATCCGGGCGGCGGCGGATTGCGCACGTAAGCGTGGCCGCGAATCGACACGGCTTTGACGAGCACCCAGACCTCTTTGCCTTGCCGCAGATCGAGCGCCGCCGATGCAGCGCGCGTGACGCGCGCGAGCACGAGCGGTCCGCCGATGTCGACGTGGATCATGTCGGTTTCCGCATCGTCGCTGGTCATGCGCGCGATCGTACCGGTCATCACGTTGCGGACGCTGATGTTCTCCGGTCGCGCCGTCGCCAGGATTACGTCGCGCGCCAGCAGCTGAACTCGCACGCTCGCACCGGCGCGCGCATCGCGCAGCCCCACGTGCAGCACGTTCGCACCGACGCGAATCGCCGCGAGCCCGGCGATATCGGCGCCGTGAGCCTCAACGGTGCCTGAAAGCACCGCGCCCACTGCCTCTGGTCCGACGATGGCACGCAGCTCGGGATGCAGACTGACGTCCTCGAGCGCACCCTGCGTGACGACGCGCCCCTGTTCCAGCAGCACCGCGTGCGTAGCGAGACGCAGCACTTCCTCGAACTGGTGGCTCACGTAGATCATCGGGATCGAGAGCTCATCGCGCAGTCTCTCGAGATACGGCAATACCTCTTCGCGGCGCGCGATATCCAGCGATGCGAGCGGCTCGTCGAGCAGCAACAGCCGCGGCTGCGACAACAGCGCTCGACCGAGCGCGACGCGCTGCCGCTCGCCGCCCGAGAGCTTTTGTACGCGACGCTCCAGGAGCAGCTCCAGACCGAGCAGCTGCACGACGAAGTCCAGAGAGATGCGCTTCTCGACGCCGCGTGCGCGCCGCTCCGCATAGCGCAGATTGCCGAGGGCATCGAGATGCGGAAACAGCCGGGCGTCCTGGAACACGTAGCCGATGCGGCGGCGCTCGGCGGGCAGCCGCGTCTTGCTGCGCGAGTCTTCGAGCACGACGCCGTCGATCTCGACGTGCGCTTCGTCGGCGGCGAGCAGGCCGGCGACGACGTTGACGAGCGTCGTCTTGCCGCAGCCCGATCGGCCGAACAGGCCGACGACGCCCGAGGCCGAAACCTCGATCGCCACGTCCAGTGTGAATCCATCGCGACGCTTCAGGGCGCGGATGCTGAACATGCGCGTCCTCAGCGTCCCAGCATGCGCTGCACGCGCCGCGCGATGAACTCGGAGATCAGCAGCCCGATCAAGCCGAGCGAGAACGAGATTGCAGCGAGGCGCGCCGCGAGCGCGTCGCCGTCAGGCGATTGCAACGCCGTATAGAGCGCCAACGGCAACGTGCGCGTCTGGCCGGGAATGTTCGAAACGAAGGTAATGACTGCGCCGAACTCGCCGAGGCCAGCCGCGAACGCCGTCACGACGCCGGCGAGGATGCCCGGCAACATCAGCGGCAACGTGACGGTGAAGAAGCGGTCCCACGGGCCCGCGCCGAGCGTGCGCGCGACATCCTCGAGTCCCGCATCCACGCCCTCCAGCGAAATGCGGATCGCACGCACCATCAGCGGGAACGTCATCACCGCGGTCGCGAGCGCCGCGCCGGCCGTCGTAAAGATCAGCTGGATCCCGAACTGCTCGTAGAGCCAGCGCCCGATCGGTCCGCGCATGCCGAACACCAGCAGCAACAGGTAGCCGACCAGAACCGGCGGCAGCACCATCGGCAGATGCACGAACGCGTCGAGGATCATCCGGCCCGCGAACCTGCGGCGCGTCAACAGCCACGCGACCGCGACTGCGAGGGGCAGGCTGGCCAGCACGCTGCGCAGTGCGACCGAAAGGCTGAGACGAAGAGCTTCGAGTTCGGGGCCAGTCATTTGGACCAAGCGATTGGACAAGTCGAAAGGCGCGCAAGTATAGGCGTGGCGTGCGAGGCAATCGCGCGCCATGCCGACTGTCGCACTTTTCAGCATAGCCAAGCGGCTTCGCGGCGCTTTAAGATGACGCGCGACGCGACCCCGTCCCGGGGGTTGCCCGTTAGGGGTACTTAGAAATGACTATTCGAATGCTGTCCGGGCTGGTGCTCGGGATGCTGCTGGCCGCCGCGGCCCAGGCCGAGTGCAACTATCCGAAGGAACCCGGAAGCCTGCCGGATGGCAACACAGCCACGCAGGACCAGATGGTCGAGGGCATGAAGGCCGTCAAGGAATACAACAACCAGGTCACCGCGTACCTGAGTTGCCTCGAGCAGGAAATGAATGCCCGGATCGAGGCCGCCGGCCCCGACGCTCCCGCAGAGCAGATCGAGCAGATCAAGGCGATCCATAACAAGCGCCACAACGCCGCCGTCGATGCGCTCGAGCAGACCGCCGCCCGGTTCAACGAGCAGGTGAAGACCTTCAAGGGGCGCGAGAAGAAGAGCTGACCCGCGCCGGAACATCGTTATGTGAAAGGCGGGCTTTTTCCGCGCCCGCCTCGATTTCCGCCTCAAGTCCCGAGCCCCGCTGCCGATGACGCGGGTAAGACCGCCCGTGTTTTTCGGGCGTGGCTCACACTTTGAGACGGACCATGAAAATAAGCGCCAGTCTGGGTATTGCGATCGCCGCGCTCGGCATCGCTCTCGCCTCGTTCTCGATCGCCGCGCACGCCGAGTGCACCTATCCGAAAGCTCCCGCGCAGATTCCGGACGGCAAGACCGCGTCCGAAGCGGAAATGATCGAGGCGATGAAAGCATTCCAGGCCTACAACGACGGCGTCGCGGCGTTCGGCAGCTGCCTCGACCAGGAAACGAAGACCAAGGCTGCGAGCACCGCGCAGCTGATGCAGCTGAAGACGCTGCAGATGAAGAAGCACAACGCCGCCGTCGACGAGCTGCAGAGCAAGGCCAAGCTCTTCAACGAGCAGGTCCGGATCTACAAGTCCCGCGCCACCTGATCTGCTGTCGGGCTTTAGCCCGATTCTCGCTCGTGACACACTCCGTGCGTGTCACGATCGATGATCTCACCCGCCGAGGCTGAAGAGCAGATACGCGCTCACGCGCCACTGCTGCCGGCAACATCGTTGCCGTTGACCGAGCTGGTAGGTGCGACGCTGCGCGAGCGCGTCGTCTCGGCATTCGATCAACCACCATTCGATCGCGTCACCATGGATGGCATCGCGTTCGCTTTTGCAGCGTACGAGCAGGGCCGCCGCGCATTTCGCATCGCCGGAACGCAAGCGGCTGGCGCGCCGCCGGTGTCGCTGCGCAATAGCGAGCATTGTGTCGAAGTGATGACCGGCGCGATGCTGCCTGACGGCTGCGATTGCGTCGTTCCGGTCGAAAAGATTTCAGTCGTCGACGGCGTCGCACAACTCGCGTCGGATGCAGCGCCCGAATCGAGATCGAACATCCACGCGCGCGGTACCGACTCGCACCGCGGCGATGAATTGCTGCAGCCGGGAATCCGCCTCGGCCCCGCCGAAGTCGCCGTGCTCGCAGCCGACGGCCGAACGCATGCAGCGGTCAGTCGGGCGCCGCGCATTGCAGTGATCTCGACAGGCGACGAGCTGGTCGAGCCGGGCAAGCCGCTCGCCGAGTGGCAGATCCACCGCTCGAATGTCTACGCCGTCATGGCCGCACTGCAGCGGCGCGGTTTCGCGCAATCCACGCTCGATCATTTGCCGGACGATCCGGCGATCCTGCGGGAGCGCCTCGGAGCGCACCTGCAGACGCACGACGTCCTGATCCTCAGCGGCGGCGTCTCGATGGGACGCTTCGACTACGTTCCGCAGGTGCTCGCGGAGCTCGGTGTGCGCGTCGTCTTTCACAAGGTCGCGCAGCGTCCGGGCAAGCCGCTCTGGTTCGGCGTGGGCCAGGCCGGACAGACGGTGTACGCCCTGCCAGGCAACCCGGTATCGACGCTCATGTGCCTGACACGGTACACATTCGCGGGGCTGGAGGCGTCGCTGGGAACGGTGCGGCGGCCGCCCGAGCAGGTCGTGCTGGCAGAGCCTTTCGACGTGAAGCCGGCGCTTGCGCTGTTCGTGCCGGCGAACATCGGCTTCGAATCGGGGCATCGGCAGGCCGTACTGAAACCGACCCGTGGCTCAGGTGATTTCACCTCCCTGGTCGGCACGGATGGCTTCGTGGAACTGCCGCCCGGACCTGTCACGGTCGCCGCCGGTACGCCGGTGGCGTTATATTCGTGGTGACAGAGCGCCTATGACCCACTCAATCGTAACCCTGCCGGTGCAGCCGCGGCCGCGCGATACGCTGAATCGCCCGCTGCACGACCTGCGTATTTCAGTGATGGACCGCTGCAATTTCCGCTGTCCGTACTGCATGCCGCGGGAGACCTTTCACGAGCACTATCGCTTCCTGAAAGCAAGCGAGCGCCTGTCGTTCGAAGAGATCACGCGCCTGACGCGCCTGTTCGTGCAGCTCGGCGTGCAGAAAGTCCGGCTCACGGGCGGCGAGCCGCTGCTGCGTCCGAATATTTCCGAGCTGGTCGGCGAGCTGACCGCGCTGGCCGGCGTGCAAGATGTCGCGCTGACGACCAACGGCGTGCTGCTCGCCCAGCATGCTGCGGAGCTGAAGGCGAACGGCCTGCACCGGATCACCGTCAGCCTCGACACGCTCGATCCGGAAATCTTCAAACAGATGAGCGGCGGCTTCGCCGAGCGCGACCGCGTGCTCGAGGGCATCGGCGCGGCCAGCGACGCCGGGCTGCTGCCGATCAAGATCAACTGCGTCGTCGAGCGCGGACTCAACGACCACACGGCCCTCGATCTGGTCGAGCACTTCCGTGGGACCGGCGTCATCGTGCGGTTCATCGAGTACATGGACGTCGGCACGCGTAATCACTGGAGTCGCGACCGCGTCGTCGCTTCGCGCGAGCTGCTGGAGCGCATCGGCGCGCGCTGGCCGCTGCACGCGATGCAGGAGAACTATCACGGCGAAGTTGCGGAACGCTACGCGTTCGACGACGGCGCAGGCGAGATTGGCTTCATCTCCTCAGTGACGAATCCCTTCTGCGGCAGCTGTACACGCGCCCGCCTCTCCTCCGAGGGCGTGTTCTACACGTGTCTGTTCGCGCGCTCGGGCCTCGACCTGCGCGAGCCGCTGCGCAGCGGCGCCAGCGACGACGAGCTGCGGACGCTGATTGCTACTGCCTGGACGCGTCGCGGCGACCGCTACAGCGAATTGCGCTCTTCCCTGCATGCCGGTGAGCAGCCGCTGCGGAAGATCGAGATGTACTACATCGGCGGGTGATCATGTCGTCGTTCTCCCATGTCGATTCCGCCGCGCGCCCGACGATGGTCGACGTCGGCGACAAGTCGGTGACCAAGCGCACGGCCACGGCCGTTACGCGCGTGCGCTTCCCGCAGGCAGTGGCGCAGGCGCTGCGCGATCAGCAGTTCAACACGCCGAAGGGGCCCGTGTTTCAGACCGCAATCATCGCCGGCACAATGGCGGCGAAGCGCACGCACGAGCTCATTCCATTCTGCCACCCGCTCGGGATCGAGAGCTGCAAGCTCGCCATTGATATGGATGGCGACGAAGCCGTAGTCCATTGCACGGTGTCCGTGCATCACAAGACGGGCGTGGAGATGGAAGCGCTGACCGGCGCGAGCGTCGCGGCGCTGACGATCTACGACATGTGCAAAGCGCTCTCGCACGACATCGTGATCGCGGAGACGCGGCTCGTCGAAAAGCACGGCGGCAAGAGCGATATAGGTTGATCCGATCATGAGCCCCGCACTCTTCGGTCTGGTTCTCGCCGGCGGCGCGAGCACGCGCATGCGCACCGACAAGGCGCTCCTCGACTATCACGGGCAGCCGCAAGTGCGCTGGGCGTTCGAGCTGGTGTCGAAGTTCTGTACCGCGACATTTGTCTCGGTGCGCCCGGATCAGCGCGATGACCCGTCCCGCGCAGGACTTACGCAGATCGTCGATCGCCAGCCGGGCATCGGCCCGATCGCCGGAATCTCGGCGGCATTGCTGGAGCATCCGCAGTCCGCGTGGCTCGTGCTCGCCTGCGATCTGCCTTTCCTGACCGTGAACACGCTGCAGCACCTGGTCGCACAGCGCGATCCGCGCAAGGTCGCAACCGCGTATCGCAGCGCTCACGACGGCCTGCCCGAACCGTTGTGTGCGATCTGGGAGCCGGCTGCGCGCGAGCCCGTGCTCGCCTACATCGCAAGCGGCAAGCAATGTCCGCGCAAGTTCCTGATCAACGCGGACACGGCGCTGCTCGATCTGCCCGAGCGTGCAGCGCTCGACAATGTGAACACGCGCGAGGAGTTCGAATCGGCGGCGGCGACGCTGCGGCATCGCCCTTCTTCACGAAGCAAGACCGTTCGCGTCCAGTACTACGCGATCCTGCGGGAGCAGGCGAACCGCAGCGAAGAGACGCTCGACACGGGCGCCTCCACGCCGGCCGAGCTGTACGACGAGCTGCGCCGGCGCCATCCGTTCCAATTGGCGCAAGCGCAGCTGAAGGTGGCGCTGAACTCCGAGTTCGCTGACTGGCAGACGCCGCTGCAGCACGGCGATACGGTGGTTTTCATTCCACCGGTGGCGGGCGGATGAAAGCGTTCTCCTTCAGTCAGGCGCCGCTGACGCCCGATACCTATCGGGCCGCGCTCGCCGACCCCGCCGCCGGCGGCTACGCCGCGTTCGAGGGCTGGGTTCGCAATCACAACGAAGGTCATGCCGTCACGCGGCTGGAATACGAAGCGTTCGAAGCGCTGGCGAACGCGGAAGGCGAGCGCATCGTAGCGGAAGCCATCGCGCGCTTCGGCGTAACGCGAGCGGCATGCGTGCATCGCGTCGGCGCGCTGACAATCGGCGATCTTGCAGTGTGGGTCGGAGTCAGCTCACGCCATCGCGCCGAGGCATTCGCGGCGTGCCGCTACATCATCGACGAAGTGAAGCATCGCCTGCCGATCTGGAAGAAGGAGCACTACGTCAACGGCGATTCCGGCTGGGTCAATTGCGAGCGCTGCGCGCATCCTCACGAGCACTGACGGCCTGCATCAGGTCGTTCAGCGCATGCGCGAACGCCCTGTCCTTGCCATCGCCGTTGACCAGCGTGGTCGCGGCCCACACGAACCGTCCGAGACCGAGTGCGCGCACGTCTGCGACCGCACGCGCCTTCGCCTTCGCGTCGCCCGTGCTGTAGGTGAGGACCTGCTGCTTGAACTCCCGCACGACCGAGGGCGTGATCAGCTCCGCGCGACCGACCATGACGCGCACGATACTGTCCGGCTTCGGTGAAATCTGCAGCTGCAGCGTGCGATCGGTCCAGGCGCGTGGCAGGAGATAGAGCACGCGCGTGCCCTCCTCCGCGAACCACTGGTCCTGCCAGGTGTTCACCATCGCGCGTGCTTCCTTCTCGTAGAGGCCGGCGTTCACGAGCGCGCGCGCCATGTCGTGCATGGCCACCTTGCGCACGTCTTCAAGCGCACCGAACGGCTGCGTGTTCGGGTCGATCACCGATGCGGCGTTCGCGACCGCACCCACGATCTTCTGATACCGCAGCATTCCCTGCCGGACGGAGACGAGGAACGCTGCCTCGATGCGCTCGGTTTCGCGCGCGTTGAGCGAGAGCTGCTGCTCGTCCTCGTCCATGCCGACGCCGAGCGGCGACTGGAAATAGCCGAGACCGCGATAGAAGAGATCACGCTCGTGTTCCAGGCGCGAGCGCGCCTGCGGGGCAGCGACCCGCAGGAAGTTCGCGTCGGTCTCCCGGGCAATGTAGTAGTGATCACCGCCGCCGGTCTTGCCGCGGATCAGCTTGTCCAGCGCCATCGCTCGCGTGTCGCGCGCCAGGATCTTCACTCCGTTCCACTCGATCAGGAACTGCCGCGTGTGAGCCGCCGCCATCGTACCCGCGGACGCCTGCGGGTCGATGGTCGTCGCCTGCGGGTACCACTCGGTGATATTGCCGCCGCGAAACAGCACGCGTACGTCTGCGGTCCGCTCGCGCTGCGAGTAGAAATAGATGACCGGCGTCTCCATACGTGCCAGCGCGGACCTGTCCTTCGGATTGATGACGACGGGACGGTCATCGTCGCCCATGGCAATGCGATAGACGAAGTCGGGAAGATCGACGCTCGCCGGCGGCATCCACGAGATCTGCTCGCCATCCGCGCCCTGGACTGTGGTGAATGTTCCCCACTCGTGCACGACGAACGGATCATCCGTTGCTGCCGAGACAGCGGGCGGCGCGATGAACAGGGCGACGGCGACCAGCGACTGGATCAGACGGGTAAGCATGACGGCGACCCCTCTTCCCTGGATGGGAGCTATCGTCTGCCCGTCGCCGCCCCGTTGCAAGGGCAACGCGTCAGCGCTGTTCCGGGTGGATCACCAGGTCGATGCGGCGGTTGCGCGCGCGGCCCGCGGCGGTCTCGTTGGTAGCGACCGGCCGCGCTTCGCCGTAGCCGACCGATGTGATCTTCTCGGGATCCATTGCGAAGTTGCTCACCAGATACTGGCGCACCGCGTCGGCGCGGTCCTGCGACAGGATCAGGTTGGCCGAGTCGGTGCCGTTGGCATCGGTGTGGCCTTCGATGGAGATCGAAGCGCCGGGAAACAGCGCGAGCCCCTGCTGTACCTTTTTCATGAGGGGCGCGCTACTGGCGTCGATCGTGCTACGGCCCGAGGGAAACTTGATGCCCAGCAACGACAGGACGACGTCGTCGCCCTGGCGGATGACGTTCGCCTCCTGCGCACTGAAGGAAGCTTCCAGTGCCCGGACGCTCGAGCGCATGCGCTCCTGCGCATCCACACGCCGCTGCAGCGCGACGCGCTCTTCGGACTCGCCACCCAGCCGTGACTGCACGCGCTGGATCTGCGTATTCAGCTGGGCAAGCTGATCGTCGCGATCGGCCAGGTCCTGCTTGAGGCGACGCACTTCCTGCGCCTGCTGGCCTGCGTGCTCGTTGATCTCCTGCAGCGGCGCCTGCATGCCCTTGTCGAACTGCGCCGAGAGCTCCATCTCGCCTGCGATCTGCTTCAACGGCTCCTCATACGAGAGGATGAGGCCTTCGATGCCGGCCTGGTCGTCGTTCTCCTCTTTCAATACACGCTCGATCAGCTGCGCCAGATAGGTTGCGTGCCGCGCTTCGTAGCGCGCCTGCGCGGCGAGCTTGCGCGGCTGAGCCACGTCGTAGCGATTACGCTGAATCTCCTGGTCCGCTTCCGCGAGAAAGCGCTTGGCCGCCTGCAGACTGCGCGGGGCGAGCTTGCCGACCTTTGCTTCGTCAGCCTGCGCGATCAACGCGCGCGCCTCGTTGAGAATGCCGCCCTTGATGGCGATCAGCTCCGCCTCGCGCAGCAGGACTTCCGCCTCGGCAGCGCGCCGCTGTGCATTCTTGGTATCGTTCTGCTCGTTCTCCATCATCGCCTCGCGGAAACGCTCGGCGGCCTTCGTCCAGGCTTCCGACGCGAACTTCGGCGCTTCCGCGGTCAGCGCGTCCTCGCGCGCCTTGATCACCGAACCGAGCAGCTGGCGTGCGGCCGCGGCGGCGGCCGTCGCACGGCCCAACGCGGCTTCACCTTCCTGCACTCGCGCGCGCACCTTGTCATCCTTGCGGCCACGCGCAGCGTCTTTGACCGCAGCGTCATGGGCCTCGACCGCCGCAGCGAAGTTCTTGGGCGACAGTGCGTCGACCTGTTCGCCGCGCGCCTTGTCGAGCGCAGCCTTGAGCGCAGCCGCATCCAGATCCTGGGCAGCCTGCGCAGCGCCGGTGAGCGCGAGCAAAACAACGATCAATCGACTCATCAGCTTCACGGCCGCACCTGTCCCGAACCTCGCACGACGTACTTGTAACTGGTCAACTGCTCGACCCCGACCGGTCCGCGTGCATGAAACTTGTCGGTCGAGATCCCGATCTCCGCGCCCATGCCGAACTCGCCGCCGTCGGCGAACTGGGTGGAGGCATTGTGCAAGACGATCGCGCTGTCGACGCTCGCCAGGAACCGGTCGGCCGTCGCCTGGTTGCGGGTGACGATCGATTCGGTGTGCGCCGACCCGTAGCGGGCGATGTGCGCCACCGCGGCGTCCACACCGTCGACGACCTTCGCAGCGATGATCTTGTCCAGGTATTCCGTGTACCAGTCCTGTTCGGTCGCGACTGTGACCCGCTTATCAAGGCGTTGTACTGCTTCGTCGCCACGGACCGCGCAACCCGCATCCAGCAGCGCGCGCACGACCGACTCGGCGCCGGACCAGCCGCGATCGAACAGCACCGTTTCGGCCGCGCCGCATACGCCGGTCCGCCGCAACTTGGCGTTGAGCACGATCTCTCGCGCCATCGCCGCGTCCGCATCGCTGTCGACGTAGACGTGGCAGTTGCCCTCCAGATGTCCGATCACCGGCACGCGCGCTTCCTTCTGCACGCGTTCTACGAGACTGCGCCCGCCGCGCGGCACGACGACGTCGATGAGGTCCGTCATGCCGGAGAGCATGTGGCCGACGGCAGCCCGGTCCGTCGTCGGTACGATCTGAATCGCGGCCTCGGGCAATGCGGCCGCGCGCAAGCCCGCGACCAGGCAGGCATGTATGGCGCGGCTCGAGCGCAGGCTCTCCGAACCGCCGCGCAGAATGACCGCGTTGCCCGATTTCAAGCATAGCGCGCCGGCGTCTGCCGTTACGTTCGGGCGGCTCTCGTACACGATGCCGATCACGCCGAGCGGCACGCGCACGCGCTCGATGCGCAGACCGTTCGGCCTCGTCCACTGTGCAATGACGACACCGATCGGATCTGCCAGCGCTACGACTTCCTCGATGCCGCGCGCCATCGCCGCGACCCGCTGCTCGTCGAGTGCGAGACGATCCATCAGCGCAGGCGACAGCGCGCGCTGCGCGGCCGCCTCCATGTCCACACGATTGGCTTCGAGAATGGCGGTGCGTTGCTTGCGAATCTCGTCCGCGGACGCGGCGAGCGCTGCGTTCTTGGTCGCGGTGCTCGCACGGGCCAGCGCCTGCGCCGCCGCCACGGCGGCGCGCCCCAATGAATCCATCAGGGCTGCGACATCCTGCGACGAGCTCGATCCGGCCTGCATGACGGCATTCTAGCGGCGAGCGCCGCGCAGTAAAGAATTGCAAATGTCACTGACGAGGGCGCAGCGTACACACAGTCTACGAACAAAAGAATCGCATCGAGGGGGTCGGATGGCAGTCGAGACGAGCCAGGCGCAGGTCGCTGCCGCTGCGCGGCCACAGGAGTTCCGCGCGAGCGAGTCCTACCGCTACTACGTCGTCTGGTTCCTGTTCGTCGTCTACGTCTTCAACTTCGTCGACCGGCAGATCCTCACGACGCTCATCGAGCCGATCAAGCAGGAGTTCGGACTGCACGACTGGCAGCTCGGCGCGCTCAGCGGCACGGCCTTCGCGCTGTTCTACACGACGTTCGGCATCCCGATCGCACGCTGGGCGGACAAGGGCAGCCGCGTCAACATCATCGCGCTCTCGCTCCTGATCTGGAGCTCCGCCACGGCCGTGACCGCTTTCGTGCGCAATTTCTGGCAGCTGTTCGCCGCCCGCGTCGTAGTCGGCATCGGCGAGAGCGGCTGCAGCCCGCCGGCGCTGTCCCTGATCAGCGATTATTTCGAGCCCAAGCGGCGCAGCAAGGCGCTGTCGATCTACGCCATGGGCGTGTACGGCGGCACCTTCATTGGATTGATGATGGGCGGGATCGTCGCGCAGCTCTACGGCTGGCGCGCGGCGTTCCTCATCGTCGGAGTGCCCGGCATAGCGCTGGCACTGATCCTGAAGCTGACGATCCGCGAGCCGCCGCGCGGCTTCTCCGAAGGGGGCGCGCACACGGTGAAGGAAGCGCCGCCGATGATGCTCGTGGTCAGGACGCTGGTGGCGAAGAGCAGCTTCCGGCATCTCGCATTGGCTTCAGGACTGCATGCGTTCGTGAGCTACGGCGTCAGTGCGTTCTACAACTCGTACCTGATTCGCTCGCATGGCTTCACGGTCGGCGAAGCGGGCGTGTGGCTCGCATTCATCGTTGGCATCGGTGGCCTGCTCGGGACATACGTCGGCGGTACCTATGCCGACAAGCTGACGCAGCGACACGGCGATTCGCGCTACATGTTGAAGGTGCCAGCCCTGTCGAATCTCATCGCGCTGCCGTTCGCCGCGGCCGCGTTCATGATGTCGTACACGCCGCTCGTGCTCGCCTGCCTGTTCCTGTACGTCTGCTTCGGCACGATGTACCTGGCGCCGTCGATCTCGGCGACGTATCGCCTGGTCACGCCGCGCGAGCGCGCGCTGGCGACTGCACTGCTGTTCCTGGTGCTGAATTTCATCGGCATCGGTATCGGACCGATCCTGACCGGCTTCATCAGCCACACGATCGGCAACAACCTGGCGGACGCAGGCATGCCGGCCGCGCAAGCCAGCGCGGATGGCCTGCGCCACGCCCTTTCGATCATCGTGTTCACGTTCGTCTGGTCGACGTTCCACTACTACCGCGCCATGCGCACGCTGCGTCAGGACGAGACGCAGGTGTGAGCGTATTGGTCGCGTAACTCGCGCTTCAGCACTTTACCGATCGGACTCCGCGGCAACTGCTCGCGGATCTCGACGGACGCCAGCCGCTGGGTCTTGCCGAGCCGCTCGTTCGCCCACGCGCGGATCTCTTCGGCCACGGCCGTGCTGCCGGGCTTGAGCACGACGAACGCCACGGGTGTCTCGCCCCACTGCCGTGACGACACGCCGACCACGGCTGCTTCCTTGATCGCATCGTGCTTGCTCAGCACGCTCTCCAGATCGCTCGGATAGACGTTGAAGCCGCCGGAAATGATCATGTCCTTGCGGCGGTCGAGCAGCGTGAGAAACCCCTGCTCGTCGAACCGACCGACGTCACCGGTCCGTATGTAGCGGTTGCCTTCCGGGTCATGCCACTCGGCCTCGGCCGTCTTGCGCGGCTGGTTGAAATAGCCGTTCATCATCGAAGCCGGCGAGCGGCCGACGATCTCGCCGATCTCGCCGGGCGGTACCTCACGGCCCTGCTCGTCGATCAGGCGGATCTCGTGCCCGGGCGCGGGTTGACCGACCGTGTGCAGCTTGTCCGGAAATTCGTGGGCGTGGAGGATGCAGCTGCCGCCGCCCTCCGTCATGCCGTAGTACTCCGTCAGGCCGCCGGGCCAGCGCTTCAGGATGTCCGCCTTGAGCGCCGCGGCGAACGGCGCACTGGTGCAGAACTTCATGCGGAAGCTGCTCAGATCGAAGCGGCCGAACTCCGGCAGATCCATGATGCGCTGATACTGCACGGGCACGAGCATCGCGTGCGTCGCGCCGTGCTGCTGCGCCAGCTCCAGGAATTTCAGCGCATCGAACTTCGCCATCAGCACAGCGGTGCCGCCGCGCGCGAGCGTGGGGAGGAAACTCACCAGCGTCGTGTTCGAATACAGCGGCGTGGAGCAGATCGTGACTGCCGTGCGGTCGTAGCGCGCCAGTGCTGCTCGATGCACGTGCGCCCAACGCATGCGGTGCGATTGCACGATGCCCTTCGGCGTGCCCGTCGTACCGGACGAGTAGATGATGTTGAACGGCGCACTCGGATCGATCTGCACCGGCATCGGCCGCGTACTTTCGGGCGCGAGCCAGTCCCGCATCGAGATCGGCACCTGCCGCAGTCCTGCGGGCAATTCCTGCGCCGCCAGCGTCGCGCCGACAGCGTCGTCGAGAAACAGAACCCTCGCACCGCAATCGGCCAGCATCGTCGCCAACGCTTCCGGCGTCGAAGACGGTGCGAGCGGTGCGACCGCGACGCCCGCGCGCAGTGCGCCGAGAAAGATGACGCCATACTCGACGCAGGACGCCCCGCAGATGGAGATAACTTGCCCGGTCTGGACACCGTCCCGTTGCAGCGACGCCGCGACACGGTCCATGAGACTGTCGAGCGCACCGTACGTGAGCACGCGCCCGTCGTGGATCAGCGCAGGATGCTGCGGCCGCTCCTGTGCGTAGCCGTGGATGAGGTCAGTGACGAGACCGAAGTCCTGATCGAGGAGAGTATCGGGAGACATGCAACCGGATTATACGAATACCGTAGGTCGGAACTGATCGAGGAATTGTCGGCGCCTGCGCGTTTTCGGCTACGCTAGCTTCACTATGAAGCGACTTCAACACAAAACCGCGCTCATCACCGGCGCCGCGAGCGGCATCGGCCGCGCCACCGCGATCCTGTTCGCGCAGGAAGGCGCCAACGTCGTCGTGCTGGATCGTGCGCCGGCGGTCGAAGAAACCGCAGCGAAGATTCGCGACAACGGCGGCAAGGCACTGGCGTTCGTGAAAGACTCCACGGAGGAATCGGCGATCGCCGGCGCGATCGACGCAGCGGTGCGCGAATTCGGCGCGTTGGACGTGTGCTACGCCAACGCCGGCGTGAGCGGCGGCTTGGTGCCGTTGCAGGAACAGACCCCGGAGCACTGGGCCGAGATTCTGAAGATCAACCTGATCGGCACGTTCCTCGCGGTTAAGCACGCGGCACGCGTCATGACGCCGCGCAAGCGCGGTTCGATCATCTGCACGGCGTCGGTTGCCGGCCTGCGCTCGGGTGCCGGCGGCTCGCCGTATAGCGCGAGCAAGGCCGGCGTCGTCAGCCTGGTGCAAACGACGGCCTATCAGCTCGGCGGCAGCGGCGTGCGCATCAATGCTATCTGCCCGGGTCTGATCGAAACCGGCATGACACGGCCGATCTTCGAGCAGGCGCGCGCCCGCGGCACCGATCACAAGATCGGTCAGCTGAATCCGTTGCGCCGCGCCGGCGCGCCGAGCGAGATCGCGCAGATGGCGCTGTTCCTTGCTTCGGACGATGCTTCGTACGTCAACGGCCAGGCGTTCCCGGTGGACGGCGGACTGTCGAGCTCGCATCCGATCGTGCCCCCGAAGATGTGACGCGGCGCGCGCGGAACCGGGCGCGCGCCGGATGCGTCTCGTGGGGAGCCGTCAGGAGATACCCCACATGCACAGCTCCCGCGCCGAACCGCGCCGCTCCACTTTCGACCTGCTGGAAACCGTCGCGTTGCTGAGCGCCGCAGTGCTGATCGCCACACCGGCGTGCAGAGGCATCGCCCGGCGCTGGCGTCTGAGGAACCCGCGCGCGAGAAGCGAGCCCTCGATCGACGAGCAGCTGCAGGATACTTACCCGGCGAGCGACCCGCCGGCGTCGCGCTATTTCGACATCCCGAAAAACAGAAGGTGACCCGGCCCCGTCACCCGGTGATGACCAGATCGTCCCGATGGATGATCTCGTCGCGGCCGTGAAATCCCAGCACGCCTTCGATCTCGCTCGATTGGCGGCCGCGCAGCCGCTCGGCGTCGATGCTGGAATAGGCTGACAGGCCGCGCGCAATCTCCTTGCCGCTCGGCGAGCGCACGATGAGAGCGTCGCCGCGCTTGAAGCGGCCCACGATCTTCGTCACGCCTGCCGGCAGGAGGCTCTTGCCGCGACCAAGCGCGGCAGCGGCGCCTTCGTCGACATGCAGCTCGCCTGCCGGCTTCAGCGCGCCGGCAATCCATTGCTTGCGAACCGTGGCCGGTGTGACCGAAGGATGAAACCACGTACAGCGTTTGCCCTCTTCGATGCGCCGAAGCGGATGCTGCTCACGGCCGAGCGCGACCGCCATGTGGCAACCCGCCGCGACGGCGATCTTTGCTGCGCTGATCTTCGTCGCCATTCCGCCCGAGCCGACCGCCGAGGACGCACCGCCGGCCATGCGCTCGATCTCGGACGTGATCGAGTGCACGTCGGGGATGAATCGCGCGTCCGGGTGGCGCCCCGGGTCCGCGCTGTACAGGCCATCGACGTCCGACAGCAACACCAGGCAGTCCGCGCTCATCATCTGCGCGACCCGCGCGGCCAGCCGGTCGTTGTCGCCGTAGCGAATTTCCGCCGTCGCGACCGTGTCGTTCTCGTTGATCACTGGAATGGCGCCGAGCCGCAACAGCGTGCTCAAAGTATTGCGGGCATTCAGATAGCGGCGACGCTCCTCGGTGTCGCCGAAAGTCAGCAGGATCTGCGCCACGCTCAGCCGGTGCAGCTCGAGCGCTTCCTTCCAGGCGTGCGCCAGCCGGATCTGACCGATCGCCGCAGCGGCTTGTTTCTCTTCCAGCTTCAGGCGCGTCGAGGACAGTCCGAGGTGGCGTCGCCCCAGAGCGATCGCACCCGACGACACCAGCAGCACTTCCTGCCCACGGGTGCGGATTGCTGCCACATCGGCCGCCAGTGTTTCCAGCCAGGCGAGATTGGGAGTGCCCTCCTCGGCGTCCACCAGCAGGGCGGAGCCGACCTTGACCACGATGCGGCGCGCACGCAGCAGCGGCATGGCGGACGATGGGTGCGTGGCGGCAGTCATGACTCATGCCACTATTACCTCAACCTCGTGCGCTTTGCAGCTGGAAAACACTGCACGGTCGAGGGATTGCGGACGACCGGCGACGGCGGCCCACCACGCTTGGCAGTCACGGCGAATGCCCCTAATATTCCGCGGCCAGTTGCCTGCCGCTTGGCGCTCTTGAGGTGTTTGCGTGGCCAGAGACTACGACCCGGTTCAGGGACAGTGGTACGAGGATCTCGAAGAGAACGAGGTCTTCCGGGTACTGTCGGTCGATCCGGACGAAGAGATCATCGAGGTGCAGTACGAGAACGGGGACATCGAGGAGATCGACCTCGATACCTGGCACGAGCTCGACCTGGAGCGCGCCGAGGAGCCGGAGGGCTGGGCGAGCGATGATGACGACGAAGACGACGACGATGAGGAAGACGTCGACGAGGACGACTGGGACGAGGATGACGAGGACGACGACGACTGGGACGACGACGACGACGAAGACCTCGACGACGACTACAGCGACCGCGACGACGCCTGAGGCCGCCCGCAACCCGCGCCATTGAATCCCGCGCGTGCCGGCCTCATATGCCGAAGGAACCGGCGCGTAACCCGGCTGTCCGACGCAAGCGGGAGTCCCGATGAAACGCATTTTCCTTCTGGTCGCCACCAACGTAGCGATCCTGCTCGTTCTGAGCGTGACCCTGCGCGTGCTCGGGGTCGACCGCATTCTCGACGAGCGCGGCGGGCTCGACCTGAATGCCCTGCTGATCTTCTCGGCCGTGCTCGGCTTCGGCGGCTCGTTCCTTTCGCTCGCGCTCTCCAAGTGGATCGCCAAGCGCGCCATGGGCGTGCGCGTCATCGAGCAGCCGCGCGACGCCGTGGAAGGCTGGCTGATCGAAACTGTGCGCCGCCAGGCACAGGCCGCGGGCATCGGCATGCCGGAAGTCGGCATCTTCGATTCGGGCGACATGAACGCGTTCGCCACCGGCCCGCGGCGGAACAGCGCGCTGGTCGCAGTCAGCACCGGCCTGTTGCACGGCATGTCGCGGCGTGAAGCCGAGGCCGTGCTGGGTCACGAGATCAGTCACGTCGCGAACGGCGACATGGTCACGCTTACGCTGATCCAGGGCGTGGTGAATACCTTCGTCATCTTCCTGTCACGCGTCATCGGCTACGTGGTCGATCGCGTCGTCTTCAAGACGGAGCGCGGTCACGGCCCGGCGTTCCTGATCACGACGATCGTGGCACAGCTCGTGCTCGGCATTCTCGCCAGCATGATCGTGATGTGGTTCTCGCGGTATCGCGAGTTCCGCGCCGACGCGGGCGGCGCGAAGCTCGAAGGCCGTGACGCCATGATCGGCGCGCTGGAACGCTTACGTCAGCAGCATCCCCAGCCGCTGCCGGACCAGATGGCTGCGTTCGGCATCAGCGGCGGCCTCGGTCAGGGCCTGAAGCGCCTGTTCATGACGCACCCGCCGCTGGAAGAGCGCATCGCCGCGCTGCGCACGAGCCAGGCGTAACTCGAGTTGCGGGTCAGGTTGTAGGTCAGGCTTTAGCCTGACATCCTTGCCATGTGCTGTCGCTGCGCCTCGCCATCTTCGCCGCACTATTCGGCATAGCCCTGTGGGGCCTGTTCTCGTTGCTCGGTAACCTGCGCGAGCCGCAGCTGCTGCGCTCCGACAAGGCGATCGTCGTGAAGGGCTGCGATCCGCTGGAGTCGGCGCAGGCCCAGACCCTGTGCCCGCAGTTGTTCTGCCAGAAGTTCCTGCTCGACGGGCGCCGCGTGCCGCTGCGCTCCGTCTTCAAAGTCACCGTCGATGCCCGCGCCGGCAACGAGCATCTCATCGGCGGCATCGTGCAGACCGGCGGTTCGGCCGACAGCGATCGACGCTTCGCCTGCATCCTGCACGATCGCAAGGTGACCGCCGGTCAGCTCGTCGACGGCGCACACCTCGACGCACTCGCTGCGCAGCCCGCAAGCTGGTCCTTGCAGCAATGAGCAGCCGATGAGTATTGCTGTCGCGACGCTGGATCGCCTGCGTGCACTGGTCGGGCCGCAGGGCTATCTCGATCAGCCGACCGACGTCGCGCCCTTCCTCGTCGATCACCGCAAGCTTTATCACGGCGCCACTGCGCTCGTGCTCCGGCCGGACTCGACAGCGCAGGTCGCCGCGATCATGAAGCTGTGCAACGAGGAGCGGATCGGCGTCGTCCCTGTCGGCGGCAACACGAGCTACTGCGGTGGCGCGACGCCGAGTGCCGACGGTTCGCAAGTCGTGCTCTCGCTCGCGCGCATGCGACGCGTCCGCACGCTCGATCCCGCGAACTACACGATGGTTGCCGAGGCCGGCTGCGTACTCGCCGAGATCCAGGCGGCGGCCGCGTCGGTCGATCGACTGTTCCCGATGAGCCTCGGCTCCGAAGGCTCGTGTCAGCTCGGCGGCAACCTGTCGACGAATGCCGGCGGCACGGCCGTCTTGCGCTACGGCATGATGCGCGACCTGGTGCTGGGCCTCGAAGTGGTGCTGCCCGATGGCCGTGTGCTGGACGGGCTGAAGCCACTACGCAAGGACAACACCGGCTACGACCTGCGCGATCTGTTCATCGGCGCGGAAGGCACGCTGGGGATCATCACCGCGGCAGCCTGCAAACTCTTCTCGCGCCCTGCGTGGACATTGACTGCGTTCATCGGCGTTGCCGAGCCGCAGGCAGCGGTTGCGCTGCTGTCCCGCCTGCGCACCTTCACCAGCGACGCGGTCACGACCTTCGAGCTCGTGCCGCGCGTCGCGCTCGAACTGGTGCTGCACCACATTCCCGGCACGAGCGATCCGCTCGATCGGACGCATCCATGGTACGTGCTGCTGGAGATCGGCATGGGCCGGAGCTCGACTGCGGCGCGCGACAGCATCGAAGCCGAGCTCGCGGCCGCGATGGAATCGGGTGAGATCGCCGATGCAGCGATCGCCGCGAGCGAGGCGCAGCGCGAGATGTTCTGGCGTCTGCGCGAAACGATCCCGGAAGCGCAGAGCCGCGAGGGCGCGAGCATCAAGCACGACATTTCCGTGACGACCAGCGAGCTGCCGCACTTCATAGTCGAGGGCGCGGCGCTAGTCGCGCAGCTCGCGCCGGGTGCGCGCCTGATTTCCTACGGGCACCTCGGCGACGGCAACCTGCACTTCAACCTCAGCCCGCCGCGCGGCGGCGGCGGCGATCGCGAATTCCTGCGGCTCGCGCCGAGCGTGAATCGCGCCGTGCACGATCTGGTCGCACGCTACGGCGGCAGCTTCAGCGCGGAGCACGGCATCGGCCAGCTCAAACGCGCAGAGCTGCTGCGTTACAAGCATCCGGTGGCGATCGAGCTGATGCGCTCGATCAAGCAGGCGCTGGACCCGAACGGCATCATGAATCCGGGGAAAGTGCTGTGACGGAGTGACGACGTGACGGAGTGACGTCACTTTCGTCACTTCGTCACCCTCCGATTGTTCCCCCGCCTTCCTTCGTGACCGCAATGACGCTCGAGCGCGGCTGCGTGCCCGGCCCGTCTGGCCAGCGGCTGCGCGGCTCAGCGACGCTGCCACCCTCGCCCGGATGCTGGATGCTGAGGAACAACGTCTCGCAATCCGGCGCGAACTGGCAGCCGCAGATCTCCGCGCCAACCGGCCCGCTCATGAACTGCTGCAGCCGGCCGCGCTGCGGACCTTCCGTCGGACACGCCCAGCAGCCGTCGTTCGCGCCGCGCGGTTGCGGACCGTCGGTGACGATCCACAGGTTGCCGTCGCGATCGAAGCCGATGTTGTCCGGCGAGCCGATCGGACTCAGCTCGTCAGCCTTCGCGTAGCCGGCGTAGTACGTACTGTCCTGTCGCACCTGGGTCAGATCGGTGACCAGATGCCCGCCGGCGGGATCGCCGCCGAGCAGGAACACTTCCCACGAGAATTCTCGCGCGGTGTGATCGTCGCCGGCCTCGCGGATCTCGATGATGTGCCCGAACGGGTTCGCGCCGCGCGGATTCGCGCGATCGATCCCGGACTCGACCTCGCGGCCCGCGCGCATGAGATGTCCTGCGGCCGCGGTCCGCTGTTCGTTGCGCGTGCAGGCGACGTAGATGCGACCGGTCACCGGGTTCGCCTCGATGTCCTCCGTACGATCCATCGGTGTCGCCCCGAGCAAAGATGCCGCCGCGCGCGCCTTGATCAACACCTCGGCCTGGTCGCGAAAGCCCGCGGCCGCGTTCAGCGGACCCTTCGGATCGAACACGAGCGGCAGCCACTCGCCGCGACCGCTCGCATCGAGCCGCGCGACGTACAGGGTGCCACGCTCGAGCAGGTCGCGATTCGCGGCGGGGTTCTTCGCATCGAAGCGCGCTTCGGAGACGAACTTGTAGATGTGCTCGAACTTGTCGTCGTCGCCCATGTACACCGCGACGCGGCCGTTGTGCGCAATGAACGGGCTGGCGCCCTCGTGCGCGCAACGCCCGAGAGCCGTGCGTTTGACCGGCGCGCGCGTCGGATCGCGTGGGTCGATCTCGACGATCCAGCCGAAACGGAACGGTTCGGTGGGCGTGCGCGACAGATCGAAGCGCGCATCGACCGCTTCCCATGCGTACAGCGAGTGCGCCTTCCACATGCGCCAGCGGCGATGCGACTCGACGATGTGCGGATCGACGTCGTTGCGCGCCTTCAGCTGTTCGAGATTGCCGAAGTAGTCCTGAACGTTCTCTTCGGCGGTCAGATACGTACCCCACGGCGTCTCGCCGCCCGCGCAGTTGGCGAACGTGCCGAACGCACGCACTCCGTCAGGATCGGCCTGCGTTCGCAGCAGCGCGGCGCCGCGTGCCGGGCCCCCGATGTCCATCGGAGTTTCCGCAGTGATGCGCCGGTTGAAGCGCGAGTCTTTCACCATCTGCCAGCGGCCGCCGACGCGCGCGACTTCGACCACCGAAACGCCCTGCGCCGCCTTGGCCACCGCCACGGCCTGCGGACGCTTGCTCACGTACTCGCGACCGTCGCCGCGCAGCGCTCCGAGGATGCCGCGATGCTCGGGAAACATCAGCTCGTCGAGCGTGAACTCGTTGTTCACGCACAGGATGCCGCGCTCGCCGCGCGCATCGAGCGGAAAGAAATGAATGGCGTCGCAATTGGTGCCGAACTGACGCTGCTGGCGCTCGGCGGCGCCGGGTTCGAGCAAGGCGCCGTCGGCAAGCCGCGCCGCGTCGAGATCGGGAACCGATGACCAGAGACTCTCGCCCCAGCGTGCGATCACGTCGTACTTGTAGCCCGGCGGCAGCAGCACGGTGTCGGCCTGGCTGCCCTGGATCGGCTTGAACGACAGTCGACGGGCCGTCGGCCGCATCGTCGTGCACGCCTGCAGCAGCCCACCGCTCGTCAACGCAAGGGGCGCGAGCGTTGCACCTGCTGCGAGCACTCGCCGGCGCGTGACACGTTGGGAAAGCAGCTGCGCGAAAGCTGTGGCGTCGGGAATTCTTCTCATGAGCCGCGAGGATCGTCGTGATCCTCGCAGCCTAGCGTATTTCGCGCGAAGGCCCCATTACGACGCGGGCTCACGAGCCGTTGTGCTCGCGCAGCCATGCGATCTGCATCGGGTAGTAGTCGGGCTCGAGGCCGGTATAGCGCCGCTCGCCGTTCTCCTGCTTCACGAACGTCATGATGCCGTGATCGGCTGCGGGAAACACACGGTATTGCACCGGCCGGCCCGCCGCCTGCAGCTTCTCCAGCTCGCGCAGCGTCCACGGGGTCGGTGCGCTCGAATCCTCGCCGCCGAGCATCCACAGGCTGGGCGTCTGCAGCTTCTGCATCGTCTGCACCGGATCGTACAGGCGATCGATGAATGGCGTGTCGCCTTGCGCACGCGTGCGCCATGAGAAGTACAGGCGCAGCATCCATAGCGGCATCTTCGAATCCGTTACGTGGCCCAGGATCGAATCGCTCCCGCGCACGCCTTCGAACCACGGCTGCGGGCGCGCCGCGGCGAGCATGCTGCTCAGATCGCTCCAGCGATTCTCGTGACGATCGACGATGTCCTCGATCACCGCGTTGACGCGATCCGCGGCGTCGACGGCGTCGCTGCCGAAGCCCTTCTGCTGGAGCGCATAGAAATAGCCCCAGCGATCTTCGCCGGTCACCGGCACCATGACGCCGTAGCCGACCAGCACGCTGCGGATGTTGCCGTCCTTCAACGCCGCGAGCGGCGCGATCCAGCCGCCCTGGCTGAAGCCGGCAAGATGAATGCGGTTGCCGTCGATCTCGGGTTGCGTGCGCAGCCAGCGCACTGCTGCGACGACGTCGTCCGAGAGCACGTGAAAGTTTTGCAGGTACTTGCCTTGCGACTCGCCGGTGCCGCGCTTGTCGAAAGCAAGCGCCGCGAAACCGTTTGCGGCGTACAGGTATGGCTCGGAGTAGTAGTCAACGGCGCTGTAGTCCTCTGAGCCGTGCACGATCACGACTGCGGGGAACGGCCCGGCGCCCTGCGGCAGCACGAGCTTGCCGCGCAACGAGAGATCGCCGCTCGGAAACTTTGAGATGCGCTCCGGCAGATCGAGCCAGCGCGCGTGCTCGACCTGGCCGTCGGCGCGACGCCAGTCGAACCCGGAGCGGCCGTCGCCGCGCGCGAACTTCACGTGATTCACGACCGGCTCGCGCTCCGACCAGCCGGGACCGCCCTCGTACTCGCCGTCCCCGGTCGGCCACAACGCCCCGCTTTCACCGTTCATCATGCGATAGCGCAGGACCTTGCCTTCCCGCGGACTCAGGAACACCTCCGTGCCGTCTGCCAGCGCATAAGCGCCGCTGAACCGCGTCTCGGGAGGCTCGGGCCGCGTCAGCCCATAGGCCACGAGGCCGCCGATCAATCCGAGGGCAGCGATTCCCAACAGTATTTTTTTCCACATAGGTCACGTTGGACGCAGGTGACCCGCGCACGGTTGCGCAGCCCGCCAGCGAGCTGTCAGAAGGACACGGCAGGCGTGTCGGCGGTTGCGCTTGCGATCAGGAACCGCGGCGCGCCGAGACGAGCAGCCATTCGATGCCGGTCGGGACCTCGACACTCGGCGGCTGATAGCGGAAAGAGCTCACCCACGCAGTGAGCGCCTCGCGGACGCATGCGGGCGCTGCTGGCAATTTGAGCGCGTCCGTGCGGCCGTCGGTGCGGACGGTGAATTCGACGAACACGCTGCCAGCCACGTCGCAACCGGGCGCCAGCACCAGGGGCTGCGATGCCACGAGCTGCAGCGACGGCGGCTCGGGTTGCGGCGCCGGCGGTGTCACCTGGCAGCCCGCGAGCCCCGCGAGCCCCGCGAGCGCTGCAACGAGCAGGAAACGTTTCGGCATCATCGATGCGTCAGCTCGAAGTCGACGGGAATCCGCAGGTCGCTCAAAGCTTTGCCGAGATGCGGCGTCAGCGTGAAGCCGCGCGCCTTGCGTGCCGAAAGCGCCACGATCAGCCGCACTTCGCCGCCTTCGGACTGCAGCTGACGGAAGAAATCGGCATGCCGGCGCAGTACGCTGCCGATGAGAACGATGAGCGCCGAATCGAGCGCGCCCAGTGACATGGCGTGAGTGTGCGAGCTGACGCCGGGCATCATCGAGCCGAGATCGAAGGCCGTCCCGAGCAACAACGTGGCCGGATCGAGGGTCCCGAGCCAGTAGCTCTCGGCATGCACCGGCGTGAGCGTACTGCGGCCCGACTCGCGCGGGTCGCCGGCGCGGAACGAATGCTCGGCATCAATGCCCAGTTCGCGCGAGACATGCGCAGGATCGATGGAAGGGTGCCGGATGCGCAGCGACAGCTGGAACGGATAAGAGGGCTGCGGCGAGGCACGGCGGGCTTCCATAGAGCTACCTTGAACGAGGATTTCCCGAGGGGGCGGTCATCAGAGCACTGGACCGCGCCGGCCGCAAGTGCGGCGTTTACCGCGTCCTGTCGATCGCCGCTGCGAGGTGAAAGAGCGAGTCGAGCAACGGCGCCGGCTGCTGCAACTCCTGTGCCCGCCGGACCGCGTAGCCGAGTGTCTCCTGGATTTCCAGCGGGCGGCCCGCCTCCAGGTCCTGCAGCGTCGAGAGGCGGTGATTCGGCGAATGCTTCTGATAGTGGCGGCCTGCGTCCAGCACGGCCGCAACTGCCGCTTCGTCGGAATCGCCGAGAATTCCCTGCAGCGGCAGCAACGTGTCTTCCGTCACCAGCGGTACGCCAGCGGCCCTCGCGATCGCCGCGACTTCACGCACGACTCGCACCAGTACCAGCGCGCAATCCGGATTCGTCAGGTAGCGCCAGGTCGGGGCGCGCGTCGTGATCGCCATGAGCATCAGGCCGGCCCAGCCGACGAACTTGGTCCACTCGCGTGACAGCACGTCGGGCACTGCCGTCGAACGCACGCCCGACGCATCGATGGCGCTCGCGATTCGTTGGGCGCGATCGCTCGATCCCGCCGGCAGTTCGCCGACGTAGATGTTCACGTTGCGCGTGAAGAGCACGTCACCCGATGGCAGCAACTCGCCGCTGGTGTTTGCCAGACAGCCCAGCACGCGCGCGGCGCCGAAGACGCCTGCCAGCGCGTCGTTCTTCCACACACCGTTCTGGATGGAGAGAGCCACGCCCACATCCGCCTGGCGCAGGGGCTCGAGCGCCTCCGCAGTGCCCGGCGTCTTCATGGCGACGATGAGAACGTCGGCGCCGCGCAGCTGTGCGGCATCCGTGAGCACGTCGACCGGCGTCGCGAACTCCGCGAGCCCATTGATCTTCAGACCGTCGCGACGCAGCTGCGCAGCGCGCCGCTCGCGGACCAGCATCGTGACGGAATGACCCGCGCGCGCGAGATGCGCGCCGACGATCGAGCCGATCGCACCGGCGCCGAGGATCGCGAATTCGGGTCGAGCCGCGGTCATGGGAAACGGGAAGATAGCACCATTCGTGCGCTGCATGGCCGGGGATGCCGAGATTGCATTGGCGTCAGTTGCGACAGATCGTCAGGCTAAAGCCTGACCCACAGCGGAGGGCGCTACGTGACGCAGGCAGATATTCCGGCGGGGTTCGCGCCGATCTTTCGGACCAGCCCGTTCCTGGAAACGATCGGGCCGCTGTACAGCGCCGGGTCCGGCGCGACGCTCCTTGTTGGCCTGCGCGTGCAGGAGAAGCACACCAACGCGCGCGGCACACTGCACGGTGGCGTGCTCGCGTCGATCGCCGATATCGCGCTCGGTTACGGTCTTGCGACTTCGACGGATCCGCCGACGAGCATGGTGACAGCGAGCCTGAGCGTGGACTTCGCGGGCAGCGCGCAGATCGGCGACTGGGTCGAGACCTCGCTCGACATCCAGAAGATCGGATCGCGCATGGCGTTTGCGAACGTCTACTTCACGCTCCGCGGCGAGCGCATCGCGCGCGCCAGCGGCGTGTTCCTCGTAGTCAAATCCGCTAGCCGCTAGCGGCCTTACGCGCTGCTGCCTGCTCTTCCGACGACTCCACGCCGAGGCGCTTGTGCATGAGCGGGCTGGTGGTCGTGTACTGCAGGTGCACTTTCTTGCCGGGCTCCAGGTATTCCTTGATCGCGAACGCCGCGAGCGCCGCCTCGTGGAAGCCCGACAGGATCAGCTTCTTCTTGCCCGCGTAGTGGTTGATGTCGCCGACGGCGTAGATGCCCGGCACGTTCGTCTGAAACTTCTCGGTGTCGACGCTGAGCTGGCGCTTGTTGATCTCCAGGCCCCAGCTGGCGATCGGCCCCAGCTTCGGGTGCAGGCCGAAGAACACCAGCAGCTGATCCAGCTCGACGCGGCGCACGACGCTGTCACCGCCCTGCACGCTCAGCGACTTCAACACGCCATCGACGGCATTGAGCTCTTTCGCCTGGCCGATCAGTACATCGGCGCGCTGCTCGTCGCGCAGTGCATGGAGCTTCGCGACCGATGCGGGCGCGCCGCGAAATTCCGGGCGCCGATGCACGAGCACGACGCTGCGCGCGTGATCGACGAGTGTCAGCGCCCAGTCGAGCGCGGAATCGCCGCCGCCGAGAATCACCACATCCTGGTCCGCGTACGCGCGCGGATCCTTGACGCGATAGTGAAGGTACTTGCCTTCGAGCTCGGCAGCGCCAGGCACGTCGAGCTTGCGCGGCTGGAACGAGCCCACGCCGCCCGCGACCACCACGGCTCCCGCATCGAACACCGTGCCCGCGCCGGTTACGACGCGGAAGCGACCGTTCCCCTGCCGCGCGACCTCGGTGACTTCCTGGCCCAGATGCAGACCCGCGCCGAACGGCCGGATCTGCTCGAGCAGCCGGTCGGTCAGCTCCTGGCCCGTGCACACCGGGACGGCGGGAATGTCGTAGATCGGCTTGTCGGGATAGAGCTCGACGCACTGGCCGCCGGGCGCCTTCAGCGAATCCACGACGTGCGCCTTGAGCCCGAGCAGGCCCAGCTCGAACACCTGGAACAGTCCACACGGCCCGGCGCCGACAATGACGACGTCGGTGTGGAGCGCAGCGCGCTCGAACCTAAGCGCGGAGTCGGTGTGCGTCGGCACGAGCAATCTCCCGGGGAGCAATTTCCGTATACGGCACGGACGGTTCGAGGTTCGGCGCGAGCGACTGGTCGAGCCCGGCCGCCTCCAGCAGACCTTTCTCGCCCAGCCACTTGCGGCTGAACAGCCGCGACTGATACTTCGCGCCGGTGTCACACAGGAGCGTCACGATCGTGTGACCGGGGCCGAGCCTGCGCGCGACCTGCAACGCGGCGGCTACATTCACGCCGCTCGTGCTGCCGAGGAACAACCCTTCTTCGCGCAGCAGCTGGTAGACGGTGCGTACGCATTCGACGTCCGTCACGTGCAGCGCGTCGTCGAGCGGCGCGCCTTCGAGATTCGCAGTGACGCGCCCGATGCCGATACCTTCGGTGATCGAGCCCGGCCCGGTCGCCTTCAATTCGCCGTGGCGCAGCCAGTGATAGAGCGAGCTGCCTTGCGGGTCGGCGAGCAGTGACAGCGGCTTCTTGCCGCGATGATTCGTCTGGCGCGCGAGGAAGCGCGAGACACCGCCGAGCGTGCCGCCGGTGCCGGTCGCGGTGACGAACGCATCGAGCCGGCCGTCTGTCTGTTGCCATATCTCCGGACCGGTCGTGCGCTCGTGTGTGTCGCGATTCGCGGTGTTATCGAACTGGTTCGACCAGATCGCGCCTGGAATCTCCTCGGCGAGCCGGCGCGCCACTTTCTGGTAGTGGTTCGGATCGCTGTACGGCACGGTCTTCACACGCAGGACCTCGGCCCCGAGCGTCTCGATCGTCTGGTACTTCTCGGGTGACTGGTTGTCCGGCATCACTATGACGAGCTTGTAGCCGCGCGCGTTGCAGACGTGCGCCAGCCCGATGCCGGTGTTGCCCGCCGTGCCCTCGACGACCGTGCCGCGCGGCAGGAGCCGCCCGCTGCGCTCGGCGTCGTCGATGATGGCGCGCGCGGCGCGGTCCTTCACCGAGCCGCCGGGATTCATGAACTCGGCCTTGCCGAGAATCTCGCAGCCCGTGAGCTCGCTGAAATGGTTGAGCCGGATCAGCGGAGTGTTGCCGATTGCTTCGGCGAGGCCATTGCGGATGCTCATGCTGTGAGCCTCACTTGCTTCGATACTGGATTGACTGCCGCGGCGTTGAACCACCGCAGCGTTTCGTGCAGGCGAGTCACCTCGCCGACGATCAGGAGAGCCGGCGACTGGACGCCCGCTTGCTGCGCCTTCTGCGCCAGGTCCGCGAGCGTACCGGTCACGACCCGTTGCTCGGCGCGTGTACCCTGCTCCACGATCGCCGCTGCACGCGACTCCGGCGCACCGTGCGCGCGCAGACGCGCAAGAATCTGCTCGAGATGACCAAGCCCCATGTAGAACACGACGGTCTGCGCCGGTCGTGCGAGCTGGTTCCAATCGAGCGCTGCATCTTCGTCCTTGGTATGACCCGTGACGAACACCAGCGACTGCGCGTGCTCGCGATGCGTGAGCGGAATTCCCGCGTACGCGGCACATCCCGCCGCAGCGGTTACACCCGGTACGACTTCGAAGCGCACGCCGGCAGCAGCGAGCGCTTCGAGCTCCTCGCCACCGCGACCGAAGATGAAAGGATCGCCGCCCTTGAGCCGGCACACGCGCTTGCCCTGCTGCGCGAGCTGCACGAGCAAAGTATTGATCTCGTCCTGAGAAACCGGCGCCTCGCCGGCGGCCTTGCCGACATAGATGCGCTCGGCGTCGCGCCGGGCAAGATCGAGCACGTCGGCCGAAACCAGCCGGTCGTACAGAATCACGTCTGCATTCTGCAGAGCCCGCAGCGCGCGCAAAGTCAGCAGACCAGGATCGCCAGGGCCGGCGCCGACCAGCGCAACTTCGCCCACACTGTCAGCAGTGCGCACGATGTGAGCGAAAGAATCGACGACTCGTCCGGCCAGCGCTGCGTCCGCTGCATCTTCACGGCCGGCAAGCACGTCGGCGGCGAACGTGCTGTCGAAAAAGTTCTCCCAGAATTTACGGCGGCGCGCAGGACTCTCGATACGCGCCTTGATCGTCGGACGCAGCTTGCCGGCGAGCCGCGCGAGTGCGCCGAGCCGTTGCGGCAGGAAGGATTCGAGCCGCTCGCGCAGCCGGCGTGTGAGCACCGGTGCGTCGCCGCTGCTGCCGACGGCCACGACGACCGGCGAGCGATCGACGATTGCCGGCACGATGAAGCGCGACAACTCGCGATCGTCGACGACATTGACCGGAACGTTGCGGCGCTCGGCCTGCCGCGCCACCCACGCGTTGATGGCGTGCTTGTCGGTGGCCGCGATCGCCAGCCGTACGCGGTCGAGATGCTCGGGGCGAAACTCGGCCGCGATGTGCGTGATCTCGCCCGCTGCTGCTAGCTCCGCGAGACCGGGGACAAGCTCGGGTGCGACGACCCGGACCTGCGCGGAGGTTCGCAGCAGCAGATCGATCTTGCGTGCGGCGACTTCGCCACCGCCGACGACGAGCACAGGCTCGCCGGCGAGACGCAGGAAAATGGGGAAGTAATCCATGGTCAGGTGGCCGCGGCAGCCGCGCGCCGCGGCTCGACCTTGAGCGGAATCACGCGACGCCGCGGCTGCAGGCCGCACTCGCGCGTATCCGGGTTTTCCCACCACCAGCGGCCGGAGCGCGGATCCGCACCGGGCTCGACTGCGCGCGTGCACGGAGCGCAACCGATGCTCGGATAGCCGCGATCATGCAGCGCGTTGTACGGCAGGTTGCGAGCCTTGATGTAGGCCCACACGTCCTGTTCCGTCCAATCGAGCAGCGGGCTGACTTTCCACAGGCCGTAGCGCTCGTCCCACGAGAGCGACTCGCCCTGCGCGCGCGCTTCCGACTGTTCGCGGCGCACGCCCGTCACCCAGGCGCGATGACCGGCGATGGCGCGCTTGAACGGCTCGATCTTGCGGATATTGCAGCAGCTCAGCCGCTCCTCGATGCCGAGGTAGAAACCGTTGACGCCGTTGTCGCGCACGTACTGCTCGATCAGCTTGCCATCCGGGTAGAACACTTCGATGCGGCGCTGGTAGCGGCGCTCGACGCGGTCGAGCAGTGCGAGCGTCTCGTCGTGCAGCCGCCCGGTGTCGAGCGTGAACATGCCGATCTCGGGCACGTGAGCGCAGATGATGTCCGTCAGAACCATCGCTTCGGCGCCGAGGCTGTTCGAGTAGACGACATCGCCGTACTCGCGCACGGCCTGCTCGAGCGTGGCGCGCGTGTTCTGCACGAGAGATTGCAGGCGGGGCGAAAGCGAGTCCGGGTTCATAGTGAGCTGGACTGTAGCCAACCCGCTTGTAACCAGGGAAAGACCCGTTTGTTCTGTCATGATGCGGGGCCGTTATGACTTTACAGTGTGCTTGCGCGTACACTTAAGTGCATGAAACTACAGCAATTACGCTACCTCGCAGCGATCGTCGAAAGCGACCTCAACATCACGGCTGCGGCGGAGCGGCTGCATACCTCGCAACCGGGCGTGAGCAAACAGCTCAAACAGCTCGAGGACGAGCTCGGCTTCCCGATCTTTCTGCGCCAGGGACGCACGCTCACGCGCGTGACGCCGGCGGGCAAGCGGGTCATCGACCGGGCGCTGAAGGTCCTCAAGGAAGTCCAGAGCATCAAGCGCCTGGCGGAGGAGCAGAAGGGCGACGGGCGCGGCTCGCTGGCGATCGGCACGACGCACACGCAGGCGCGCTACGTGTTGCCGGAAGTGATCCGCAAGTTCCGCGAGCGCTACCCGCAGGTCGAGCTGCATCTGCACCAGGGCACGTCGGAGCAGATCGCCGAGCTGGCGCAGCGCGACCGCATCGACTTCGCGATCAACACCGGCTCGCAGGAAATGTTCGGCAATCTCGTGCTGCTGCCGTGCTACCGCTGGCACCGGCGCATCGTCGTGCCACGCGGTCATCCGCTGGCCGAGGAGACCAAAATCACGATCGAAACGCTCGCGGAGTATCCGATCGTCACCTACGTGTTCGGTTTCTCCGGACCTTCATCGTTGCAGCAGATTTTCGCGCGCGCCGGCGTCACGCCGCGCGTGGCGCTCACTGCACGTGACGCGGATGTAATCAAAACCTACGTGCGGCTTGGGCTCGGCGTCGGTATCGTCGCGAGCATGGCGGTCGACCCGCGCGAAGACGGCGATCTGGTCTCGATCGACGCGTCGCACCTGTTCCCGGCGCACATGACGTGGGCCGGATTTCACCAGGGAGCGCTGCTGCGCGGCTACATGTACGATTTCCTGCAGCAGCTCGCGCCGCACCTGACGCGCCGCCTGGTGGATCGCGCCGGTCATGCTGCCACGCCAGCCGACGTCGACGCGCTGTTTGCCGACGTGGAGTTGCCGGTTTACAAATGAACGAGATCATCGATCGCCCCAAGGCACGCACGCTCAAACCGTTGCGCGCGCTGTGGCCGTACCTGAGTCACTACAAGCGCATCCTCGTTCTCGCGCTCGGCGCCCTGCTGGTCGCGTCGGCGGCGCTGCTCGTGCTGCCGCTCGCGTTCCGCAACGTCATCGACCAGGGCATGGTCGTGCAGGATCGCGCGACGATCGACTTCTACTTCGTCGCCTTCCTCGGCGCGGCAGTCGCGTTCGGTGTGTTCGCCGCCCTGCGCTTCTACCTCGTCACCTGGCTCGGCGAGCGCGTCGTCGCCGACGTGCGCTCCGACATCTATGCGCGCGTCATCCGCATGGACCCGACGTTTTTCGAGGTCACGCGCACCGGCGAAGTGTTGTCGCGACTGACCACCGACACGACGCTGGTGCAATCCATCGCCGGCGTCAATCTGTCGATCACGCTGCGCTCGACGATCCAGCTGATCGGCGCGCTCGTGCTCTTGATCGCGACCAGTCCGTCGCTCGCCGGCATGATCCTGATCGGCATTCCGCTGGTGATGGGCCCGATCATCGTGTTCGGGCGCCGGCTGCGCACGCTATCGCGGCAATCGCAGGATCGCATCGCCGACACCAGCGGCCTGGCGGGCGAGACGCTCAACGCGATCCAGACGGTGCAAGCCTTCACGCTCGAAGCGCTGCACACGGAGCGCTACAGCAAGGCCGTCGAGGATTCGTTCGTGGTGGCGATCCGCCGCACTCGCATGCGCGCGCTACTGACGGCGGTCGGCACGATGACGATCTTCGGCGCAGTCACGTTCGTGCTCTGGCAGGGCGCGCACCGCGTGCTGGCGGCGGAGATGACCGGCGGCCAGCTCAGTCAGTTCCTGATCTACGCCATGTACGTCGCGATCTCGGCGGCTTCGCTCAGCGAAATGTGGGGCGAAGTGCAGCGCGCGGCGGGCGCGATGGAGCGCCTGGTCGAGCTGAAGAATGCGCAGCCGGTGATCGTCGCTCCGCCGCACCCCGAATCGTTCCCGACGCCGGCGCAAGGCCGCATCCGTTTCGAGAATGTCTCGTTCCGTTACCCGTCGCGTCCGGACTCGCTCGCGCTCGAGCGCCTGTCGCTGGAAATCGAGCCGGGCGAGACCGTCGCGTTCGTCGGTCCGTCCGGTGCGGGCAAGAGCACGACATTCCAGCTGCTGCTGCGTTTCTACGATCCGCAGTCCGGCCGCATTCTCATCGATGGCGTAGATATCTCGAAAGCGACACCGAATGACCTGCGCCTGCGCATCGGACTGGTGCCGCAGGAGACGGTGCTGTTCGGCACGAGCGCGCGCGAGAACATCCGCTACGGCCGCCCCGGCGCCAGCGATGCGGAAATCGAAGCCGCAGCGCGCGCGGCCGGCGCCGACTCGTTCATCCGCCAGCTACCCGACAGTTACGACACGTTCCTCGGCGAGCGCGGCACGCGGCTCTCGGGTGGCCAGCGCCAGCGCATCGCAATCGCGCGCGCGTTGCTGAAGGATCCGCCGATCCTGCTGCTCGATGAGGCAACCAGCTCGCTCGACGCCGAGAGCGAACGCTATGTGCAGCAGGCGCTGGAAAAGCTGATGCAGAACCGCACGACGATCATCATCGCGCATCGGCTCGCGACTGTGCTGAAAGCAGACCGCATCGTCGTACTCGATCACGGCCGGATCATCGCGAGCGGCACGCACGCCGAGCTGCTGCAGACGAACGAGCTGTATGCGCGACTCGCGGCATTGCAGTTCGCAGATCTTTCGACGGCGGAGAAACGGATGGCCGTCGGCGGTTAGCGTGCTTTCGTCGGCGAGCCACCGAGGTGCGCGCCGCCATCGACCATGATGAACTCGCCGCTGACCAGCTCAGAGCCTTCCAGCAGCCACAGCACTGCGCGTGCGATGTCGTCCGGCGTGCAGACCTTCTGCAACGCTGCGTTCGACATGTAGCGCGCTTTCGCACCTTCGTACGCTGGACCGAGCGCTTCCTGCAGCCACCGCGTCTCGACGAAGCCCGGGCACACCGCGTTGACACGGATCTGCGGCCCCAGCGCACGCGCCAGCGACAGCGTCAGCGTATTCAGCGCGCCTTTCGACGCCGCGTACGCCACCGACGTGCCGATACCCATCACCGCGGCGATCGACGAGACATTGACGACCGCGCCGCCGCCCTGCTTGCGCATCGCCGGTTCGACGGCGCGGATCATCTGGAACGCACCGATCACGTTGACCCCGTAGACATGCTGAAAGTCCGCGGCGCTGAGCGCGCCGAGGTCGGCGTGATTGAACGCGACCTTCGTCGTGCCAGCGTTGTTCACCAGCGCGTCGATGCGGCCCCACTTCGCCAGCGCGGCGTCCGCCATGCGCCGGCAGTCCGCGTCCTCGGCGACATTGGCCCGCACCAGCAGCGCCTCGGTGCCGTGCTGCTCGCACAGCTTCGCCGTCTGTCGCGCTTCGGCTTCGCTCTTGGTGTAGTTGATGACCGTGCGACAGCCGCGCTGCGCGAGCTGAATTGCACAGGCAGCGCCTATGCCGGTCGCCGAGCCGGTCACGATGCACACGCCGTTCTTCAGTTCCATTCTCAAGCCCTCTGCAGGATCCAGCCGCTGAGCAGGTCGATGAACTTGGCCCGCTCCGCAGGACGTTCGTTCTGCACCTCGTGGCGCAAGCCAGGATAAATCACGAGCTGCTTGTCCTGCGACTGCAGCGCGTCGAACAGCACACGCGATCCCTGCACGGGTGCGATCGCGTCCGCTTCGCCATGGACGACGAGCCACGGCAACGTCAGCTGGGAAGCCTTACCTCTACAGCGTTCGCACGCCGCGGCGAACTCGACGATCAAGCGCAGGCTCGCAGTCGGCGGAATGAGCGGATCGTCCGCATAAGCACGCTGCACGGCTTCGTCCGTCGAGATCTTGCGCGCGTCGAGCCCGAGCGGAACGCGGATGCGCGGCAGCACGCGCGCTGCAAGGCGAAACAGCGGGTTCAGTGGGTTCGGGCCACGGCGGAAAACCTCCAGGGAATTGCTCGATGTGATCGCGCCGCGCCAGCGATGCCGCGCAGTGAGCACGGCGCCGATCGCGACGATCGAGCCCATGCTGTGACCCCAGACGAACAACGGCAGCTCGGGCGATCGCCGCCGCAGCGACTCCGCCTCCAGGTTCAGATCGTCGACAAAATCGTCGAAGCGCTCGACGTGCGTGCGCGTTCCCGGCCGCGAGCCGTGGCCGCGCTGGTCGTAGGCGAAGCAGGAAATCCCGCGATCGGCGAGCGTGCCGGCCAGCTCACGATAGCGATCTGCGTATTCGGCGAGGCCGTGGACGATGAGCAACTCGGCGCGTGGCCGCGTTGCGAGACATTGGAAGCCCGAGGTGCCCGATTCGACGCGCATCGGGCAAAGATACCGGAAGCGTCAGGCTTCAGCCTGATTCCTATGAAGCGCGACGTTGCAGTGAAAGGCTCGGGTCCGGCGCACCCTGGTAGGCGACGGAGAAATCGTCGAACGCCGCGAGCGCCGCTTGCAGGTCTGTGCCTTCGGGCAGCTCGAACGAGTCGAAGCCGCAGCGCGCGAGATAGAACAACTGATCGCGCTGGATCTTGCCGACAGCGCGCAGCTCTCCGCCGAACTTGTAGCGCTTGCGCAGCAGCTGCGCCTGGCTGTAGCCGCGTCCTTCGGCGATGCCGCCGAACTCGATCGCGACGAGCCCGACGCGCAGGAAATCACGCTCCAGCGCCGCGACCGGATCGGCCGGGCCGAGCCGCACGCCGAGGCGGCCGTCCCACAGCCACCAGCGATTGCGCTCCTGTTGCCAGCGCGCGAACGGGAGGATCAGCGCGCGATCGCGCCCCTGCGGATCCTCGTCCGCATAGCGCCAGTCGTCGCCGACGATCTCACGCTGCCTGATGAGTTGGCGCATACACATGAGCCTTGAAAGGCGCCACACCCACGCGGCGGAAAGTGTCGAGGAAGCGCTCTTCCTCGCGGCGCTCGGCGACATAGACGTCGATGATGCGCTCGATCGTGCCCACGACTTCGTCGAACGCCACCGACGGCCCGATCACCTCGCCGAGCGACGCATCGTTGCCACCGGTCGAGCCGCCGAGCGTGATCTGGTACCACTCCTCGCCGCTCTTATCGACGCCGAGGATGCCGATGTGGCCGACCGAGTGATGGCCGCAGCCGTTCATGCAGCCGGACATCTTCAGCTGGATCTCGCCGAGGTCGTACAGGTAGTCGAGATCGTCGAACCGCTCGTTGATCTGCTGTGCGATCGGAATCGAGCGCGCGTTTGCCAGCGAGCAGAAATCCAGGCCCGGGCAGCAGATCATGTCGGTCAGCGTGCCGATGTTCGAGGTCGCCAGATCGAGCTGCTGCAGCGCCTGCCATACCGCGAACAGATCGCGCTGGCGTACGTCGGCGAACAGCAGGTTCTGGTCGTGCGTGCTGCGCACGAGTCCCAGCGAATACTCATCGGCGAGCTCGGCGACGCGCTCCAGCTGATCCGCAGTGATGTCGCCGGGCGGGCGGTCCGGCGCTTTCAGCGACACGAACACGGCGCGGTAGCCCGCGACCTTGTGCTTGCGCGTATTCTGGCGATACCAGTTGCGAAACTCGCGCGACTTGCCGGCTTCGACGTCCTGGTCACGCAGCGACTCGTAGCGCGGCGGATCGAAGAACGCCTTGATGCGCTCGACCTCGGCCGCGTCGTACACCGGCGCCGTGTCGCGTGCGGCTGCGAACTCCGCTTCGACCAGCTCGCGGAATTTCTGCGGGCCGAGCGCCTTCACCAGAATCTTGATGCGCGCCTTGTGGATGTTGTCGCGCCGACCTTCCAGGTTGTAGACGCGCAGGATCGCTTCCAGATACGCAAGCAAGTCCTGCTTCGGCAGGAACTCGCGGATCACGTGGCCGATGATCGGCGTGCGGCCGAGGCCGCCGCCGACGATGACCTCGAAGCCGATTTCGCCGCCCGGGTTGCGCACCAGGTGCAGGCCGATGTCATGTACGCGCGAGGCGGCGCGGTCTTGCGGCGAGCCGGTGACCGCGATCTTGAACTTGCGCGGCAGGTACGAGAATTCGGGGTGCAGCGTCGCCCACTGGCGGATGTATTCGCACCACGGCCGCGGATCCTCCAGCTCGTCGGGGGCGACGCCCGCCAGGTGATCGGCCGTGACATTGCGGATGCAGTTGCCGCTCGTCTGGATCGCGTGCATCTGCACCGTCGCGAGCAGCGCCAGGATATCGGGCACGTCCTCGAGCTTCGGCCAGTTGAACTGCAGGTTCTGCCGGGTCGTGAAGTGACCGTAACCGCGATCGAACTCGCGCGCGATGCGCGCGAGCATGCGCAGCTGCCTGGTCTGCAAGAGGCCGTACGGCACCGAGATGCGCAGCATCGGTGCGTGCTTCTGGATGTACAGGCCGTTGCGCAGTCGCAGGGACTTGAAGTCGTCGGCGGAGATCTGGCCGGCGAGGAACCGTTGCGTCTGGTCGCGGAACTGCGCGACGCGCTGCTCGACGAGACGCTGATCGATCGAGTCGTAGCGATACATGGCCGGACTGTAGGCTGCAGCCCGGCACCGCTGAAATATGGATTGGATATGACTAAATAGCCGAAAAAATCCAATCCAATCCGCAGCTTGCTAGTCCGGCACGCCCAACCGCTTGTGCATGATCGGACTGGTCGTCGTGTACTGCAGCGGGATCTTCTTCGCCGGGTTCAGGTGCGCGGCGACCGCGAAGGCCGCCAGCGCCGCTTCGTGGAAGCCCGACAGAATCAGCTTCTTCTTGCCGGGGTACGTATTGATGTCGCCCACCGCGAACACGCCCGGGATGCTGGTCTGGAACTTCTCGGTGTCCACCTGGATCGCGCGCTTGTCGATCCCCAGGCCCCACTGGGCGATCGGTCCCAGCTTCGGGTGCAGGCCGAAGAACACCAGCGCCTGGTCGGCGCGAACCTCGTGGAACTGGCCGTCGAGACTCTTCACGCGCACGCCGCGGAAAGCGTCGCCCTCGGTGAGCAGCGAGTGGGCCACTCCCTCGACATAGCGCATGCTGCCGTGAGCCACGAGGTCGCGCATCTTCGACACCGAGGCGGGCTGCGCCCGGAAGTCCGGACGCCGGTGCACCAGCGTCACGCTGCGCGACTTGCCCACGAACTCCAGCGTCCAGTCGAGCGCCGAGTCGCCGCCGCCGAAGATCACCAGGTGCTTGCCGGTGAAGTCGCCGGCACTCTTCACCTTGTAATGAATGTGCCGGCCTTCGAAGGCTTCGCTGCCTTCCAGGCCGAGGCGGCGCGGCTGGAACGAGCCGAGTCCGCCGGCGATGATCACCGTCCGCGCGTGAAAGCGCGTATCCCGCGAAGTCGTCAGCAGGAAGGTGTGGTCGGGCAGCACCTGCAGCTCGGTCACTTCCTCGCCCATGTGGAACTGCGCGTTGAACGGCTTCGCCTGCTTCAGCAGGCGGTCGACCAGCTCCTGCGCCCCGCACACGGGCAGCGCCGGAATGTCGTAGATGGGCTTTTCGGGATACAGCTCGCTGCACTGCCCGCCCGGATGCTTGAGCGAGTCGACGACGTGCGCATGGATGCCGAGCAGGCCGAGCTCGAAGATCTGAAACAGGCCACAGGGGCCGGCGCCGACGATGACGACATCGGCCTGGATGGCGCCGTCCACGGCGCCGCTGTCGGAACTCTCGGTCAAGAATGCTCTCCCGCGTAAGACGAGCGCGGGATTCTAAAGCTTCAACTTGACCTCGGCGAACACCTTAGGCTGACGGTCGCCCTCCACGTCGGCATGCGTCAGGGGCTTGGCGACCTCGATGAAGCCCGTGAGCCGCCAGTATTCCACCGCGAAACCGACGCCGGCGCTGGCCGCCGACTCCCGGCCGGGCTGGTCCTGCTTCCAGGCGGCGGCGAAGTCGTAGAACCCGTACAGCGAGGTCTTGCCGAACGTCGCAGCCGCACCCGAGATCTCGCGTCGCAGCTCGGCCTTCGCGCCCAGGCCCTGGTCGCCGGCGATCTCGGTGACCTCGAAGCCGCGCCCGAGGCGCTCGCCGCCGATCTTGTAGCGCTCGCCGTCGGGCAGCACGTACGCGGACTGCTGACCGAACGCGTCGAAGCGCACGCTCCAGCGCTGCGCGAAGCGCAGCAGCTCGGTGAACTGCAGCTTCGTCATCAGGAAGTCCTTGCGGCGCGGATCATCGACGATGTCCAGCGCGTCGAGCCTGCTGCCGAAGGCGTCGAGGCCGCGGCGCACCTGCACGCCCAGCAGGTATTGGCCGGAAGTCCCGGTGCGGCCGCTGATGCGTCCGCCGAGTTCGAGGACGCGCAGATTCTCGGTGCGCAAGGGCGCGCCGTCGCGCGTGATGTCCAGGTCGTCCCAGTCGCAGCCTGCCGACCAGCCGAGCGTGGTCGCGGACATCGAGTCGAACGTGCCTGACGCGCGCAGCGCGATGCGCTCGCGCTCGTAGCGATCGTCGCGATCCGGCGTTTCGGTCGGATTCGATTCCGTCTTGAACGCGGTCGTCGTCAGGTGCGGGCCCGCCTCGCCGACCGGCACATCGAAGAACAGCCCGCCGCCGCGATACTCGTCCGTATCGGTCGCCGCCGAAACGAACAAGCCGAGGCGCTCGCGGTAGCCGAGCAGGCTGTTGGCGACGACCTGGTTGATGACGAACATCGGGCCGATCTCGCGCGTGCCGCGATTCGTGAGCTGGATCGTCACGTCGAAAGGCTTGTATTCGGTTGCGACGGTCAGCGCGTAGGCGTTGCGGCGTGACTCGTCGCGACGCGTGCTCGCACGGACGGTCAGGCCCGGCAGCTCGCGCATGCTCTGCAGCGCTGCCTGCAAGTCAGCCGTGCGCAGCGGCACGGTCAGACTCAGATCGCTCGCCAGCTCTTCCAGGCGTGCGGCGTACGGGCCGGCATCGCCGGTGAAAGCAACGCGAGTGATCTGCGCTTCGAACACTTCGATGCGGAGGATGCCGGCCGCTGCAAGGTCTTCGTCGAGGCGGAACTCGGGGCGCGTGAAGCCGTCGCGCAGATACAGCGCTTCGATCTGCGCGAGGATGGCCTGTGCGGCCGAAGGATTGATCGGACGGCCGAGCTGGTCGCGATATGCAGCGAACAACTGCGTCGGCGTGTAGGCGCTGGAACCGTCGATGACAGTCGCGCTCAGCGTTGGCTCGTCAACAGCGCGCGCAGGCGCAGCGCCGAGCGCCACGGCGATTATGACAAGCGCTCGTGCTCCTGTTGACGTAACCCGCGATGTGACCCAGTTATGAAACATCTGCGACCGTTCCCGATACGCCGTGAAGTATCTTTCCCGACGCTCGATTCCGGTGCTGCGATGACCCTCACATCTGCAGGCGCGATCGGCCCGTAGGATCGCGAACTGCTAGGGGAGAGCCGTTCGATGGTTCAGTTCTTGAGAATCGCGTCACGGTCTGCTTGCCTGACGCTCATTGCCGCGTTGTTCGCATTCCTGCCGCTATCCGCGATCGCGGCCACGCCGCCTGCGCACGGCGACATCGTCGCCGTCACCGTGCACGGCACGGTCAACGCAACGATGGCCGGCATGACAGTACCGCTCTCGGCCGGCGCGATCCTGCAGTTGCCCGCCACGGTGCGCACCGGCGCCGACGGCGCGGTCGAGCTTCGCCAGGGCAACAGCACTTTCGCCGCCGCTGGTAACACCGAATTGGAGATTCCGCAGAGCGCCGCCGAAGACGGGCTGGTCGAGCGCATCGTGCAGATCCGCGGCAACGCGTTCTACAGCATCGGCAAGCGCACTGGCACTCGCCTGCGCGTCGAGGCGCCGTACCTCGTCGCCGTCATCAAGGGCACGCAGTTCAATGTCGCCGCACAGGAAGACAGCACAACGATCGCACTGTTCGAAGGTCACCTCGAAGTGCGCGCGAGCGACGAGAGCGATGTGGTCGACCTCGAGGCCGGCGAAATCGCAATTCGCCGCCGCAATGACGTCAGCATCAGCGTGCTGCGTCTGAACGCTGCTCGCGGTGATGCGCGGCGCAATCAGCAGCTGGCGGCCCGAACGCAGGCCGATTCGCCCAATCCGACCTCGGACGCCGTGACAGCGCGGAACGACGACAACGCGTCGCGGCCGCGAGTGGAAGCGACGATCCCCGCTGACGGCATCGCCCCGCGCAACGATGTCAACCCGACTCCCACCGAGCGCGAGCGGACCATCGATACCTTGCCCGACGCCAGCGGGGCGGTGGCTGCCAAGGCGGCCGTTGTCGATATCGCTGACGTTGGCGCGACGGTCGATGTCGGCGCAGGTAGTGTTGCCGCGGCTGGCAACGTCGGCGTCGATGTCGGCAGCGTGAGCGCCGACGTGAATACGAACGTGTCAGTCGATCTGCCCGCGGGCGGCGTCGACGTAAATGCCGGCGTGACTGCCGCAGCTGGCGAGGTCGTGACTGCCGATGTCGGCGCTGGCGCGAGCGTTGACGTTCCTGCCGGCGCAGTGGATCTCGGCGCCGCTGCGACTGTCGCCGCGGGCGACGTGGCACCTGTCGAGGTTGGTGCCGACGTGGGCGTCGATGCGGGCGCGGGCAACCTCGGCGCTGATGTCAATGTCGGACCGGTCAACGTCGGACTCGATGTCGGGTCGGGGGGCATCGGCCTGGACGTCGGCCTCGACCCGGGCGATGACAGCGGCGGCGGCCTGCTCGGGGGCCTCCTCGGTCGCAAAAATAGGAACTGACGTTGATCGGCCGCGCGCATCGCTGGCCACTCGTCGCGCTGACGATTCTCGCGCTGACCCTGTCGCTGCGCGCCGCAGGGTTGCTCGCGCCATTCGAGCATAGAGCCGCGGACGCGCGCTCGCGCCTGCTGCAGCGGGAAGTCGCTTCGGACATCGTGCTCGTCGGCATCGACGCGCGCAGTCTCGCCGACCTGCGGCAATGGCCCTGGCCGCGCCGCTATCACGCCCGTTTGCTGGAAACGATTGCCGCGGCAGAACCGCGCCGCGTCTTTATCGACGTCGACTTCAGCGCGCACACGAACGCCGAAGACGACGCGCTGCTCGAGTCGGCGGTTGCCGGCTTCGAACCGTCGCAACTCGTGCTGCCGGCATTCTTTCAGCCCGACGCAGGCGCCTCGGGCAAGCTGATCTACACGACGCCACTGGAGCGCTTGCGCGGCGCGGCAACGCTCGGCGGCGTCAACTTCCGACAGGACGACGACGGGCTGATCCGCTTCATGGCGACGCACTGGGCGTTCGGCGACACGAGTCTGCTGTCGGCGGTCGCATTGCTCGCGGGCCCCGATGTCGCGGCGTCGGGCGAAGTGCCGATCGATTACTCGATCTCACCCTCCTCCTTCACGTATCTCTCTTACGTCGATGTGCTCGCCGGACGCGTCGATCCCGCAGCGTTCCGCGACAGGACCGTGATGATTGGTCCGACGGCGCTGGAACTCACGGACATCAAAGCCGTGCCCGTCTACCAGGCGCTGCCGGGTGTCGTGGTTCAGGCGCTCGCCGCGCAGTCCCTGCGAGAGGGTGCGCTCCACACGACGCCGTGGTGGCTCAACCTGCTGGCGCTCGCGGCACTCACCGCGCTGGCCGCCGTGTACTTCGCTGGCAACGGCTGGCGCAGGAATCTGCTGGTCGGCGCGACGACGATCGTCGCGCTCGGCGTCTTGAACGTCTATGCATACTCGGCACATCGCCTGGTGTTGGAATTCGTGCCGGCGCTGCTGATCGTGGGCGGCATCTTCCTGGCAGCGACGATCCGTTCGCTCGACCACGAGACGATGCGCGCAGTTCTCTACGCGTTCGGCATGCGCCGCCGCGACGCCCTGCTCGGCAGCGTCGCCGAATCCTCCGCCGACGCCATCATGGTCGTCGGCCCGCAGGGTCAGATCGAGATGGCCAATGCCGCCGCGGCGTCGATGTTCGCGTGCAGCCGCGAGACGATGGTCGGCGCGCTGGTGTCGCGCTATGTACCTCTGCCGGAGGCCACGCACGTCCCGCCGACGCTGCCGGGCAAGGTCATCGAGCAGGACGCGACGAAGTATGACGGCACGTCCTTTCCGGTCGAGATCACGGTCAGCCCCGTGGACATCCAGGGCGAAGCGCTACGCACCGTGATCGTGCGCGACATCACGGCGCGCAAGCTGCAGGAACAGCGCCTGCAGTACGAAGCAACGCACGATTCCCTCACGGACCTGCCGAACCGTGCAGCGTTGATGGGCCATCTCGAAGTCGCGCTGACGCGCGCTCGCTCCGAACGGCGCGTCACGCTGCTGATGCTCGACTTGTGCCGCTTCAAGGAAGTGAACGATACGCTTGGCCACGAAGTCGGCGACCAGGTACTGCGCGAGGTAGCGCGCCGCTTCGAGTCGGTCGCCGGCCGCGGCTTCGTCGCACGGCTGGGCGGCGACGAATTCACGCTCGTGCTCGAACAGAGCGCATCGACCGACGACACTGCGACAGTTGCCGGCATCCTGCACGAGAGCCTGCGCGAGCCGATCGCAGCCGCGGGCATCGCGATCGACGTCGGTGTGAGCATCGGCATTGCGCGCTACCCGGACGACGCGTCGGATCCTGCGACTCTGCTGCGGCACGCGGACGTGGCGATGTACGTTGCGAAGCGGCGGCAGACGCGCTTCGAGATGTACGACCCCGCGAACGATCGCAACACGGTTCGGCGCCTCGCGATGGTCGGCGAGCTGCGCAACGCGATCGCAAACGGGCAGCTGCGTTTGTACTACCAGCCGAAGATCAACTTCCGCAGCGGCCGCTGCGACAGCGTCGAAGCGCTGATTCGCTGGCCGCATCCGGAATACGGCTTCGTCAGCCCCGCCGAGTTCATCGTGCTGGCGGAATCGACCGACCTGATCCGGCCGCTGACCGAGTGGACGCTGGCGTGCGCGATGGCGCAGTGGGTGCAATGGCGCTCGTCAGGCTTGCAGGTGCGCGTCGCAGTCAACCTGTCGGCGCGCCTGTTGCAGGACACCGACTTCATCGGCGTCCTGCGCGGACTGCTGGAGAAACACCGCGTGCCGGGCGAAGCGCTGGAGCTGGAGATCACCGAAAGCGCAATGCTGTACGACAGCGAGCACGCGTTGCGCGTGATCCGCGAGATTCACGCCCTCGGCATCGCGCTGTCGATCGACGACTTCGGCACCGGCTTCTCGTCGCTCGCATACCTGCGACTGCTGCCGGTACACGCGGTCAAGCTCGACAAGTCGTTCGTCACGAACCTGCATGAGCGGGCCGACGATCGCAGCATCGTGAACTCGACCGTGCGCATGGCACACGAGCTCGGGCTGCAGGTCGTGGCGGAAGGCGTCGAATCGGAATGGACTGCGCAATACCTCGCGCAGGCCGGCTACGACTACGGGCAGGGCTATCGTTACAGCCCCGCGATCCCCGCCGAGGAGTGCCGCCGCTGGATCGTGAATTTCAACAGCGTGGCGGCTGCTGGCGACGAGCACCCGCTAGCGGCTAGTGGCTAGCTGCTCGACCTCGCGCTCCGATACCGCACGCTCCGTCACTACCCGTTCACCGGGCGTATTGACGCGAATGCGTGTAACGCTGCCGTCACGAATCTCTTCGAGCGTCTTGATGATGCGCTCGCCGACCAGCGCCAGGATCGCGACCGTCGCGAACACGCCCGCCGCGATGAACGTCAGCGCGCCGCCGCTCTC